>DASTZF010000121.1:0-11491 GCA_035764445.1 Burkholderiaceae bacterium
GAGCATCTGCGATGGCGCTTCGACGAAGTCGCGCAGCACGCTGGTGCCGGCCTGCGACACGTGGCGCGTGGCCGACAGGTTGTTGTGCACCGCGTGGCCGAACTCGTGCAGCAGCGTCTCGAGCTCGTCCAAGGTCAGGCCGTCGGGATCGATGTTGACCACCAGCGCCGCCTGCGCCGGCCGCTTGAGCCGCAGCGACCCGTTGCGAAAGCTCCAGACCGCCGCATGGTTGTACTTGCCCTCGCGCGGAAACAGGTCGACGTACAGCGCCGCCAGCGGCTGGCCGCTGCGCGCGTCGTGCACGGCGTAGGCCTGCACGTCGGGGTGCCAGAGCTTGACGGCCGGGACGCGCACATACTTGACGCCGAGCATCTTCTCGACCACGCGCATCACGAACGCCAAGCTTTGCTGCGGCGGAAAGTGCGCGCGAAACGCCTCCTGGTCGACCGCATAACGCTCGCGGCGCACCTTCTCCTGGTAGTAGGCCACGTCCCAGCGCTGCAGCACCGTCTGCGCCAGCGTCTGCTGCAGGTCGCGCGCCTTGGCCTCGCGCAGCTCGTCGAGCTCCTGCCGCTCGCGCCCGGTGACGGCCGACAGCACCTCGTCGAGAAAGGCCTGCGCCTCGCGCGCGCTGTGTGCCATGCGCCGGCGCAGCGTGAAGTCGGCATAGCTGTCGGCGCCGAACAGCGATGCGTACTCCTTGCGCAACTGGCCGATCTCGTCGAGCAGCCTGAGGTTCGCCGCTCCGCCCTCGTTTGTCTTGGCACGCCACATGCGCTCGCGCGTCGTCGGATCGGCTGCACCCTGCATCACCGACGCGTACGTCGGCGCGTCGACCCCGAGCAGCACGTGTCCCTGGTCGTCGCGCTTGGCAGCGCGCCACATCGCCTCCGGCACACCGCGCAGCTGCTCGACTGCGAAAGCGAGCTGGATGTTGGCGTCGCGAATGTTGCGATCGAATTCCTGGCCGAGCGCGGTGACGCGATCGTTGATCTCCTTGGCCCGCTTGCGCTGCGCGGCAGGCAGGCCGGCACCGGCGTCCTCGAAGTCCTCGCGCACCGTCTTCAGCAGCAGTGCGTCGATCGGATCGCGCTCATGGAGGCGCCTGACCGCAGCGTATAGGGTGGCGTTCTGGCCCAAGGTCGAGATGAAGTCTTGCCAGCTCAGCTCGCACGCATCGGCGGCATCGCGGATCGCCTTGTCGGGATGCACGTTGGACAGCAGGTAGATCGGCCCGGCCCAGTCCTCCATCAGCGCGTTGAGGTCGTCCCAGGCAGACAGCCAGGTGCCATTCACCGGGTGGCGCTCCAGCGCGTGCAAGGTCGTGCGGGCGCGTTCGAGCCCCTTGCCGCAATGGGCCCGCACCGCGGTCGCCGAGTCGAACGACGGCAACGCCGGGCCAGGCAGCTCGGCGGCATCATTCGGCGCACTGCTGATTGCGGCAACCGCCCAGACAAACCACCTCACACGCTGGCGCGACCAATGCACGCGGACCTCCCGGATCGCCGGCATTGTGGATTGCGGAGACGCGTCGCTAGCTGACGGCGAGATCCTTGATCTGCTGGAGAGCTGCCGGGTCCTCGATGGTGGTGAGATCGCCGGGGTCACGGTTTTCACACACCGCCTGGATGGCTCGTCTGAGCAGCTTGCCAGAGCGAGTCTTGGGCAGCACGCTGACGAAGCGCACGCGGGCCGGCCGCGCGACGGCTCCGAGTTGCTCGTCGACCACCTTCATGATCTCGCCCTCAAGCTTCAGGGCGGCTTCCGGCGTGGCCGCGATCGACGGGTCCCTCAGCACCGCGAAGGCCATCGCCACCTGGCCCTTCAGCGAGTCGGCAACGCCGACGACCGCGACTTCGGCGACGCTGGGATGGCTGGAGATGCTCTCCTCGATCTCGCGCGTGCCGAGTCGATGGCCGGCGACGTTGATGACGTCGTCGGTGCGGCCGAGGATGAAGTAGTAGCCGTCCTCGTCGCGAATGCCCCAGTCGAACGTGCTGTAGATCTGGCGGCCGGGAATCGTGCTCCAGTAGGTCTTGACGAAGCGCTCGTCGTCGCCCCACACGGTCTGCATGCAGCCCGGCGGCAGCGGTCCTTCGATCGCCACCACGCCTTTCTGGTTGGCGCCGGTCAGTTCACGCCCGCTGCTTTCGTCGATCAGCTTGACGTCGTACCCGTAGACGGCCTTGCCGGGCGAACCGAACTTCGATGGCGCGGCCTCGACGCCGTTGCAGATGGTGAGGATCGGCCAACCGGTCTCGGTCTGCCAAAAGTTGTCGACGATCGGCTTGCCGAGCCCTTCGGCGATCCACGCTGCGGTGGGCTCGTCGAGCGGCTCGCCGGCCAGGAACAGCGCGCGCAGCGACGACAGGTCGTACTGCTTGAGGTAGGCCGGGTCGTGCTTCTTCAGCACCCGCACCGCGGTGGGTGCGCTGAACATCGCGGTGACTTTGTATTTCTCGACCAACTTCCACCAGATGCCGGCGTCGGGCCGGATCGGCAGGCCCTCGTAAAGGATGGTCGCCATGCCGGCCAGCAGCGGCCCGTAAACGATGTAGCTGTGGCCCACCACCCAGCCGATGTCGCTAGTCGAGAAATAGGTTTCTCCGGCATTGCCGCGGAAGATGTGCTTCATCGACGCGGCCAGCGCCACCGCGTAGCCGCCGGTGTCGCGCTGCACGCCCTTGGGCTTGCCCGTGGTGCCGCTGGTGTACAGCGTGTAGCTCGCGTCGGTGGCATCGAGCCAAGTACACGGCACGATGGTGCCGGCGTGCTGCTCGCGCAGTGCCGCGTAGTCGACGTCGCGACCCTCGACGGCACTGAAGGCGCTGAGTCCGCGGTCGACCATCAGCACCCGAGGCGGCTTGTGCTCGGCCAGGCGAATGGCCTCGTCGAGCAGCGGCTTGTAGGACACAACCTTGCCACTGCGGCTGCCGGCGTCCGCGCTGACGACCACTGCGGGGCGCGCGTCGTCGATGCGACTGGCCAGGCTCACGCTGGCAAAGCCGCCAAAGACGACCGAGTGGATCGCTCCGATGCGCGCGCAGGCAAGCATCGCAAACACCGCCTGCGGGATCATCGGCATGTAGATCAGCACGCGGTCGCCCTGCCGCACACCCAACGCCAGCAGGCAGGCGGCCATGCGTTGCACCTCGGCGTGCAGCTGCCCGAACGTGTAGACCTGCTCCTGATCGACTTCGGTGGACACGTAGATCAACGCGCGCTGGTCGGCGCGCTCGCGCAGATGACGATCGACCGCGTTGTGGCACAGGTTCGTGCGCCCGCCGACGAACCAGCGTGCGAATGGCGGAGCGCTGTAGTCCAGCACCTGCTCGAACGGGCGCTCCCAGTCGATCAGCCGCGCCTGCTCCGCCCAGAAGGCATCACGCTCGTGCAGCGAGCGCCGATGGAATTCACCGTAGTCCATGCCGATCCCTCCTGCGCCGACGACAACGACGGCACATTGATTGCCTTCGCCATTCTCGACGGGCGGCCGCCTGCGGGCCTTGAGCAAAATCGAGCGACTCAGATCCCGCATTCTGGTAATTGATCAGGTACAGCTTGAGGTTTCCGCTGCAACTAGTTGACCAGATTAAGTTTTATTGACATCCAATGTAAATACCCTTAGGGTGCAAGCCATGGTCAGGCGTACGGTCGACGTGGTCGCGATCTGGGCAGTGGTCGTGCTGTGCGGCTGCGCCACTCAAGCGCCGAACGGAAGCCCCATCGGCATCGGCGAAACCCCCGCCCCAACGGCAGCCGCTTCTTCGAACGGCCCTGATGCTGTGGCCGGCGGCGAAGTGGTGATCGCCGCGATGACCTTTCTCGACCGGCCGTACCAGTTCGGCGGTCAGAGCGCCGAAGCGGGCTTTGACTGCAGCGGTTTCACTCGCTACGTCTTCGGGCAGGCGCTGGGGGTCGAGCTGCCGCGCAGCGCGGAAGAGCAGGCTCAGGCGCCGATGCTGCGGTCGGTGTCGTCGCGCCGGGCGCTGCAGCCGGGCGATCTGGTCTTCTTCAACACGCTGCAGAGGACCTTCTCGCACGTCGGCATCTATGTCGGTGACGGGCGCTTCATCCACGCGCCACGCACGGGCGCCCAGGTGCGCATCGAGAGCATCCATGCCACCTACTGGTCGCGCCGCTACACCGGGGCGCGTCGCGTCGCTGCGAGCGACGTCACTCCGTAGAACCCCGGCCTCGGACCTGTGCGCCGGCACCAGCGTGGGCATCGCGCAACCGGCACAATCGCCGCATGGGTGAGTCCGTCGTTCCGTTGGCCGACCTGCGCTATGCGGCGAGCGTGCCGGTCATCCCGGCGCGCCTGCAGGCGCCAACCGGCCACTTGAGCGACCGCCTCGCGCGGGCGCTGCACGATCTGCGCATCTCGGTCACCGACCGCTGCAATTTCCGCTGCGGCTACTGCATGCCACGCGAGGTGTTCGGTCGTGACTATCAATTCCTGCCGCACAGTTCGTTGCTCACCTTCGAGGAGATCACGCGACTGACGCGCCTCTTCGCAGGGCACGGCGTGACCAAAGTGCGGCTGACTGGCGGGGAGCCGTTGCTCCGCAAAGGCATCGAGCAACTGGTCGCGATGCTGGTCGACCTGTGCGGCGCCGACGGCAAGCCGCTCGAGGTGACGCTGACGACCAACGGGTCGCTGCTCGCGCGCAAGGCGCAGACGCTGAAGGCCGCCGGCCTGTCCAGGGTAACCGTCAGCCTGGACGCGCTCGACGATACGATCTTCCGCCGCATGAACGACGCCGACTTTCCGCTGGCTGACGTATTGGCCGGCATCGACGCCGCCCGATCAGCGGGCCTGGCCCCGATCAAGGTAAACATGGTCGTGCAGCGCGGCGTCAATGACGACCAAGTGCTGCCGATGGCAAGCCACTTCCGCGGCAGCGGCATCGTGCTGCGCTTCATCGAGTACATGGACGTCGGCGCCACCAACGGCTGGCGCATGGACCAGGTGGTGCCGTCGATGCAGTTGCTGGAGCAGTTGCAGACGGCATGGCCCCTCGAACCGCTGCCGGTCAACGCAGCAGGTGAGACTGCTGAGCGCTGGCGCTACCGCGACGGCGGCGGCGAAATCGGCTTCATCTCGAGCGTCACACGGGCGTTCTGTCGCGACTGCAACCGCGCGCGGCTGTCCACCGAAGGCAAGCTCTACACCTGCCTGTTCGCCACGCGTGGCCATGACCTGCGCTCGCTGCTGCGCGGCGGCCGCAGCGATCTCGAGATCTCGTCGGCGCTGGCCGATCTGTGGAGTCAGCGCAGCGACCGCTATTCGGAACTGCGCAGCGCGCAAAGCGCCGGCGCACCCGGCGACGAGCGCCGCATCGAGATGCACTACATCGGTGGTTGAGCGATGACGTAAGTCAGCGCCGGCGCGCTGAGCTGCGCCTCGCGAACGCGCCCGGCATGCAAGCGCAGCCCCGGGCGCGGTGGTACGCGCATCGGGCTTCCGCTGCCCGCGGACACCCGCATCACTTGATGCTCAACACCCCAAGATTTGCCAATTCGTCGGCGCGCTCGTTGCCGGGGTCGCCGTTGTGTCCGCGCACCCAGTGCCAGCGCACGTCGTGGGAGGCCGCCAGCGCATCGAGGCGCTGCCACAGCTCGACGTTCTTCACCGGCTTCTTGTCGGCGGTGCGCCAGCCGCGTTGCTTCCAGTTGTGGATCCAGGTCGTGATGCCGTTCTTGACGTACTCGCTGTCGGTGTAGACCGCCACCTCGCTGCGCTGCTTGAGCGCCGACAGCGCCTCGATCACGGCGGTCAGCTCCATGCGGTTGTTGGTGGTCTGCAACTCACCGCCGAACAACTCCCTCTGATGGTCGCGCCAGCGCAGCAGCGCGCCCCAACCACCCGGGCCTGGGTTGCCCTTGCAGGCGCCATCGGTGTACACGACCACGGGCTCGCTCATCGTCTCCTCATTCGGCCTCGGCGGCCTCGCGCCGGCGCTGCGTCGCCACCGCCGGGGCCGCCTTGGGTGTGAGCTTCTCGCGTCGCGCCATACCGACCAGGCGCATGCCGCGCACGCGCTTGACCGCGATCACGAAGTACACCGCACCGAGCACCGGCCACCACCGCTCGCCGACGCTCTCGACCCAGGCCCAGCGCTCCAGCCAGGCCTGCGAGCGCACTGGCGCGCGCCAACAGCCGAAGCGGCCCTGCTCGACCTCGAAGCTCAGCAGACGCAGCCAGTCGCGCAAGCGCCAGTAGCCCATGAACTCGCCGGCGTGCGGCAGAAAGCGCGGCCGCTGCGAGAGACCCAGCCGTTGACGCATCGCGCCTACACGCTGTCGTAGCCCCCACAGGCTCGCCGGATTGAACCCGACGATCACGACCCTGCCCTCGGGCACCAGCACGCGTTCAACCTCGCGCAACGTCTCGTGCGGATCGCGCGCGAGCTCCAGGCCGTGCGGCAGCACGAGGAGGTCGATGCTCTGGCTTGGAAATGGCAGCGCATCGAAATCGCAATGCAGCGCCACCGGCACGCTGGGGGACTGGGTGGTGATCGGCTCGGCGGGGGCTGGCAGATCGAGCCGCTCAGGCACCACCAGCGAATCCTGCGCGACCCAGCGATGCGGCATGCGATTGGCGCGCAAGGCATCGAGTTGTGGCAGCCCGAGCTGCAGCGCGTGAAAGCCGAACACATCGGCCACCGCGGCGTCGATCCGAGCCTGCTCCCATTCGAGCATGTAGCGGCCCGGCGGACTGAGCAGCCAGTGGGCAAACTCTATAATCGCGTCGTCTCGCGTCGTCATGCTTGATGGCGCTTCACTTGCGACGGCATTCGTCGTCGTTCTCGCCGCCGGATGTGGGGTGTGCCATGCGTCAGTGCCCCGGCCGACGTTGTTGTGACTGCAGGACATTCTAGTGACCCGGAGTTGGGGAGACCGCATGGCCAACGCGGGTGCCGTCAAACGTGTCTTCATGCAACGGGCCGACCATCGGCAGCGGCGTGAATTACGCACCGTGCGACGCTTCGCGATGCCCGGACAATGCGCCCGCGTGCCGGCGCCGGTGTCCCGCGTCGGATGATGAATTCGACCCTCAAGCGCATCGTGCCCACTGCATTGTTTGTGACGACACCACGCTCGCCGTGGCCCGCTGCTCGACGCCGCGCGATGGGCTGGGCCGTGGTCGCCATCGGCGCACTGGCTTCCGGCTGTGCCGTGGCGCCGCCAGCGCCCGAGACCGCGCCCAGCGGTGAGGCCTCGGTCGCGGCACCGGTTTTCGCGGCGCCTAGCGCGCCGCCGGCTCCGGAGCCCGCGCCCGCGCCGCCGCCGGTCGAGACTACCGTTGCGCCACCGAGCGCCCCCAACACGGCGCCGTCGGCGCCGCCCGAAGCGGCCGACCCGCTGCAGCCCGAGAAGCGCGTCGACTTCGACGACCCGAGTGCGCGCACCGACCTGTGGTCGCGCCTGCGCGCGGGCTACTCGTTGCCGACAATGAGCAACGCCCGCGTGCGCAAGTGGGAGCAGTACTACACCGAGCGACCCGACTACGTGGCGCGCATGACCGAGCGCGGTGGTCGTTACCTGTTCTTCGTGGTTGAGGAGCTCGAAAAGCGCAACATGCCGCTCGACCTCGCGCTGCTGCCGTTTGTCGAGAGCGCGTTCAACCCGCAAGCGATGTCGGTGGCGCGCGCCGCTGGTATGTGGCAGTTCATGCCGTCCACCGGTCGCATTTACGCGCTCAAGCAGAACGCCTTCCGCGACGATCGTCGCGATGTGCTGGCGTCGACGCGCGCCGCCCTCGACTACCTGGAGCGCCTGGGCGCTATGTTCAACGGCGATTGGCAGCTGGCGCTGGCGGCCTACAACTGGGGCGAGGGCAACGTCCAGCGCGCACTGCAACGCAAGCGCGACCGCAACGCGCCGAGCGTCTACGAGAGCCTGCGCGGGCTGCCCGTGGAGACGCGCGACTACGTGCCCAAGCTGCAGGCCGTCAAGAACATCGTCGCCAAGCCCGAGGCGTTCGGCCTCACGCTGCAGCCGCTGGAGAATCACCCCTACTTCCTGAGCGTGGCCATCGAGCGCGACATCGATGTCGAGCTCGCCGCCAAGTTGGCAGGCATCGGCCTGGAGGAGTTTCAGCAGCTCAACCCGCAGATGAACCGGCCGGTGATCCTGGCCGCCGGCACGCCGCAGGTGCTACTGCCCTACGATGCAGCGAATGCCTTCGTGCGCAACCTGCCGCGTCACGAAGGGCCGCTGGCCACATGGACGGTGTGGGTGGCACCCAGAACGCTCAAGCCGGCCGAAGCCGCCGAGCTGGTGGGCATGAGCGAGGTGGAATTGCGCGACGTCAACCGCATCCCACCATCGATGCTGGTGCAGGCGGGTTCTTCGCTGGTGGTGCCGCGGCCCGAGGCGACACTGGTCGATGTGCCCGAACACCTCGCCGAGAACGGCCACCTCGCACTGGCACCCGACACGCGCGGCTTTCGTCGCGTCACCTTCCGCGCCCCGCGCCGCGGCGACAGCGTCGCGGCCGTTGCGCGCCGCTACCACGTGCCGGCCGAGCACGTAGCGATGTGGAACCACGTCGGCGTCGAAGCCAGATTCCGCGGTGGCCAGAACATCGTTGTGATGGTGCCGGCCAAGCCTGCGGCAAGCCGCAAGGTCGCCGCGTCGGCAGGCAAGCAGGCCAATCTGGCCGCCAAACGCTGACGCAGGCTCACGTCGCGCAGCGACGTGAAGGCGTGAAGCGCGCCTTCCACAGCCAAGCGTGAGACGCTCAGCGGCGGTCGCTCAGCGCGTGAGCGATGGTCGACAAGTCGACGTATTCCAGTTCGCTGCCCACGGGGACCCCGCGCGCCAAGCGCGTGACCTTGGTGCCGCGGGCGCCGAGGGCCTGCGCGATCAGTTGCGCGGTCGCTTCGCCCTCGGCGGTGAAGCTGGTGGCGACGATCACTTCCTCCAGTGCAGGGTCGCTGGCCCGCTCGAGCAGCGGGGCGATGCCGATGTCGTGCACACCGACACCGTCGAGCGGGCTCAGGCGGCCCATCAGCACGAAGTACAGGCCGCGAAAGCTGCCCGTGCGCTCGAGGGCAGCTTGGTCCGCCGGCGTCTCGACCACCGCCAGCAGACGGGCGTCACGCCGCGGGTCGAGGCAGATCGGGCACAACTGGCCTTCGGTGAACGTGTGACAACGCTCGCAGTGCCGTACCTGCCGGTCCGCCGCCTGCAACGCCGCAGAGAGGCGGCGCGCGCCGTCGCGGTCGTGCTGCAGCAGATGGAAGGCCATGCGCTGCGCCGAACGCGCGCCGACGCCCGGCAGGCGACGCAGCGCGTCGAGCAACTCCTGCAGTGCACGCTCGGTCACACGCCTGACCGCGCGAACATCAGAACGGGAACTTCATGCCGGGAATCTGCGGCATGCCCGCCGTGAGCTTGCCCATTTTCTCCTGCGAAGTGGCTTCGGCGCGGCGGATGCCATCGTTGAACGCCGCGGCCACCAGGTCTTCGAGCATGTCCTTGTCTTCGCCGAGCAGGCTCGGATCGATGCTGACGCGTTTGACGTCGTGGCGGCAGGTCATCGTGACCTTCACCAGGCCGGCGCCCGCCTGGCCCTCGACCTCGATGGTCGCGAGCTCCTCCTGCGCCTTGCGCAGGTTCTCCTGCATCGCCTGCGCCTGTTTCATCAGGCCGGCCAACTGGTTCTTCATCATGGTGACGGGTTCCTCTGAACGGGCTTGATCGAGCCCGGCACGATGCGCGCGGTCTTGAATTGCGACATCAGCTCGCGCACCACCGGGTCGCTGGTCATCGTCTGCTCGGCCTGCTGCTGCGCGCGCGCGCGCGCGGCTGCCTCGCGCAACGCCGGGCTGTCCTGTGCGGCGCCGTCGATCAGCTCCAGGTTCACCGGTGTGCCGTGCACCGCGCTCACCGCGGCCTGCAGCTTGTCGCGCAGGGCCGGCGCACGCAGCGACTCGCGCTCGACGCGCAGTTGCCAGCGCTCGCCACTCTCACCACTCGCCGACGTCGCGAGCCATTCGCTTTGCATCGCCAGCTCGCGCACCAGCGCGCTGATGAGGCCGCGCTGCGCCATCGCACCGACCAGCGCGGCCCAGCGTTCGCCCAGCGCGGTGGGTTGCAGCACGGCTGCGCTCGCTGGGCCTGGGCGTGCCGCCGTCGTGTCGCCCGCGCTCGCTGGATCCTCATCGGGCACCACATCGAGCCAGGGCGGTGGCTCGTCGCGGCGAGCCACAGCGACCGCAGCCGCGGCCGGCTTGCCCGCCGCACCGTCGATGGTCTGCGCCACATCGATGCTGGCCGCACCCGCCGGCGAGGCTCGCACCGCCGCAGCCGGTGCCACCGCGGGGAACGCGAGAAAGCGCAGCAGCACCATCGTCAGCGCCGCGTACTCGTCGCTCAACAGCTGCAACTCCTCGCGGCCATGCACGGCGATGCTGTACAGCAGGTGTACCTCGTCGGCCGGCCATGATCGGCTCAGGCGCGTCGCTTCGGGCGTGTCGGGGTCTTCGTCGTCCAGGGCACCGGGCACCGCCTGAGCGATCGCCATCTGCTGCAGCAGCGTGGCAAGTTCCTCCAGCGTGCCGGCAGCCGACAACCCGCGCTGTCGCACGTCGTCGACCGCGGCCAGCACCGCGGGGCCGTCGCGCGCCCCGAGCGCGTGCACGAAGCGTGCGGCCACCGAGCGCTCGACGCTGCCGAGCATCGCGCGCACCGCGGCCTCGTCGAGGCGGCCACCGCCATAGGCGATCGCCTGATCGGTCAACGACAGCGCATCGCGCATCGAGCCGCGTGCTGCGCGCGCCAGCAAGCGCAGCGAGCCCGCGTCGTGCGGCACGGTCTCGTTGGCCAGCACGTGTGCGAGGTGCTCGTGCACCGTCTGCGGCGCCATCGGTCGGAGGTTGAATTGCAGGCATCGGCTCAGCACCGTCGGCAGCATCTTGTCGGGATCGGTCGTTGCCAGCACGAACTTCAGGTACTCGGGTGGCTCCTCCAGGGTCTTCAGCAGTGCACTGAATGCGTCTTTGGTCAGCTGGTGGGCCTCGTCGATCATGAAGACCTTGAAGCGGCCCACGCTTGGCTTGTAGGCAGCGCGCTCGATCAAATCGCGCGCCTCGTCGATGCCGCGATTGGACGCAGCATCGAGCTCGATGTAGTCGATGTAGCGGTCGGCATCGATCTCGGTGCAGGCCTGGCACTGGCCGCACGGCTGCGCGGTCACGCCGCCGGTGCCATCGGGACCCGTGCAATTCAGGCTCTTGGCGAGGATGCGCGACACCGTCGTCTTGCCGATGCCGCGCGTGCCAGTGAACAGATAAGCGTGATGCAGGCGACCGCTGGCCAGCGCATTGCTGAGCGCGCGCACCACGTGCTCCTGCCCGATGAGGGTCTCGAAATTCCTGGGGCGCCACTTACGGGCGAGAACCTGGTAAGCCATGGGCGGCATTCTAGCAGGGCCGCCCCAGGGCACTCCGCGGGGATTTCCATTCCCTTGGCCCTAGCC
>DASTZF010000122.1:0-4259 GCA_035764445.1 Burkholderiaceae bacterium
GTCGTAGGCTCATCAGGAACACCGGCGTGGCCACCAGCGCGGCCGTCGCCGTCGCAATCGCCGCGCCAATCGCTCCGCGCGTCGGTACGAACATCGCGAGGCCGACCAGCAGCACGATCGCGTACAACCCGTTGGCCACCGAGACACTCTTTGGATGGCCGTTGGCGATCAGTGCGGCTGCGCACGAGCTGTGCATCGCCTGGAAAACGCCGATGACCGCAAGCGCCTGGATCAGTGGCACAGCAGCGAGCCACTTCGGCCCGAGCAACACGGGAACCAGCAGATCGGCCAGCGCCAGAATGCCGATGGCTGCGGGGGTGGCCAGTGCAGCGAGCAGGCCAAACGCCTGCAAGTACGTCGCCCGCATCGCCGGCGGATCACCGGTCATGGCGGCCAGCCCTGGCATCAGCGCGCGGTTGATGGGCGCGCTCAACTCGGTCGTCGGCAAGTTGGAGATCTCGTACGACACGTTGTATGTGCCCAACGCAGCCGGCCCGGCGAGTCGGCCCAAGAAGAAGTCGGACGATCGCTCGCGCACGAAGGCGACCACGTTGCCGAGCAGCAGCCAGCGCGAGAAGTCGAGCAGTTCACGCGCCTTGGCCAGCGTGAAGCGCGGCCGGAACGGGTGCGCGAGATAGCTGATCACCGTGCCGGCCAAGGCTGACGTCAGGGTACCCACCACCAAAGCCCAGTAACTGCGCAGATAGAAAGCCAGCGGCAGCGTGACGCAGATCGCAATCAACTTGCGGCTGACCTGAAAGGCGAATTCGCTGCGAAACCTCAGCTCCTTTCGAAAGGCCACCACGCCGATGTTCTCGAGCCCGTACAGGAGCGACGACAGCGCCAGTGCGCAAACGACCCAGAACAGCTCCGCCTTGCCGTAGAAGTCCGAGATCGGTTGAGCCAGTCCGATCACGATGACGGCGATCAACACGCCGAGCGAGACGTTCAGCGTCCAAGCCGTGTTGTAGTGCTCTTCAGTGGCGGACTGGTTGTGAATCAGCGCGAGGTCAAACCCGAACGCCGCCAGCAGCTGAACCATCGCAATGACCGATTGCGCCATAGCGACAACGCCGAAGTCTGCCGGCGACAGCAGACGCACGAGCACCAGCGTGCTGATGATCCCGAGACTGCGCTCCGTGAGCTTGAACAGCAGCATCCAGCCGACACCGCGCGCGATGCTTCGGTTGTGTGACGAATCGACCATCGGGACTTCCTGGTCCAGTGGACCAGCTGAAATGCAACCAGGTTCGGTTGGCTCGGTTGCCGTGTTTCCGCTTCGGCTTCTTGGTCAGGGCCGTCGACTCCCGCGGTGCTCCTGATCCAAGGCAACGTCTACTGGCCGGCCGGCATCGGGCGGGTCGGTCGGTCGTCGCGAGGCGGACTGACCGTCCGGCGTCGCAGCAGTCGGCGAATCTGGGCCAGTAGCGCCTGCTCGGCACCTGACGGTCGACCGACCATCCACCACAGGCTCACGACGGTTCCAGCGTACGCGATCACCGCCAGCACGGCGCCAGCCGCCAGATGCTCGATCGCTGTGACGACACCCATCTCCGGCGCGTAACGCGGCACTGCCGCCGACACCGCCGCGAGCATCACGGCCGCGCCGCAAGCCGGGCGCCAGACTCGATATGCGACGCGGCGCAGCGCGATGCCGACGTAACGCCGCAGCTGCAGCAGAAACACCGGGGTCGCCACCAGCGTCGCAACCGCCGTGGCGATCGCTGCGCCCTCCGCATGCAGGGAAGGTACCAACAGCGCGAGGCAAACCAACAATACTCCTGCATAGAGCCCACTGGCTAGCGATACGCTCTTTGGATGGCCGATCGCCACCAGCGCCATCGCGCTCGAACTCTGCATGACTCGAAACACCCCGATCGCCGCCAACATCTGGACCAGCGGCACCGTCGCGATCCACTTCGGGCCGAGCAGCACCGGGACCAGCAAATCGGCCAGCGCCACGATCCCTACCGCCGCGGGGACCGCCAGGCACGCGAGCAGACCGAAGGCCTCCAGGTAGGTACGCTGCAGGGCTGCACGATCGTCCGCCACCGCGGCGTAGCCGGGCATCAGCGCTCGGTTGATCGGCGCGCTGAGCTCGGTCGTCGGCAGATTGGCAATCTCGTAGGACACGTTGTACGCCCCGAGCGCAGCCGCCCCGGCGAAGCGGCCAATGAAGAAGTCAGGCGCGCGGTCGCGCACGAAGCCGATGACATTGCCCAGCAGCAGCCAGCGCGAGAACGAGAAAAGCTCGGCGGCTTTCGCAAGCGAAAAGCGCGGCCGAAACGGGTGCACCCGATAGCTAATTAGCGTACTGGCTAGCGCCGAAGCCACGGTTCCGGCCACCAGCGCCCAATAGCTCTCCAGGGCAAAGGCCAGCGGCACGGTCACACCGATGGCAACAAGTTTGCGGCTGACCTGGAACACAAACTCGCTGCGGAATCGCATTTCCTTCCGGAAGGCGACGATCCCGATGTTCTCCAAGCCCGAGAAGAGCGATGACGCCGCCAACGCACACACGACCCAGAAGAGCTCCGGCTTGCTGTAGAACGCCGCGATCGGGTCCGCCAGCCCGACCACGATCAGGCAGATCAGCGCGCCGAGGGCCGCGTTGAGCGTCCAGGCCGTGTGATAGTGGTCCACGCTGGCCGACGGGTCGCGGATCAGCGCGAGGTCGAACCCGAACATCGCAAGCAGTTGCACCATCACGATGACCGACTGCGCCATCGCCACAACGCCGAAGTCCTGCGGTGACAGCACCCGCGCCAGCACCAGCGTGCTGACGATGCCGAGGCTGCGCTCAGTGAGCTTGAACAGCAGCATCCATCCGACGCCGCGCGCGATACTGCGACCGTGTGTCGATGTCATCGTCAGTTCTCCGCTCGTGTCAGCACGGCTGGGACGCCAGCGATTGTCGCCCGCCAGCCAGGACGTCGTGCGACAACTACAGCTCACCGCGGTGAAATGCCGCAACAATGTGTTCGGAGGTGCGCAGCGAAAGTGCCGAGATCGTGAGCGCTGGGTTGACCGCGCCGCCGGTGACCAGCACGCTGCCGTCGGCGATGAATAGATTGGCCACGTCGTGACTGCGGCCGAACGCGTCGACAACCGACCGCGTCGGGTCATCGCCCATGCGGCAGGTTCCGATGTAGTGCGACGACGTTCCCGGAACGAAATCGTTGCGCCAGACGCTGGTCGCGCCAGAGGCCTCGAGCAGCGACTCGAGCCGGCTCGTCATCGCCTTGATCATCGCACTGTCGTTCTCGCGCGGTTCGTTGATCAGACAGGGCACCGGCAGGCCATAGATGTCCTTCTCCGTCGGGTCGAGCACGACGCGGTTGCGCGCATCGGGCAACTGCTCACCGACGGTGGCCAGACAGACGACATGGCCGAAGTAGTCTCGCATCGCGCGTTTGTGTTCGTGGCCCCAGCCGTCGATCCGGCTCGCCACGCTCTGCGGCCAATGCGAATAGCTCGACACCAAGGTCGTCCAACCGCGCGCAAAGCCGCGTGCGGGGCGGCTGGCGTAGTCATCCTGAATGATGCCGCCGGTGGGCGTCCCGCGCCATGGGTCAACCCGCTGCTCGAAGCGGCCGTAGATGAAGACGGCCAGGTGCTCCATGAAGTGGCGGCCGACCAGGCCGCTGGAGTTTGCCAAGCCGTCCGGAAAGCGGCTCGACGTGCTCATCAGGAGCAGGCGTGCGGTCTCCACCGCGTTGCCTGCGACCACGATCGCCCGGCCGGCCACCGACTGCCTCCGACCCTGGCTGTCGATGTAGACGACGGCACCCGCGCGGCCCTGTGGATCGAGTTCGATCTCGGTGGCCATGCACTCGGTGCGCAGATCCACCCTGCCAGTGGTCAGCGCGCGGCGCACGTAGGTGACGTCCATGCTCGACTTGGCCGAGATCAGGCAGCCCATGCTGCAGGTGCCCGCGCCGACGCAAGCCGGGCGCCCACCCCAGTCACGCGATGGCAGGGCCAACGGCTCACGCACCATGTGCAAGCCAAGCCGGTCGGCACCGCGTTTGACGGCTTCGCTTGCCAGATTGAAGCGATGCGGCGGCGTCGGGTAGGGCTTGCTGCGCGGTGGCTCGAAGGGGTTCGCACCGTCGGGCCCCGATACGCCGAGCTCGTACTCGACCCTCGAATAGTAGGGTTCGAGGTCGGCATACGAGATCGGCCAATCCTCGGCGATGCCGTCCTGGGTGCGAACGCGAAAGTCGGCCTCGTGCAAGCGCGGTGACATCGCCGCGTAG
>DASTZF010000123.1:0-8719 GCA_035764445.1 Burkholderiaceae bacterium
CACGTCGAAGGCTCGGGCTGCTACGGCCACAACGGCGCCGACGACGTGGCGTTCGACGCGGTGCTGCTGGCGCTGCGCTGCAAGGGCCAACCGGTGCGCGTGCTGTGGTCGCGCGCCGACGAGCTCACGCACAGCCCGTTCGGCGGGGCGCAGCGCGTCGACTTGCGGGCCAGCCTCGACGCGCAGGGCCGGCTCACGCACTGGCAGCACGAGCTCTGGGCCAATGGCTCGAGCTCGCGCCCCGGCCGCTCGAAGGTGCCCGCACTGCTCGCCGCCGGCGAACGCGAGCGAGCCACCGTGTTGCCGCTGTCGATCAACCCGCCGGCGGCCAACGGCGGCGGCGCCGAGCGCAACGCGGTGCCGGGGTACACGGTGCCCAACATGAAGGTCGTCAACCACCGCCTGACGACGATGCCGCTGCGCGCCTCGGCGCTGCGCGCGCTCGGCGCGTTTGCCAACGTGTTCGCGATCGAGTCGTTCGTCGACGAGATCGCGCAAACGCTGAAGGAAGATCCCATCGACTTCCGCAAGCGCCACATCGATGACCCGCGCGCGCTCGCGGTGCTCGACGCGGTGGTGCAGCGTTCCGACTGGTGGCGCAGCGCGAAGCAGGGCGAGGGCATCGGCCACGGCCTCGCCTGGGCGCGCTACAAGAACGCTGGCGCCTGGTGCGCGGTGATCGCGCGCGTCGAAGCGGGTGCGAGCGTGCGCGTGCTGAACCTCGATCTCGCGGTCGACGTCGGCATGGTGGTCGACCTCGATGGCGTGATCAACCAGATCGAAGGCGGTGCGATCCAGGCCGCGAGCTGGACCCTGAAGGAGCAGGTCGCGTTCGAGCGCGACGTCATCACCAGCAGCGCATGGGACACGTATCCCATCCTGCGCTTCACCGAGGTGCCCGAGGTGCGCGTGCACGTGATCGACCGTCCCGACGAGCCGGCGCTCGGCGCCGGCGAAGCCGCGCTGGGCCCGGTGGCCGCGGCGATCGGCAACGCGGTGTACGACGCGCTCGGCGTGCGCGTGCGCACGCTGCCGCTCACCGCCGACACCATCACACGCGCCGTGAACGCGACCTGACGAAGTCTGATCAAGCATGTTCCACGTCAACGGCCAGCCCTGCCGCCCCGATGCCGACGAGCAGACGCCGCTGCTGTCGGTGCTGCGCGACGAGCTTGGCCTGAGCGGGCCGAAGTACGGCTGCGGCCAGGGCGACTGCGGCGCCTGCGTCGTGCTGGTCGACGGCCAGCCGCAGGCGTCGTGCAACATGCCGCTGTGGTCGGTGCAGGGCAGAAAGGTGGTCACGCTCGAAGGTCTCGGCACGCCGGACAAGCCGCACCCCTTGCAGGCCGCGTTCATCGAAGAGCGTGCCGCGCAGTGCGGCTACTGCGTGGCCGGCATCGTCACCGCGGCCGCCGCGCTGCTGCGACGCAACCCCAACCCGAGCCGCAGCGAGATTGCGCAGGCGCTCGACAAGCACCTGTGCCGCTGCGGCGCGCACAACCGGATGATCCGCGCGGTGCAGCGCGCCGCGGCCACGCTGGCCAAAGCCGACGACAAGTGAGCCCGCTGTTCCGCTTCGCGCACCCGCACCGCAGCGGTTTCTGGTTCTGCGGCTGCAACGGGCTGCCGATCGTTCCCGAGGGCGGCGGCGCTGCCGAGCCGAAGCGCTCACCGGTGACCCTGAAGGGCCGGCGCGCGCGCACGGTCGACGTGCACGCGCATTGCTACTTCCAGGCCGCGATCGACCTGATGGGGGCCGACGCCGCGCACGTGCTGCCGCCGGTCAAGGGCGTGCCCGAGCACTTTCTGCAGATCGAGCAACAGCTCGCCACCCGCTTCGCAGCGATGGACCGCATGGGCATCGACCTGCAGGTGCTGAGCGTCAACCCGTTCTGGTATCGCAAGGACCGCGACACCGCCGAGGCGATCTGCCGCGTGCACAACGAGAGCCTGGCTGAGCTGTGCGCGCGGGCCCCCAAGCGCCTGGCCGCGTTCGCGTCGCTGCCGATGCAATTTCCCGACCTCGCGGTGACGATGCTCGACGAGGCGGTGCGCAAGCTCGGACTCAAGGGCGCGGCGATCGGCGGCACCGTGCTCGGCCGCGACTTCTGCCACCCGGAGTTCCACGCCGTGCTCGACAAGGCGCAGCAGCTCGGCGCGCTGCTGTTCATCCACCCGCAGAGCACGCCCGAGCTGGCGGCGCGCTTCAAGGGCAACGGCTGGCTCGCCAACGTGATCGGCAACCCGCTCGACACCACCATCGCGCTGGAGAAGCTGATCTTCGAGGGCGTGTTCGACGCGCTGCCCGAGCTCAAGGTGCTCGGCGCGCACGGCGGCGGTTTCCTCGGCTCGTACGCGCCGCGCATGGATCGCGGCTGCTTCGTCTCGCCGCAGAACTGCAACGCCGCCATCCAGCTGAAGAAGCGGCCCACGCAGTACCTGCGCCAGATCTACTTCGACTCGCTCGTCTTCACCGGCGAGGCGCTGCGCCACCTCGCCGCCGAAGTCGGCACGAGCCAGATCATGATCGGCACCGACCATCCGATCCCTTGGGTCGAAGACCCGGTGGGTCACGTGATGGCCACACCCGAGCTGAGCGACGACGACCGCCTCGCGATCCTCGGCGACAACGCGATCCGCGTGCTCGGGCTCGAGCTCTAGCGCATCGACACGACACCGACGACGACGGAGGCCACGATGTCGAAGTCCCTGCAGTCCACCCGGCGCGACGCGCTTGCACTCGCCGGCGCAGCCGGCGTTGCCAGGGTCGCCGGGGCGGCGGGTCTCGCACTCGCCATGCCCTCGCGCGCACAGGCCACCTACCCGAACCGGCCGCTGCGCATGATCGTGCCGCTCGCGGCGGCGAGTGCGGTCGACGTGGCCGCGCGGCTGATCGCGCAGAAGATGGCCACCAACATGGGCCAGAGCATCGTGGTGGAGAACATCGTTGGTGCGGCCGGGATCATCGGCGCCTCGCAGCTCGTGAAGGCCGCGCCCGACGGCTACACGATCGGCGGCTTCAACGACAGCATCCTCACGATGGTGCCGAACCTGAACCCGGCCACGCCGTTCAACCCGCTGACCGACTTCACGCACATCTCGCAGGTGGCGACCATCGAATTCAGCATCTCGGTGGCGAGCACGTCGCCGTACAAGAACGCGGCGGAGTTCGTCGCCGCGGCCAAGGCGGCGCCGGGCAAGCTGACCTACGCGTCGGGCGGCAACGGCAGCCCGCAGCACATGGCGGGCGCGCTGTTCGCCTCGCACACCGGCATCGACATCCGCCACGTGCCGTACCGCGGCGCGAGCCAGGCCGCGCAGGACACCGCGAGCGGCCAGTGCGACGTCACGCTGCAAGGCATCGCCACCGTCGCTGCGCTGGCCAAGGCCGGCAAGCTGCGCCTGATCGGCGTGATGATGGACGCGCGCCACCCCGAATACCTCGACACGCCGACGCTGAAGGAAGTCGGCATCCAGGGCTTCAGCTTCAGCACCTGGTTCGGGCTCACCGCGCCCAAGGGCACGCCGCGCGACATCGTCGAGCGCCTGCAACGCGAGAGCGTCAAGGCACTCGCCGACCCCGAGATCAAGGAGCGCTACGCCGCACTCGGCCTCAAGGCCGCCGGCACCACGCCCGAGCAGATGGTGAGCATCGTGCAGGAGCAGCTCACGCGCTACGGCAAGGCGATCCGCGAGAACAACATCAAGGGCGACTAGCGTCGCCGCGCAACATCAAGGGCGACCGACGCCGTCGCGCCGTCGCGCGGCGTCACATCGCCAGGTGCGGCTCCTGCTCGTCGAGCACGGCCTCGGGCTCGTCGGCTTCCTGCGGCGTCTCGCCGGCCAGGTGCGCCTGCATGCGCGGCACGTCGAGCGCCTTGCACCAGCGCGCCACCACTAGCGTCGCCACGCCGTTGCCCACCAGGTTGGTCAATGCGCGCGCCTCGCTCATGAACCGGTCGATGCCGAGGATCAGCGCCAGCCCGGCCACCGGCACGTGGCCCACCGCGCCCAGCGTGGCGGCCAGCACGATGAAGCCCGACCCGGTGACGCCGGCGGCGCCCTTGCTGGTGAGCAGCAGCACGGCCAGCAAGGTCAGCTCCTGCACGAATGTCATCGGCGTGTCGGTGGCCTGTGCAATGAAGACCGCGGCCATCGTCAGGTAGATCGACGTGCCGTCGAGGTTGAACGAGTAGCCGGTGGGGATCACCAGCCCGACCACCGACTTCTGCGCGCCGAGGTTCTCCATCTTGGCCATCATGCGCGGCAGCACGCTCTCGCTGCTGCTGGTGCCCAGCACGATCAGCAGCTCCTCCTTGATGTAGACGATGAAGCGCCAGATCGAGAAGCCGTGCACGCGCGCGATCGAGCCGAGCACGACGAAGATGAAGATCAGGCACGTGAGGTAGAACGTGGCCATCACCTTGCCCAGCGAAAGCAGCGAGTCGATGCCGTAGGCGCCGATCGTGAACGCCATCGCGCCGAAGGCGCCCAGCGGCGCCACCCGCATGATGATGCCGACGATGCGAAACAGCACGTGCGACGTCTTCTCGATGGTGTCGAACACCAGCGTGCCGCGCCCGCCGAACGCGTGCAACGCAAAGCCGAACAGCACCGAGAACAGCAGCACCTGCAGGATGTCGCCCTTGGCGAACGCGTCGACGATCGTGCCCGGGATCACGTTCATCAGGAAGCCGACGGTCGTCTCCATCTTGCCGGGCCCGGTGTAGGCAGCCACCGCCTTGCTGTCGAGCGAGTTCGGGTCCACGTGCATGCCGGCGCCCGGCTGCACGAAGTTGACGATCAGCAGGCCGACGATCAGCGCGATCGTGCTGACGACTTCGAAGTACAGCAACGCCAGGCCACCGGTCTTGCCGACCTTCTTCATGTCCTCCATGCCGGAGATGCCCACCACCACGGTGCAGAAGATGATCGGCGCGATCATCATCTTGATCAGCTTGATGAAGGCGTCGCCCAGTGGCTTCATCGCCTCGCCGGTGCTCGGCCAGAAATGCCCGACCAGCACACCGGTCACGATTGCCACGATCACCTGGAAGTACAGCGACTTGTAGAGCGGCTTGCCACTGGCCATGAGCGTCTCCTCGGTTGGCGCTGTGCCGCGACGATACTCCGGGCCGCGTGGCTCGTGCCTGACGACGCTTAAGAGCCGCTGAATCCCAGGCACGCCGGTTGCCGCCATCGCCGTCCTGCGAATCGACGGCGTTCATCGCGACGGAACCCTCGTTGCGCGCCGCTGTCAACACACTTTGAACCTTCCCAAGGAGCAAGCAATGCTGACAGTGACGAAAGCTGCGAGCGAGTATCTGAACAACATGCTGATCCGATCACAAGCGCCTTCCGACGCAGCGGTGCGGATCGTGCCCAAGGTGGACGGTGGCGGTCTGGCGACCAAGATCGACCAGGAGCGTGACGGCGACGAGCATTTCGACTGCGAAGGGCGCACGGTGCTGGTGCTCGATTCCCAACTTGCCGACGCGCTGTCCGAACAGACCCTGGACGTCGGAGAGAACGGCAAGCGCCTGGTCATCGCCTGAGTGATTGCCAACAGGGCAGGCCGTCGCGGGTGGCGGCCCGCCCGAATACACGCCGCGCTCGGCGCACCTGCACAAACTAAAATCGCACGCGCCTCGAGCGCGACCCTGCGCCGCGCCGCTTCGACAGGGAGGAACGGCGATGCTTCAGTGGCAGATCGGCCAGGTCAGGATCACCCAGGTCGTCGAGCTCGGCCCCACGCCCACGTCGCCGCGGTTCTTTTTCAAGGACCCGCCGCGCGACCTGGTGCAGCGCCACGGCTGGCTGAAGCCGCACTTCGCGAACGATGACAACCGGCTGCTGATGTCGATCCACGCCTTCGTGGTCGAGTCGCAGGGCCGGCGCATCGTGGTCGACACCTGCATCGGCAACGACAAGCGGCGCAGCTTCGAGGGCTGGCACCAGCTGCACGGCCCGTTCCTCGAGCACATGACCGCCGCCGGCTTTGCGCCCGACAGCATCGACACCGTGCTGTGCACGCACCTGCACGTCGACCACGTGGGCTGGAACACGCGGCTGGAGGGCGGCCGCTGGGTGCCCACGTTCACGAAGGCGCGCTACCTGTTCGCGCGCAAGGAGTGGGAGCACTGGTCGGCCGCGGCCAGGATGCCCGCGCGTTATGGCGACGAGAGCGCCGCGCCCGACGACGTGATCGGTGACTCGGTGCGCCCGATCCTCGATGCGGGCCTGGCCGACCTGGTGGACACCGACCACCGCATCACCGGCGAGGTGCGCCTGCAGCCGACGCCCGGCCACACGCCGGGGCACGTGAGCGTGCGCATCGAGTCGCAAGGACGGCTCGCGCTGATCACCGGCGACCTGATGCACCACCCGATCCAGTGCGCCGAGCCCGACCGTGCGGTGAACTTCGACAGCGAGCCCGATCTCGCGCGAGCCACGCGGCGCAACTTTCTGGCCTGCTGCGTGCGCGACCGGGCGCTCGTGCTCGGCACCCACTTCGCTGCGCCCACCGCGGGCCACGTGGTGGCGCACGAAGACGCGTGGCGCTTCGAGGCGCAGCTGCCATCAACCGAGGGCCGCGATCCCGCCTCGTAAAATAGGCCTCCACTGGCCCCTGGGATCGCATGCCGTCGACGCCGCACCACCTGGTTCACCTCGAAGGCGGCCCCGCGCTCTCATCCTTCCGAGCCCAGACCCTGCTGCAACGACTGCGCGAGCGCGTGCCACGCGTCGCGGCGATCCATGCGCGGCACGCGTACTGGACCTGCAGCGACGCTCCGCTGCCGCAAGCGCAACACAACAAGCTGAAGGCGCTGCTCGACAACGGCGACACCTACCCAGGCCCCGTCGACGGGGCCTTGATCGTCGTGATGCCGCGCCTGGGCACCGTGAGCCCGTGGGCAAGCAAGGCCACCGACATCGCGCACAACTGCGCGCTGCCGGTCAGGCGCATCGAGCGCGTCACTGAATACCGGTTGCAGCTCGAAGGCGGGTTGCTGCGCGGCCCGAAGCCGCTGAACGATCACGAGCTGCAAGCCTGCGCCGCGCTGCTGCACGACCGCATGACCGAGAGCGTGGCGTTCGACATCGAGGCCGCCGCGCATCTGTTCGACGAGCAGCCCGCGCAGCCGATGGCGCACGTCGACGTGCTGGGGCAGGGCAAGGCGGCGCTGATCGCGGCCAACACCGAATACGGCCTCGCGCTCAGCGACGACGAGATCGACTACCTGGTCGACGCGTTCAACAAGCTGCAGCGCAACCCCAGCGACGTCGAGCTGATGATGTTCGCGCAGGCC
Source organism: Burkholderiaceae bacterium (assembly GCA_035764445.1). GTDB lineage: Bacteria > Pseudomonadota > Gammaproteobacteria > Burkholderiales > Burkholderiaceae_C > JAEUPI01. Next base: position 7,311 of record DASTZF010000123.1, read on the forward strand.
AACAGCGAGCACTGCCGGCACAAGATCTTCAACGCGCGCTTCACGATCGACGGCGTGGCGCAGGAACACTCGATGTTCCAGATGATCCGCCACACCGAGAAGGTGAGCCCGCAGGGCACGATCTCGGCCTACAGCGACAACGCTGCGGTGATGCGCGGCGGCCCGATCGAGCGCTGGGCGCCGCGCGGCTTCACCAACGCGCCGGTGTACGAGGCGAGGCCCGAGACCTCGCACGTGCTGATGAAGGTGGAGACGCACAACCACCCGACCGCGATCTCGCCGCACCCTGGCGCCGCCACCGGCGCCGGCGGCGAGATCCGCGACGAGGGCGCAACCGGCCGCGGCGCGCGGCCGAAGGCGGGCCTCACCGGCTTCAGCGTGAGCAATCTCAAACTCCCCGGCACCAACGAGCCATGGGAGAAGAATTCGACCGGCAAGCCCGAGCACATTGCCAGCGCGCTGCAGATCATGACCGAGGGCCCGCTCGGCGGCGCCGCGTTCAACAACGAGTTCGGCCGGCCGAACCTCGGCGGCTACTTCCGCGTCTACGAGCAGCAGGTGGCCGGCGTGCAGCGCGGCTACCACAAGCCGATCATGATCGCGGGCGGCCTCGGCGCCGTCAGCGACTCGCAAACGCACAAGAAGGAATTCGCTGCCGGCACCTTGCTGATCCAGCTCGGTGGCCCGGGCATGCGCATCGGGATGGGCGGCGGCGCGGCGAGCTCGATGGCCGCGGGCAGCAACACCGCCGCCCTCGACTTCGACTCGGTGCAGCGCGGCAACCCCGAGATTCAGCGCAGAGCCCAAGAGGTCATCAACCACTGCTGGTTGCTCGGCACGAGCAACCCGATCCTCGCAATCCACGACGTGGGCGCCGGCGGCCTGAGCAATGCGTTCCCCGAGCTGGCCGACGGTGCCGCCAAGGGCGCCACCTTCGACCTGCGCAAGGTGCCGCTCGAAGAGACCGGCCTCGCGCCCAAGGAAGTCTGGTGCAACGAGAGCCAGGAGCGCTACGTGATCGCGCTCGACCCCGCAGGCCTGCCGCTGTTCGACGCGATGGCCGTGCGCGAGCGCTGCCCGTACGCGATCGTGGGCATCGCGAGCGAGCAGCGCACGCTGGTGCTCGAAGACGGCCCGAACGGCGAGCGCGCCATCGACATGCCGATGGAAGTCCTCCTCGGCAAGCCGCCCAAGATGCACCGCGACGTGCAGCGCATCGAGCGCCAGTCACCCAAGCTCGACCTCGCCGACGTCAAGCTCGAAGACGCCTGCTTCACCGTGCTGCGCCATCCCACGGTGGCGAGCAAGCGGTTCCTCATCACGATCGGCGACCGCACGGTCGGCGGCCTGAGCAGCCGCGACCCGATGGTGGGCCCGTGGCAGGTGCCGGTGGCCGACTGCGCGGTCAC
>DASTZF010000124.1:0-5809 GCA_035764445.1 Burkholderiaceae bacterium
GAAGAACGGCACGCCGGCCTCGCCCGCCACCGCGCGCGCCAGCAGGGTCTTGCCGGTGCCAGGCGGACCGATCAGCAGCACGCCTTTGGGTGCCGTGCCGCCCAGGCGCGTGTACTTGCCCGGGTCCTTGAGGAAGTCGACCACCTCGACCAGCTCGTTCTTCGCCTCGTCGATGCCGGCCACCTCGGCGAAGGTGACGCGGTTCTGCGCGTCCTGGTCGTAGCGGCGCGCCTTGCTTTTGCCGATGCCCATCAGGCCGCCGCCGATACCGCCGCCCTGCATCGCGCGCCGGTACATCCAGACGTAGAAGGCGATGATCAGCAACGCCGGGCCGAAGCCGAGCAAGAAGCTGCCAAAGGTGCTGCCGGTGCGGATCGGCTCCGCGCTGATCTCGACCTGGTGGTCGATCAGGAAGCGCTCCAGCCCTTGGTCGACGAAGGCCGGCAGCGTGGTGGTGAAGGTCGTCGCCGGCTGCGGGGGTCTCTTGACCGCCCGCGCGGCGGGGTCACGCGGCGCTTTCGGCGCTTCGCCGTCGGGGGGCGGCCAGGGCACCGGCTTCGTGAACCGTCCTTCGATGTTGACGCCCTGGCTGTAGATCGCGGTGACATTGCCTTGGGCGACCTGCTGCTTGAAGACCGTGTACGGCACCGTCACCGGCGCATCGCTCTCCGGCAGCAGCATGCGCACCACCAGGTAGTTGACGATCAGCAGCGCCACGAACGTCCACCACGCCTTGCGCGGCGGCATCTTCGCCGACCAGGGCCCTGGCTTGTCGCGATCGGACGGCGTGTCGGAGCGTGGGTTGGCGGGCATGGTGCCGTGGCCTTCAGGCTGCAGCGGGCACGGCGACTCGGATCGCGTCGTCCACCTCGTGCAGCCAGACGAACTGCAGCCGCGCGCGCGCGTCGGCAGGGATGTCGTCGAGGTCGTTCTCGTTGCGCGCCGGCAGCATCACTGTCGCGATGCCGGCACGCAGCGCGGCGAGCACCTTCTCCTTGACGCCACCGATCGGCAGCACCAACCCGCGCAGGCTGATCTCGCCGGTCATCGCGACGTCGCTGCGCACCGGCTTCGCGGTCAGCAGCGACACCAGCGCGACGAACATCGCCACGCCGGCGCTCGGGCCGTCCTTCGGCGTCGCGCCGGCAGGGACGTGCACATGGATGTCCGATTTCTCGAACACCTCGATCGGGATGCCGAGCGCCTGCGCACGCGACTTCGCCAGCGACAGCGCAGCCTGCGCGCTCTCCTTCATCACGTCGCCGAGCTGGCCGGTGAGGATCAACTTGCCGCCACCGGGCGTGCGCGCCGCCTCGATGAACAGGATGTCGCCGCCGACCGGTGTCCACGCCAGCCCGGTGGCGACGCCCGGCATATCGCCGCGCATCGCGACCTCGGCCTCGAACTTCTTCGGCCCGAGGATCGCGCGCAGGTCGGGCGCGTCGATCGTCAGCCGCGGCACGCTGCCCTCGGCGATGCGCATCGCCACGTGTCGGCACACGCTGCCGATCTCGCGCTCGAGGTTGCGCACGCCGGCCTCGCGGGTGTAGTCGTCGATGATCGCGATCAGCGCCACGTCGGTGATCTCGCACTGTTCGGCGCTCAACCCGGTGGCCTCGCGCTGGCGCGGCAGCAGGTAGCGGCGCGCGATCTGCAGCTTCTCCTGCGTGGTGTAGCCCGGCAGCTGGATCACCTCCATGCGGTCGCGCAGCGGCCCGGGAATCGTGTCCATCACGTTGGCCGTGCAGATGAACATCACCTTCGAGAGGTCGAACGGCAGCGCGAGGTAGGTATCGCGGAAGGTCGAGTTCTGCTCGGGGTCGAGCACCTCGAGCAGTGCCGAGGCCGGGTCGCCTTGGAAGCCGCCTGCGCCGAGCTTGTCGATCTCGTCGAGCATCAGCACGCACTGTCGCGTGCCGACCTTGCGCAGGCTCTGCACGATGTTGCCCGGCAGTGCACCGATGTAGGTGCGGCGATGGCCGCGAATCTCGGCCTCGTCGTGCACGCCGCCGAGGCTGACGCGCGCGAAGGTGCGGCCGGTGGCGCGCGCGATGCTCTGGCCGAGCGACGTCTTGCCGACCCCCGGCGGGCCGACAAAGCACAGGATCGGGCTGCGACCTTGGGGATTGAGCTTGCGCACCGCCAGGTACTCGACGATGCGCCGCTTGATCTTGTCGAGACCGAAGTGGTTCTCGTCGAGGATGCGTCGCGCCTCGGTGATGTCGATCGGCGGGTCGGGCTCGGTCTTCCACGGCAGTTCGACCAGCCATTCGAGATAGGTGCGCACCATCGAGTACTCGCCCGACGCGTCGGGCATGCGCTGCAGCCGCTTGAGCTCCTTGCGCGCGGCCTTCTCCACCTCGTCGGGCATCTGCGCGTCGGCGATCGCCTGGTCGACCTCCTCCAGCTCGGCCGCGATCTCGTCGCCTTCGCCGAGCTCCTTCTGGATCGTGCGCATCTGCTCGCGCAGCAGCGCCTTGCGGTTGACGTCGCCGATCGACTCGCGCGTGCGCTCCGCGACGTCGCGCGACACCTTCAGCACCTCCATCCGGCGCGCCAGGATCTCGAGCACGCGGTCCAGCCGCGCGCGCAGGTCGAACGTCTCGAGCAGCGACTGCTTCTGCGGCGCGTCGATGTCGAGCACGCTGGCCACCACGTCGGCCAGCAGCGCGGGGTCGTCGATCGCCCCCAGCGCCGCGCTCATCTCGGCGGGCACTTGCGGCAGCAGCGCCAGCGTCTCCAGCGCGCGCTCCTTCAGCGCGCGGGCACGGCCCTCGATCTCGGAGCCGGTGGCCGGCACGCCGTCGATCGTCTGCACGCGCGCCACCGTGAATGGAAAGCCCTCGAGGAACTGCAGCACGCGAAAGCGCTGCAGGCCGCGCGCCACCGCATGGTGCGTGCCGTCGGGGGCGGTCAGGTAGCGCAGCACCGCGACGCTGGTACCGACCCAGTGCAGGTCGTCGGGGCCGGGCTCGTCGACCTCGGGCTTGCTCTGCAGCAGCACACCCACCGAGCGTTCCAGGCGCATCGCCTCCTGCACTGCGGCCTGCGAACTCGGCCGACCGATGGCCAGCGGGAACACGGTGCCCGGGAACATCACCATGTTGCGCAGCGGCAGGACGATCAGCGCGTCGTTCGGCACCGGCCGCGCGGTGCCTGCAGGCCGCGGCTCCGGTGCCGCAGCCGGTGGTTCGGCAGGTGGCGTCTGCGCGTCCGCAGACACCGCATCCGGTGGGCGGCGCGGATCGTCGATCACTCGTCGGCCCCTAACTTGCGAATCACGAGCACCAGGCAACCGTTCACCAGCTCCGGTGCACCCAGCTCGAACCGGCCGGCCGGCAATGCGATCCGCCGCTCGAAGACGCCGTAGGGAATCTCCAGCTGCCGCACCGCGTGGTGAGAGACGCTGACCAGCAACGGCCGCACACCGTGCACGACCAGCGTGTCGCCGTCGCGTGCCACCTGCATGCGCTCGGCCGCCACTCCCGGCATCGCGACCACGATGACGAACTCGCGATCGTCTTCGTACACGTCCACCGGCGGCTCCCACACCGCGGTCGCGCGTTGCGATGCAGCCGGGCGAAAGAACTGCCGGCGCAGCCCTTCGGCCTCCTCGAGCAACTCGACGGCCCGCAGCCACATGCGAGCGGTGGGATCATCCCGCATGGCCGGCCTGCCGGCATGCGTCGTGCCCAAGCGCAGCACAAGCACCGCGGGCCTCGTCGCACTCGAGGCCGCAATTCCTGCGGCAAATCGAGACCGACGCGCGCGGCCGCTGGCGATCGAGGTCTACCGACCCTGAGCCGCGAGCAGTCGCTGCTACAGCGTGGCCTTGAAGCGCAGCCGCACGTAGTCGGCGATCCACTGCCCCTGCGCGTCGCACAGCGACGGCGCCAGCAGCCGCACCGTCTCGTCGAGCGCCGACGCGCGCTCCTGCGGCGGCAGCGTGCGCACGAACGGGTCGGCGAAGGTCTGCAGCCAGCCGGCCATGCCGGTGGGCAGCGGCGTCGGCCGCGGCACCAACCACGCGTCGACCACCGAGAAGCCCGCCTCTTCGAGCACGGCGGCGTATTCGCTCGCCGTCGGGTTGTACCAGGGCTTGGCGGCCGCACCGTCGATGCCGTGCCGCTGCAACACCGCGATCAGCGCGGTGACGATGGCCGCCACGTTGCCGAAGCCACCGAACTCGCCGACGAAGCGGCCGCCCGGCCGCAGCGCGCGCCGCACCCCGGCCGCCACCTCGCGCGGGCGCGTCATCCAGTGCAGCGCCGCGTTGGAGAACACGGCATCGAACTCGGCGTCGTACGGCAGCGCGTGACCGTCGACGAGATCCACGCTCAGGCCGCGGGCGCGCGCGGCCTCGAGCAATTCGGGCGATGCGTCGCAGCCACGCACCGCAGCGCCTGCCGCCGCGATGCGCTCGGTCAGCGCGCCGTCCCCGCAGGCGAGGTCGAGGATCGCCTCGCCGGGCTTGGGCTCGAGCAAGTCGAGCACCGGGGCGCCGAGTTCGGCGACGAAGCGCGCGTGGCGCTCGTAGTTCGCGGCGTTCCAGGTCTGTCCGGCGGCGGTCGATGAGGCCATGTGTGCTCCGCGGCGCGGGCGCTGCCCGCGCATTGCCATGGCCGATTATCTGGCGCGTGCGGCGGCCGCACGCGATGGCTTTCTAGCGCCGCACTTCGAAGATCAGATTGAACGGCGTCTCGGCAGCCTTGCGGAAGTGCGCGAAGCCCGCCTTGCGAGACACCTCCTGCAGCCGCTTGGGGCCGGCCTGCGCGCCGCTCGCCGAGCGCACGTTCAAGCGCCGCTTCACCTCGGCCACCGGCGTCGCACCGATCGCCTACGTGCAGCGGCTGCGCATCGAAGATGCCAAGCGGCGCCTCGAGCGCACCGACGCGTCGGTCGACGAGATCAGCTGGCGCGTCGGCTACGAGGACGCCGCGTTCTTCAGACGCCTGTTCAAGCGCACCACCGGCATGGCGCCGGGGGCCTATCGCAAGCGGTTTCGCATTCCCGAGTTCGCGCGCCCGTAGCGACAACGCTGCGGGTGCGGCAAGTGCAGACGCAGGGCCGGTTGACGATCGCGTTCAAAAGAAGATTCGCACTTGTTCAGTACTGAACATCGATCTGCTGGATGCAGGCCGGTAGGAGTGCTTCAATCCACCTTCCTTGCAGAGACTGCGAGGGAGCCATGGGCACGAGACGCGATGCGCTGCTGACGCTACCCGTCATCTGGGCCGCTGCACGCTCGGGCCGTGCTCAGCAACCGAAGGCCGAACCGCCCAAGCGCATCGGTTTCCTCGCCCTGTATTCCAAGGGCCAGACACCTTGGCCAGGCCCTCAAATCCCTTTCTTCTTCATCGAGTTGGGCAAGAAGGGCTGGATCCTGGGCGAGAACCTGAGCGTGGTGGAGGCCTTTGCAGACTGGAAGCGTGAGGGTCTGGCCGGACTCGCCGAGGACCTGGTGCGCAAGAACGTAGACGTCATCCTCTGCGAGGGCGTTGTGCCGGCTCTTGCTGCTGCGCGTGCGACGCGGACGATCCCGATCGTTTTCTATAACGCGATCTGGCCGCTGGAACTGGGCTTGATCGACTCGTACAACCGACCGGGGCGCAATGCGACGGGCTTTGCCTTTCACGCGGGAATCGAGGTCACCATCAAGAGGCTGACACTCCTAAGGGAAACATCGCCCGGCGCGAAGCGGCTGTCCTGGCTGTGGCCCGCGGGCTACAGATCCACTGAGACGCTGGCTGGCGGCCGCTTCGACATGATCCCGACGGTCGAAGCGGCCGCCAAGAGCCTAGGCTTCGAG
>DASTZF010000125.1:0-3198 GCA_035764445.1 Burkholderiaceae bacterium
GAGGCTGGTGAGCGGCAACCCGCGCCTGTGGGTGGTGAACCAGGACAACGATTCGGTGACGGCCTTCGACGCGGTCACGCGCGCCAAGCTGGGTGAAGTGAGCGTCGGCGTGGCGCCGCGCTCGATCGCACGCGCGCCGAACGGCCTGCTGTGGGTGGTCAACAAGCGCGGTGGTTCGATCAGCGTCATCGATCCGAGCACCCGGGCGGTGGTCAACACCGTCGCGCTGCCACGCGGCTCGCAACCGTTCGGTGTCGCCATGTCGCCGGTGGCCGGCACCGCCTTCGTGACCCTGGAGGCCAGCGGGCAGCTGCTGAAGATCGACACGTCGAGCTACGCCGTGCTGGGCAGCGTCGCCATCGGTCCCAACCCGCGTCACGTCTCGATCACCGCCGACGGCGCGAGCGCCTACGTCTCGCGGTTCGTGACGCCGCCGCTGCCAGGCGAGAGCACGGCCACGGTGGCCTCTCCCGACACGGCGGGCGGTGAGGTCGTCGTGGTCGACACCGCGGCGCTGTCGGTCGCTCGCACCATCGTGCTGCACCACAGCGACAAGCCCGATGCGGAGACCACAGGCAGCGGCATTCCCAACTACCTCGGCGCCGCGGCCATTTCGCCCGACGGCAGCCAGGCCTGGGTGCCGTCGAAGCAGGACAACATCAAGCGCGGCACGCTGCGCAGCGGCATCGGACTGAATTTCCAGAACACGGTGCGTGCGATCAGCTCGCGCATCGAGCTGGCCAGCGGCAGCGAAGACCTGGCGATGCGCATCGATCACGACAACGCCAGCGTTGCCAGCGCTGCGGCCTACGACCAGCTCGGCGCGTACCTGTTCGTCGCGCTCGAGACCAGCCGGGAAGTGGCCGTGATCGACGCTTACGGTGGACGACAGCTGTTGCGCTTCGACGTCGGTCGCGCGCCGCAGGGGCTGGCCCTCTCGCCAGACGGCCGCACGTTGTACGTCAGCCAGTTCATGGATCGCAGCGTCGGCGTGTTCGACCTCAAGCCGTTGCTCGACCAGGGCCTGATGAGCGTGCCGCTGGTGGCCAACTTGAGCACCGTGGCCACCGAGAAGCTCGCGGCCAACGTGCTGCTCGGCAAGAAGCACTTCTACGATGCCCGCGACACGCGACTGGCGCGCGATCGCTACATGAGCTGCGCGTCGTGCCACAACGATGGCAGCCACGACGGTCGCGTGTGGGACCTGACCGGCTTCGGCGAGGGTCTGCGCAACACCATCAACCTGCGCGGCCGCGCCGGCGCCGAGGGCTTCCTGCACTGGAGCAACAACTTCGACGAGGTGCAGGACTTCGAGGGACAGATCCGCAATCTGGCCGGCGGCAGCGGCTTGATGTCCAACACAGACTTCTTCGCCGGCACCCGCAGTCAGCCGCTGGGCGATCGCAAGAGCGGCCTGTCAGCCGATCTCGATGCGTTGGCTTCGTACGTGGCTTCGCTGAACGCGTTCGATCCGAGCCCGCTGCGCCCCGGTGCCACGCAGTTGTCCAGTGTAGCGACGGCGGGCCGGCAGCTGTTCATCAGCCAGAACTGCGCTTCCTGCCACGGCGGCACCGACTTCACGGTGAGCGGGGCCAACACGCTGTCGGACATCGGCACCATCAAGCAGCCCACCAGCGGGCAGCGGCTGGGGTTGTCGTTGACCGGCATCGACATCCCGACCCTGCGCGACGTGTGGGCGACCGCACCGTACCTGCACGACGGCTCGGCACCGACGTTGGAGGCGGCGATCAAGGCGCACAACACCGTGAGCCTGTCGGATGCCGACGTCGCCACGCTGGCCGCCTACCTGCGCGAGATCGGTTCGGACGAAGGTCCGGCGCCGGCACCCTTGCCGGGCGGCACCGGGCTGCGTGCCAGCTACTACAACAGCATCTCGCTGGGTGGTGCGGTGGTCCTGTCGCGCATCGAGGCGATCGACTTCAACTGGGGCAGCGGCTCGCCCGCGCCGGGCGTGACGAAGGACAACTTCTCGGTGCGCTGGACAGGGACGATCGCGGCCGGCGCGAGCGGCAGCTATCGCTTCCAGACCGTGTCCGACGACGGCGTGCGGGTGTGGATCAACGGCACGCAGGTGATCAACAACTGGACCAATCACGCGGCCACCACCAACACCAGCGGCACCATCAATCTGGTGGCGGGACAGAAGTACACGATCAAGGTCGAGTACTTCGAGAAAGGTGGCAACGCCGTGATGCGGCTGCGCTGGCTGACTCCGGGTGCCGGCAGCTATGTGACCGTGCCGGCGACGAGCCTGTTCCCGAGCTAGGGACCGCGAGCGGCGCCGCAGCTGCGCCGCTGGCACTGCAGCGCATCAGCGGCGGCCGATCTCGGCCAGTCTGCGAGGTTCTGCGCGACCTTCGTCAGGTCCGCCACAACCACGCCGCGCCGCGCACGCCGGATGAATCGCCGTGCAGGCTCTGCACGAGGCGCGTGCGCACCGGCTCGTCGCGCACGCCGCCGGCGAACACCCAGCGCGGCAGCAGCCTGGGCACGTTGCTGTACAGCCGTTCGATGCGCGACAGGCCGCCGCCGAGCACGATGACGTCGGGGTCGAGCAGGTTGATGACGTGTGAGAGAGCGCGCGCCAGGCGCGACTCCCAGCGCTGCATCGTCGCTTCGCATGCTGGGTCGCCTTGCGCCGCGCCCTGCACGATCTGCTCGGCCTTCAGCGCGCCGCCGTGGTGCAGCTCATGATCACGCGCGAGCCACGGCCCGCTGATCAGCGTCTCTATGCAGCCGAACTGGCCGCAGAAGCATTGCCAGCGCAGCTCCCCCGGCTCGGCCCACGGCAACGGGTTATGGCCCCACTCGCCGGCCAGGCCGTTGGGGCCGTTCAGCACGCGGCCGTGCACGGCGACGCCGGCACCGACGCCGGTGCCAAGAATGCCGGCGAAGACCACGTCGGCGCCCGCGCCCGCGCCATCGGTGGCCTCCGACAGCGCCAGGCAATTGGCGTCGTTGGTCACGCGCACCGGCTGCTTCAGCAGCAGCTCGAGGTCGTGCGGCAGCGGGCGGTTGTTGAGTTGCGTGGAGTTGCCGTTCTTCATCACGCCGCGCTGCGTGACGTTGCCCGGCGCGCCGACGCCGATCGTGCACGGCGCGCCGCCGGCGGCCTGCTTGGCGCGCGCGACCAGGCCGGCGATCGCTTGCAGCGAGGCGTCGTAGTCGCCGCGCGGC
>DASTZF010000126.1:0-2533 GCA_035764445.1 Burkholderiaceae bacterium
GTAGTTGAGGAAGGTGCGGATCACCGCGATCGCGGCCACACGGCCGATCGCCTCCCAGTCGGTGGTGATCGCGGTCTCGATGATGTCGGCGGCCAACTGGAACGTGAGCCCGGCGACCAGCCAGCGCGCGTAGTGCATCCACACCTCGCGGCGGATGCGGCCGGGCAGCGGCGAGAACACTGCGCGCACCGTGGTGATCGCCGCCTGCACGGTGCCGAATAGGATCACCGCCAGCGCGACGAAATCGATCAGCGTGATCGCGAACTCGCTGAGCGTGATCAGCCACTCTTGCATCACAGGTCTCATGCTGGGCCAGGCCCGTGCCGCACGCAGCGAAAGCCCACGTGGCTGGTCGAGGTGTCCACCGGCTGCGCGTGGCGCGCTGCCGGGCGATAGCGCCGGCAATAGTTCGGCGCGCACAGGTGCGAGCCGCCCTTGAGCACCTTGCGTGGGATCTTGATGTTCGGCTGGCAGGGGTCGAAGCTGCCGTCTTCGGGCCCGCCGCGCGGGTTGCTCGGCGCGCAGCACGGGTGCGCTGGGTCGGCGGACTCGTGTTGGGTCGAGTACCAGTCGGTGGTCCACTCCCAGGTATTGCCGATCATGTCGTACAACCCGTAGCCGTTGCGCGGGAACGCGTGCACTGGCGACGTGCGCGCGAAGCCGTCGCTCTCGAGGTTCTCGTTCGGAAACGCGCCCTGCCAGGTGTTGGCCTGGTGCTTGCCGCCCGGCGTGAACTCGTCGCCCCACGCGTACTCGGCGCCGTCGAGGCCGCCGCGCGCTGCGAACTCCCATTCGGCCTCGGTAGGCAGCTCCTTAGCGGCCCACTGCGCGTAGGCGAGCGCGTCGCGGTACGCCACATGCACCACCGGATGGTCATCGAGCCCGGCGATCGAACTGCGTGGCCCCTGTGGACGCCGCCAGTTGGCACCGAACTTGAACTGCCACCATTCGGCGAAGTTGCGCAGGTCCACCGGCCGCCCAGGCGGCGTGAACACCAGGGAGCCCGGCTGCAGCATGTGCGGCAGCGCGCCGGGATAGTCCTTGGGGTCGGGCGCGATCTCGGCGAACGTCACGTAGCCGGTGGCCTCGACGAAGCGGCGGAACTGGCGGTTGGTGACCGGCGTGCGATCGATCCAGAAGCCGCTGACGTGCACCGCGTGGGCCGGCGCTTCCTCCGGGTAGTGCTTGTCCGATCCCATCTGGAACGCGCCGCCAGGGATCCACACCATGTCGTCGCTGGCGGCTCGCTGCGCTGGTGCGGAGGCAGCGGAGGCGGTCTTGCTCATGCGCGCAATTGTTCGCGGACGCTGCGCGGCATGCTATAGGACCTTGGTGCCATGCGCGCCGCGAACGGCATGCGTTGCCCCAAGGGCAAGGTACGCTCACTCGGGCTGGATCCCGGCGACCGCGATCGCCCGCTTGTTCTGTGCGATGTCGCGCTCGAGGAAGCTGCGGAACTCTTCCGGTGTCGAGGCCGTCGGCACCGCGCCATGCAGCTCGAAAGCACTCACCAGTTCGCGCACGCGCAGGGCCTTGCCGACGGCCTCCACCAGTGCGGCCGCCACCGGGACGGGCGGGCCCTTGGGCGCGAGCAGGCCGATCCAGCCCCAGAACTCGAAGCCCGGCACGGTGGCCACGAGAGCGGGCGTATCGCCGAGCGGCCGCGTCGCCGCCGGCATGCTGTGTCCCAACAGGCGCAGGCGTTCAGCGGCGACCAGCGACATCGCGGCCGGCGCCGGCGTCAGCACCCAATCGGTCTCGCCCGAGACGGTGCGCCGCCGGAGCGCCGCGCGGGCTCCGCGGCGATGCGCACACCGATCCATGCCTCCGGCCATGGGGACAAGAATAACCTCGCGTGCAACCCAACCCGCCATTGCAGCGGACGTCAAGCGTCAGCGCGCCAGCGTGTTCTTGAAGACCTGGCCGTTCGGGCAACACGCTGCGGCCCGGGCGCGAATGGGGCAATTTAGAAGCGTGCACCTAGGCTTTTGGTGCCGGTTAGTTTTCGCTCCCTAGGCCGGCGCGGCGAAGATCGCGGCATTCCCTCGCAACCCTGAATGGAAACCATGACCACACCCAACCTGAACACCATCGCCATCGACGTCGTCGGCCACTACGGCCAGACCGCGAAGAATCTGCTCGCCACCTATCGCGCCGGCACCGAGCGCGCGGTCAACGCGCTGAGCGCGGGCTACGAGCAGCTGGTCGAGAAGCAGCCGCTGCCGTGGATCAGCAGCGAGATCAAGGCCAACCTCGTCGGCAGCCAGCAGCGTGTGGCGCGCCTGGTGGTCGACTCGGTGGCGCGCATCGCCGAGCGCGCAACCAGTGCGGTCGACAGCGTGTCGGGCCGCACCGTGCAAGGCATCGAGGCGTTCGGTCAGCAGACCGCCTGGGCGCAGGACATGATGGTGGTCGGCGCGATCCGCAAGATCAACCTGCCGGTGGCCAAGCTGTCGCTGCAGATCGCCGGCCGCGTCGACGATGCGTCGCATCGCCTGTCACAGCGCGTGGCGGGCTCCACCGTCGCCAAGGC
>DASTZF010000127.1:0-4461 GCA_035764445.1 Burkholderiaceae bacterium
CGCCTGCTCGATGCTGCGCGGGTGCACGCCCTCCTTGAGCATCGCGATGCCTTCGCTCACGTAGGTGCCGAACACGCGGCTGGTGTAGAAGCCGCGCGAGTCGTTCACCACGATCGGCGTCTTGCCGATCTGCAGCACGTAATCGAAGCCCTTGGCCAGCGTCTCGTCGCTGGTCTCCTGGCCGACGATGATCTCCACCAGCTGCATCTTGTCCACCGGGCTGAAGAAGTGCAGGCCGATGAAGTTCTTGGGCCTGGCACTGGCCCTAGCCAGTCCAGTGATCGGCAGCGTGCTGGTGTTGGAGGCAAACGTGGCGCTCGGCTCGAGCTGCGCCTCGGCCTTCTTGGTGACCTCGGCCTTCACCGCGCGGTCTTCGAACACGGCTTCGATGATGAGGTCGCAGCCCTTGAGGTCGTCGTAGCTCGTGGTGGCTTTGATCTTGGCGAGCAGCGCGTCGCGCTTCTCCGGCGTGCTCTTGCCCTTCTTGATGGCGCCGTCGAGCAGGCCTTGCGAATACGCCTTGCCCTTGTCGGCCTGCTCCTGCGTGCTGTCGAGCAGCACCACGTCGATGCCCGCGCGGGCCGACACGTAGGCGATGCCGCCGCCCATCATGCCGGCGCCGAGGATGCCGAGCTTCTTCACCTTGCTCGGTGCCGGGCCCTTCGGACGCGACGCACCCTTCTTGATGGCGTTGAGCTGGTACCACAGCGTGTTGATGATGTTCTTGCTCTCCTGGCTCATCACGCAGGCGGCGAAGTAGCGGCTCTCCACCTCGCACGCGGCGTCGAAGTCGAGCAGGCCGCCTTCGAACACGCAGCTCATGATGTGCTGCACGGCCGGGTAGTTGCCAAAGCTCTTGGCGTTGGCGATCGAGGGCGCGATGGCCCAGAGCTGTTTGCCGCCCTCGCTGCGGCTGTCGCCGCCCGGCCACTTGAATTTGGGGTTGTCCCACGGCTGCTGCGCCTTGGGGTTGGCGTGGATCCACGTGCGGGCCTTGGTCATCAGGTCGTCGCGGTCCTTGGCCAGCTCGGTCACGAGGCCCATGCTCAACGCCTTGGCCGGCGCGATGTCGTTGCCCTCGGCGCAGATCTGCAGGCCTTGCTGAATGCCCAGCAGCCGCGGCAGCCGCTGCGTGCCGCCGCCGCCGGGCAGCAGGCCCAACTTCACTTCGGGCTGGCCGATCTTGAGCTTGGGGTCGTCGATCGCGATGCGCGCGTGGCACGCCAGCGCGATCTCCAGCCCGCCGCCGAGCGCGTGGCCGTTGATGGCGGCCACCACCGGCTTGCCCTGCGTTTCCATCTTGCGCAGCACGCGCTTCATCGCCATGGAGCCCTCGAACGGCTCTTCGGGCTTGGTCCACTTGCTCATGCGGTCGAGGTCACCGCCGGCGCAGAAGTCGGCCTTGCCGCTGGTGAGGATGAGGCCCTTCACGTTGGCTTCAGCCAGCTTGGCCACGGCGGCTTCGACGCCGCCCATCAAGGCGTCGCCCACCACGTTCATCGGGCGGCCGGGCAGGTCCATGGTCGCGACGAGGATGCCGTCGCTGCCGAGTTCGAGATTGACTGCGTTGCTCATGGTGGTGCTGCCTCTCAAACTCTTTCGATGATCGTCGCGATGCCCATGCCGCCGCCCACGCACAGCGTGGCGAGGCCGGTGTTCAGGTTGCGGCGCTCGAGCTCGTCGAGCAACGCGCCGAGGATGATGCAGCCGGTGGCGCCGAGCGGGTGGCCCATCGCGATGGCGCCGCCGTTCACGTTGACTCTGTCGAGCTCCACGCCGAGATTGCGCGCGGTCTGCATCGGCACCACGGCGAACGCCTCGTTGATCTCGAACAGGTCGATGTCCTTCGCGGTCATCCCCGCCTTGGCCAGCGCCTTGCGGCAGGCTGGCGTGGGGCCGGTGAGCATGATGGTCGGCTCGCTGCCGATCACCGCGGCGGCGCGGATGCGTGCGCGGGGTTTCAGGCCGGCCTTCTTGCCGCCCTCTTGGCTGCCGACCAGCATCAGCGCCGCGCCGTCGACGATGCCGCTGGAGTTGCCGGCGTGGTGCACGTGGTTGATCTTCTCCACGGTGGTGTACTTGCGCAGCGCGGTGGCGTCGAAGCCCATCGCACCGATGGTGGCGAAGCTGGCCTCCAGCTTGGCCATCGCGTCGAGGCTGGCGTTGTCGCGGATGGTCTCGTCGCGGTCGAGCAGCGCGAGGCCGGCGATGTCCTTCACCGGGATCACGGCCTTGTTGAAGCGGCCTTCGGCGCGCGCGGCGGCTGCGCGCTTGTGCGAGTTGAGCGCGAAGGTGTCCACGTCGGTGCGGTTCCAGCCTTCCATCGTGGCGATCAGGTCGGCGCCCACGCCCTGCGGCACGAAGCCGAGCTTGGCGTTGATGCGCGGGTCCATCGCCCAGGCGCCGCCGTCGCTGCCCATCTTCCAGCGGCTCATGCTCTCGACGCCGCCGCCGACCACCAGGTCTTCGAAGCCGCTGGCCACCTTGGCCGCCGCGAGGTTCACGCTCTCGAGGCCCGATGCGCAGAAGCGGCTTTGCGTGACGCCGGCGCAGGTCTGCGCCCATTCGGCGTCGAGCACCGCGGTGCGCGCGATGTCGGCGCCCTGCTCGCCGATGGGTGTGACGCAGCCGAGCACCACGTCGTCGACCAGCGAGGTGTCGAGGTCGTTGCGGCGCTCCAGCTCCTTGAGCAGCGTGCGCAGCAGCCACACCGGCGTGGCCTGGTGCAGGCCGCCGTCTTTCTTGCCCTTGCCGCGCGGCGTGCGCAGGTGGTCGTAGATGTAGGCGTGGCTCATGTGTGCGACTCCTTCGTGCTTTCAGAGCGTGAGAACTGATGAAGCACCCGGCCCGGGTGCATGCCGTTCACGTGACCCATGAACGGCGGGTGAATGCTGTAGCCGAGCAGCTGCTGCACGCGCTCGGGGTACTGCGCCACCACGTGCGGCGGCACCGACAGCAGCATGCTCTCCATCTGGCGGCCCCAGGCCACGCAGTACTGCGGCGTGATCGCCAGCCGCGAGGCGTTGCTGTGGTTGGCGCCCCCGCGGTGCCACAGCGTGCCGGGCGTCAGCATCAGTGAGCCGCTGGGCATGATCACTTTCTCGAGGCCGGGGTACTCGACCACCGGCACGTGCTTGCCGTTGACGAAGGCCTCGTAGAAGCCGGTGCCCTCCGGACGCTCGCTGTCGCCCCATGTGTGGCTGCCGGGGATGATCTCGGTGGCGCCGTTGCTGTCGGTGAACTCGTCGATCGCCCAGAACGCGCTCACGCCGTACGGCGGGCGCGGCCGCGGCAGCTTGTAGAAGCTGTCGTCGAAGTGCAGCGGCTGCGCGTTCTCGCCCGGGTGCGAGTTGATCGCCAGGCACGCGCTGAGCATGAAGTTGGGGCCGAGCAGCTTGTCGCAGACGTCGAGCACCAGCGGGTGCGCAGCGAGCTCGCCGAACACCGGGCTCTTGGCCAGCAGCGCGTAGACGCGCTCGCTGTCGTAACCCTCGAAGTCGTTGCGGCCCATCAGCTGGCGCTGCAGGTACGGCGCCAGCGCGTCGCGGATCGCCTGCACTTGCTGAGTCGACAACAGCGCCGGGATGATCACGTAGCCGTCGTCGTCGAGCTGCTGCAGCAGCTGCGGCAGCGGCGTGTCGGGTGGGCTGTGCTTCAGCATGGCGCTACTTGATCAGGAACTTCAGCAGCGCGTTCATGCGCCCGCCGTACGGTGGGCCGAAGAACTTGAGCGCCGACACTGGCGCCTGCTTGAACACCGGCCGCAGCTTGGAGAAGGTCTCGAAGCCTTCGCGGCCGTGATAGTGGCCCATGCCCGACGGGCCGACGCCACCGAACGGCAGGTCGTGCTGCGCCACGTGGAACAGCGCGTCGTTGACCGACACGCCGCCCGACATCACGTGGTCGAGCAGGCGCCGCACGACCATCTTGTCATGGCTGAACGGATAGAGCGCGAGCGGGCGGTCGCCGGCATTGACGGCAGTGATCACCTCGTCGAGGCCGCGGTAGGGGCGCAGCGGCAGGATCGGGCCGAAGATCTCGCGCTGCATCAGCGCGCTGTCGGCGGGCGCGTCGATCACGATGTGCGGCGCGATCTTGCGTGTCGTGGCATCGTGCGCCGGCCCCGGCAGCAGCGGAATCACGCGCGCGCCGCGCTCGCGTGCCTCGTCGAGCGCTGCGGTCAGACGCTGAAACGACTTGTCGTCGATGATCGACGTGTAGTCGGGCGAGGCCAGCGACTTGAACATGCGCGGCACGATGGCTTGAGCCAGGCGCACGAAATCTTCCACCTTGTCGGCTGGCAGCCAGGCGTGATCGACGGTCGTGCAGATCTGCCCGGCGTTCATGCACTTGACGAACAGGATGCGCTCGACCGCTGTCTGCAGCGGGAAGTCAGGCGCCACGATCGCCGGTGACTTGCCGCCGAGCTCGAGCGTCACCGGGCACAGGTTCTGCGCCGCC
>DASTZF010000128.1:0-32890 GCA_035764445.1 Burkholderiaceae bacterium
CCTTCAGGCCGCCGCCGCGCACGCAGCCGTGCAGGATCTCGCGCAGCTCGGCGCGCGTGTACGGAATCGCGAGGCGCAAGGTCGCCAGGCTGGCGAAGAAGCGGTCGAGGTGGTCGGTCAGGCGGAAGAACGCACCTTGCCAGGTGCTAGCGACGTCGTAGGTGGCATCGGAGCGCGTGAAGCCCCAGTCGAACAGCGAGACCTTGCCTTCGGACAGCGGCGCGTACGCGCCGTCGATGAAGACGCAACCGCCGTCGAACTGGCCGACGGCGGGTTGGGATGGAATCGACATCTGAACGCTCCTGCTGCAGCGGCACTGTAGCCGCTGCCGGCAGGCACGCGTCCTGCTCAGTGCCCTGCGCCCTGCATGCCGGGGCGGCCGGCGTTGCTGCGCTCGCTGCTCATGCGCTGGATCGTCAGGTCGGTGCCGATCATCAGCGCCACGCCGAGCGCGATCGTCAGCACCAGCGCCGGCAGGTCGCTCGGGCGCATCAGGTCGGGCAGGTAGGCCTTGCGGTTGGCGGTGGTGCAGATCACCGAGGCCGCCGCCATGCCGGTGTAGTGCATCGTGCAGACCGCGGTGGCCATCACCTGCGCCGCCACCACGCGGTGCCAGCGCTTGTGCAGGTTGAACGCCAGCCACAACGCAACGGTGGCCGCGGTCATCGCGATCAGCGCCGACAGGCCGACGACGCCCCAGTTCCACTCGAAGAAGCCGTGGAAGCGCATCGAGTACATGCCGAGGTAGTGCATCACCGTGACGCCGATGCCGGCCAGCGGGCCGGCCACCAGCAGGCGCCGCATCGACGCGCCGTGCGCCACGTAGCCGAGCGCCATCGACGAGACGATCACCGCGGCCACCAGCGACACCATGGTCTCGAACAGGCGGTAGCCGACGCCGAGGTCGACCTTCCACGCGATCATGCCGATGAAGTGCATCGACCAGATGCCCACGCCGCCGAGTGCGATGCCGGCCAGCAGTACGTTGAAGCGGTCGACGCGGCCGGTGTTGGACTGCCGCGCACGGCCGATCGCCGACAGCGCGGTGAAGGCGCCGATCCCCGACACCACCCAGGACAGGGCGATCATAGGCAGGTCGTACGAGACGGGCAGCAGCAACGGTGTCATCGGATCCCTCCAGGTGGCCGTGCCGGGCGTGTGTCCGGTTGCAACGGCTCAACGGAGCGACTCTAAGCAGTCGACGCACCGAACGGGGGCTTCATCGCCGCGCGAAGCGGCGGATGAGGTACGAACTGGCGTGCGCATGTCACGGATCAGGATCGAATCACCGAACTCGTGGATGAGAAAGCCGTGGCTCGCCAGCGCGGCGTCCACGCGTGCCAGCATCGCGTCGGGCACGAACGCGCGCAGCAACTCGTGGTGGCTCGAACCGGCCTCGTGCGCGCCGCTGAGAATGGCGTTCACCACCTGCAGGCGGGTCGAGCGGCCGATGCGTTGATCGGCCAGGCCATGGCCGGCGCGCAGCGCACCGGCATGGCTCGCCGCGGCGTGCTCCAGCGCCCGCGTCACCGTGGTGCCCATCGCGATCACGCGGCCACCGCTGCGCCGGGTGTCGGCGATCGTGCGCATGGTGGCAGTGCTCAGGTGATACGGCTCGTCGAACGGCAGCCGCGCATCGAGCAGCGGATCGCCGGTCGACGAGATGCCCGCGGCGTGCGTGAGCGTCGCGAAGCCGACACCACGCTCGCGCAACGCGTGCAGCAGGCCCCAGTCGAGCACGAATCCGGCCGACGGCGGCTCGAACGCCACCGGCGGCGCGGCGATGCTCGTCCAGACGTCCCACAACGCCAGCGGGTCCTCGATGTGCGCGTACTGGATCGGCTTGCCGTGGCGCGCGATGCCGGCCCAGATGGCGTCGGCGTCGCCCTCGAAACGCAGCGCGATCAGGCGCGGGTGGCCGAGCGTGCGCTGCACGGTGGCGCGCAGCGGCCCGAGCGCCAGGGCATCGCCGGCGCGCAGCGGCGGCGGCAGCGGCCGCTCTTCGGTGCGCGTGCGGTGGTCGCCGGCGCCGAACACGACGGCGCTGAACTCGCGCACGTCGTCGACACGCAGCGAGCGCCGGCCCGCCAGTCGCACCTCGATCGCCGAACCGGTCGGCTCGTGCACCCCATACAGGCTCGCCGGCAGCGTCGCGGCATCGTTGGCGACCACCAGGTCGCCGGGTCGGAGGAAGTCGATCAGTCGCGCGCGCGCGGCGATCTGCAGGTGGCCGCCCTCGTCGATCACCAGCAGCTTCGCCTCGCGCGGCCGCTGCACCGCCCGGGTGGCTGGCATCACGCGAGAGCTCCCGCGCACTCGCGCACCGGCGTGGCGAGCAGCGCCACGATCTCGGCCGCGGCGTCGGCCGGCCGCTTGAGCGTCGCGGGGTCGGCGTTGGGCACCGCGGCGGCGTGCAGCGGCGTGTCCATGTCGCCCGGATCGACGGCGATCACCTCGATGCCGTGCTCGCGCAACTCCTCGTGCCAGATCCGGCTCAGCTGCAGTAGCGCTGCCTTGCTGGCGCCGTAGGCGCCCCAGTGCGCATAGGGCGTCACCGCGGCGTCGCTGCTGATGTTGACGATGCGCGCCGGCCGGCCCTCGCGCGCCGAGACCGCGAGCGCGCCGAGCAGCGCCTTGCTGAGGCGGAAGGGCCCGACCAGGTTGGTCGCCAGCGCCGCCTCGAGATCCTCGCAGTCGGTGTCGGCCAGCAGCCGCAGCGGCACCGGCCCCAGCGACGACGCGTTGTTGACCAGCACGTCGAGCCCGCCGAGCGCAGCGTTGATCTGCAGCGCGATGCGGTGCGTGTCGTCCTTGCGGGCGACGTCGCCGACGATGCCGTGCGTGCCCGGCAGCGCGGCGGCGATGCGCGCCACGCGCTGCGCATCGCGCGCCACAAACGCCACGTGCGCGGCCGCGGCGTGCAGCGCGCGTGCCAGCGCCAGCCCCAGCCCCGAGGTGCCGCCGGTGATCGCGACGCGCAGGTTCTTCAGGTCGTGGTGTGCCATCGATCCCTCACTGAAAGTGTCGATGCAGCGAAGATAGGGACGCCGCTTGCCGACGGCGAGCGCGTTGTCCAGCGCGTTGGCGCAACGTCCATCTGGCGGACGGCGTCGCACAATGCCTTCATGAGCAACGCACCGGCCACCGAACCGCCCGCCGACGCCGCTGCTGGTCACCTGGCGCGCAATCTCGCCAACTTGCGGCATGCGCGCGCGCTGACGCAGGAGGGGCTGGCCAGGGCGGCCGCGGTGCCGCGCTCGACGATCGCCAACCTCGAGTCGGGCGCCGGCAATCCGTCGTTGGTGGTGCTGGTCAAGGTGGCCGGCGCGCTCGGGGTGCCGATCGACGAACTGCTGGCCTCGCCGCGGGCGCAGGTGCGGCACTGGCCGGGCACTGAGGTTCCCACGCGCAACAAGGGCCGCGGCGTGCGCATCCGCGCGCTGGTGCCCGAGCCGATGCCCGACGGCCTGATCGAGGTGATGGATTTCGAGCCCGGCGCCGTGACGCCGGGCACGCCGCACTTGCCCGGCACGCGCGAGTACTTCACCTGCCTGAACGGTCGCGTCCAGCTGACGGTGGGCGGCGACCGGCACGCGCTGGCGGAAGGCGACGTGCTCGCGTTTCCGGGCAACCAGCCGCATTCGTACGCCAACGCCGACGCCAGCCTGCCCGCGCGCGGGGTGTCGGTGGTGGTGCTCGCGAAAGCCGGTGCTTGAGCGGCGTGCTCGAGCGCCTCAGCCAGTGTGCAGTCCGATCGCTTCGACGCCGGCGGTGCAGATGATCTCGTCCTCGTCGCCGGTGCCGCCGCTGGCGCCGACCGCTCCGATCACCTGACCTTCGGCATCCTTGATCAGCACCGCACCGGTCTGCGGAATGAAGCGCCCCGGCACGCTGGCGGCGATCGCGTTGAAGAACGCCGGCAGATCCTTCGCACGCTGAGTCAGCACGCGCGACGCCACCCCCATGCCGACCGCGGCCCACGCCTTACCGGTGGCGATCTCGACGCGCAGCATGCTGGCGCCGTCTTGCCGCTGCACCGCCTTGACGTTGCCGGCGTCGTCGAGCACCACCACCGCCATCGGCTTGTAGCCGGCCTCGGTCGAACGCGCCAGCGCGGCGCCGATGATGCGGTTGGCTTGGTCCAGCGTGATGGCCATCGTGCGCTCCTGATGTCGAAACCGCCGCGATGCTAACCGCGTGCCGACCGGCGCCGGGCAGCGTGGTGCGCGACGTCTCAGTCCGGCACGAAGGTGTTGTGCCCGTCGCGGTGCGACACCGTGCCAGGGCGGCCAAGGCCCTCGCGCTGCTGCAGGTCGTGCAATGTCGCTGCGTCGTCGGGCGTGTTGGCGATGAAGCGCTCGCCGCTGGCCAGCAGGCGGCCGAACAGCACCGCGTAGGTGGGGCCTTCGCGGTCGTGCATCACGGTGTAGGTCTCGATCGTTGCGCGGCCGTTCGGTGCCTGCGAGAACGGCGCATGCGGGCCGCGGTCGAGCTCGGACTGCAGTCGCGACGGCGTTTCGCGCTGCCATCGGCCCGTGATCGGCGTGGTCGAATACACGCCCCACGAATGCTTGGTCAGGTAATTGCCGTTCGCGCTGACGACGCCGAAGCGGCCCGGCGCCGCGCGCAGCCGGCGCATCATCTCGGCGATCGCGTGCGTCACGTAGTTGTTGCCCGGGCCGCCGAAGAATGGCAGGCCGCCGGTGATCGTGAGACCGCGCGGATCGTCCTCGGCCAGCCCGACCTCGGCGCACGCCACTTCGACCGCCGACGCGAAGCAGCTGTAGAGATCGAACAGCGCGATGTCGTCGAGCCTCTGGCCGGCCATCGCAAGCGCCTGGCGCGCCACCGCGCAGATCGCCGGCGACGAATGGAAGTCGGCACGTTCGCTGACAAACCAGTGGTCGTTGCCGTCGGCGCAGCCGTGCACGAACACCCACTTGTCGCGCGCGATGCCCACGCGCTGCGCCACGCCGACCGACGTCAGCACCAGCGCTGCCGCCTGATCGATGAACGCGTTGGCGTTCATGTAGCGCGGATAGGGGAATCCGATCCAGCGGTTGTCGGTATCGACGGTGGCGAGCTGCTCGCCGCTCATGCCGTCGCGCCGCGTGGCCAGCGGATTGGCCACCGCGACGGCGGCGAAGCGGGCCAGCAACTCGCCCATCGAGCGCAAGTGCTGCTCGACGCTGGCGCCGCGCGCGCCGCGGATCGCGTTCTCGAACAGCGGGTAGAAAGTGATCGCGGCGCGCAGCCGGTGCCGTTCTTCGTGGTCGCTCCAGCCGCGGCGCGGGTCGCCGATCAGCTCGGGCGTGCCGCCCGGATCCTCGGCCCACGACGCCGGCAGCCCCGCGCGCTGCACGCCGTGCTGCGTGCGCAGAGCTTCGCCGCCGCAGATCAGCGCGGCCTGCATGTCGCCGCTTGCGATCTGCTCGCAGAACGTGTTGACGAGCGCCTGCGGCATGTTGCCGCCGTTCCAGGTGTAGAGGTGACGCGACGCATTCAGACCCAGTCGATTCGCCACGCTGCGCGGCGGATTGGTCGACGTGCCGATGGTGCTGGCGAAGCGGTACGACGTGTCGGCGAACGAGCGCAGCATCGCCACCGTGTCGATCGCCGCACTCAGCTGCCGGGCATGACCGGTGTCGGCCAACGCCAGGCGCGCGGCGGCGGCGATGAGGTCGTGCGGCGAGCGGCAGACCTCGACGGGGGTCGTCAGGTCGGTGACGTCGCCACAGCCTACGAGGATCGGCGTGCGTGGATCGATCGCGTTGTGCATGCGAGCGTCGCCCGTGCGAGTTCGCGGCGCCGCTAGAGGCAGGCGATCAAGCCTGCGGCTGCGACATCAGCACCGACTTCGGCAGCATCACGTGGATGCCCTTGTGCTCGTTGACCAGCTGCGTCACGTGCACGTCGGCCGCCAGGCTCATCAGCATGAACGCCTGCTGGCGCGTCAACGACGTGGTGGCGGTCACCCAGGCGATCATCTGGCGCAGCGCGTGCGTGGCGGCATCGTCGAGATCGGGGTCCATGCCCATCGTGATGCGGTGGGTCGGCGTCTCGGCGCGTGGGAAGTCGAGCTGCAGGTCGCGGCGCAGGATCACCTCGACGGTGCCTTCGAGCGCGGTCTCGATCGCCGTCACGCAGACCTCGCCGTCGCCCTGCACGCCGTGGCCGTCGCCGAGCGACAGGTTCGCGCCCTCGGTGTGCACCGGCAGGTACAGCGTTGAGCCGGGGATCAGGTGCTTGTTGTCGAGGTTGCCGCCGTGCGCGCGCGGCTGGATCGACGAGATCGCGCCCCATGCGGCCGGCGGTGCGACGCCGATCACGCCGAAGAACGGGCGCAGCGGCAGCTCCAGCCCCCACGGCAGGCTGCCGATCATGCGTTCGCGGTCGAGCGCGACGATCATCTGCTCGAACTCGGTGAAGTCGTGCGGCAGCGCGCCGGCCAGCGGCCTGACGAACGTGTAGCCCCAGTCCTGGCGCAGCCGCATGTCGACGATGCGGATCTCGAGCGCGTCGCCCGGCCTGGCGCCGCGCACCGCGATCGGCCCGGTGAGGATGTGGCCGGGCAACCGGCGCTCGCTCCGCTCGTGGATGCGCAGCAACTCGGGCGGCACGTGGAAGCCCGCGCCCGGCAGATTGGCCGGCCCGCCCGATACCGTCTCGACCGTCACGCGATCGCCGCTGTCGATCGTCAGCACCGGCTTCAGCGTCGACGCGAACCAGCCCCAATGAACCGTTTCGACGCTGGCGGCGAGGTGATGGTGGGTCACGAAGGCATCGTAGCAGCCCGGCGCCGCGGTGACGCGCTCAGCGGAAGTTCGCGAGCATCCGCTCCAGCGCCATCGTGAACGGCGATTGCATCATCGGCAAGGTCACCAGCATGCCGATCAGCCCGACCGCCAGCGTGATCGGAAAGCCGACCGCGAACACGTTGATCTGCGGCGCCGCGCGCGAGATGACGCCGCGCGCGATGTTGACGAACAGCAGCATTCCCACCAAGCGGCGGCGCGAGCCACGCCGGCTCGCCGTAGTCGGGCTCGCTCGCCAGGATTTGCGCGGCCACTTGGTCCGTGTTGATGCGCAGCATGCGGGCGATTGTGTATCCGGCCTGGCCCATACCCAAAGCCGCACCCGGCGCGGGCTGTTTCGCGCCCGGAAGCACCACACAGAATCTCGCGTGTAGGTGGTTCGGCGACCGGGCGGCCGCCTCTGCGCACGCCGCATCCAACCGCGCCGCTGTCAGCAGCGCGGAAAGTCGAGCGAGGTGCCCTCAGGCGAGCAGATCGTCGCGCGACCCAGCGGCGTGACTTGCACGCGCAGCCGCTGACCCTGCGGCAACGCGAACTCGGCCGCGAAGCCGGCGGCGGCCAATGCATCGCGGCCGTCGAACGACGCGCTGACGCCGCGCGTCATCAGCACGCCCGCGTAGTCGTCGGCGCGCGCCACGTGCAGTGTGCCGGGCGGCGGGTTGCGGCAGTCGACGTCGGCCACCGGGCCCACGGACCAGCACCATGAATGGCCGGCGCGCATCGTCACGTGCACGAGCGCCATGCCCTGGCGGATGCTCTCGAGCCGCGCGTTGCCGAGGTCGAGCGCGAGATCCTGCGCCGCCGCGCGCAGGCGCGCGCGCGCCATCGCTTCGCCGAACGAGGGCAACGCGATGCTCATCAGCGCGGCGACGATCGCCACCGCGATGACGCATTCGATCAGCGTGATGCCCCGCGTCGCGCTGCGCGCTGTTGCGCGGCGCCCGTGCATCAGGGGTTCCAGCAGCGAGCCGAGGGCTCGTAGGCGATCGCGCCGTGCGTGACGCGCAGCGTGAGCTGCGAGCAGCCGGGATCCTTGGCCTGCTCGCGGTCGGGCACCGCAGTCGCGCGCGCCTCGAAGTTGTCGGGGCCGTCGGAGAACATCGCGATGCGGTAGAGCCCGCGATCGCTGAGCTCGGGGACCTTGCCACCCAGCTGCTCGATGCGCAGCGCGTACTGGCCGTGGCTGGCGATGTAGCGCGCCTGCGCCTGCTGCACGCGTTGCAGCGCGCTCACCGCGTCACCGCGGCGCGTGCGCTCGAGGTGGGTCTGATACGAGGGCAGCGCCAGCGCCATCGTCACGCTGCCCATCACGCAGGCGGCGCACACGTCGACCAGGGTCGATCCGCGCTGTCTCGTCGAGGGTTGTTTCATGGCTGCACGCGCTGTCGCTGGGTCCGACGGAAGCCGCCGTTGCGCCTGGGTGTCAATCCAGCAAGAGCAGGCGCCTGCGCTTCGGTGTTTGATCAATGTAGCGTTGCAGCGCGCACTGAGCCTGAGGCTGCACGTGCATGAATTCACAGCCGAGTCGCGACCCCCGTGACGGGGTTTGGATCGCCGTGACATGGTGCAACTGCAGGTCGGTGTCGAAGCGTGTGTCGGGGTCGAGCTCGATGCGCAAGCCGCGAATCTCCAGCCCTGCGGACAGGGGTACAGGCGCTGGCGCGCCAGCTCGTCGAGGTGACGCAGGGCCAACAGGCGATCGTCGAGCAGACCGGGTCGAGCACGCGGGCGGTGGCGCGCGCGCAGCGCGATCGCCGTGGTCGCCAGCGAGGTGTCGGGCATTGTCGACACGCTGCGCGACGTCTCGGGCGCTGCCGCGCAGATCACCAAGGTCGCGTTGCAGACGCGGCTGGTGGCCTTCAACGCATCGGTCGAAGCCAAGCGCGCCGGCGAGGCCGGGCAAAGGAGGTGGCGGCCCCGATCGTCGTCAACGGCCGCCACTGGGGCGGCCTGCGCTTGGCGTACAAGTTCTAGCGCAGCGGCCGTGCCGGCCGCTACCAGTTCTGGATGCTCGGGTTCTGGTAGCTGAACTCGTTGGGGACGCCCAAGTTCGAGAACGAGAACGACAGGCTGACGTCGAGCGAGGTCACCTGGTGCCACCAGCCGAGCGGCAGGAACATCGTCTCGCCGGGCTCGACGACCACCTCGACCACCTTGACCTGTGCGAAGGTCGGATGGCGAACGAGGTCGGGCCGGTCGATGTCGATCGGGCTGAATACGCCGCTGTGGTTGTAGAGCTTCGGTGTTTCCAGCGGCGACACGAAGCGCCAGCGCTTGCGCCCGACGATCTGCGTGTGCAGCAGCATCAGCGTGTCGTGGTGCAGTGGCGTCACGGTGCCAGCCGGGCCGAACCAGAACGATGATGAGCGCGCCAGCTGCGCGCGGTCGCAGAATGCGGGCAGCGTGCCGATGTCGGCCAGCAGAGGCGCGAACTCGGGGCGGCGCAACACCTCGTTGTTGGCGGTCATGTAGTAGTCGTTGCTCGGGCCGCCGCCGATCACGCGATCGACGAAGTCGCCCAGCCGCTGCACGCGGCGGTGCTTCAGCTTGTTTTCCTCGTAGCGTGAGTCGGCGTTGCGCTCGCCCTGGATCTCGACGTCGAGGTGGCCGAAGCGGGCCTTCAGATCCCTCGGGGACCAGCGCTGCATCGCGGGCCAGTCGCGCGCAACGTCGGTCAGCACCACGGGCCGGCACCCGCGCACATAGCGCTCGATGAACTCGTCGGCGGACACGCCGGCGCGCTTGTCGATCCGCGAGTAGCCCGGGTCGGACTGCCACAACTGCTGCAGGTTGCCGAGCACCGACTCGAGCTTGCGCTGCAGCTGCTGATGCTTCAACGCAGCCAGATACGCGGGGTCGCTCTCGATGGCCGCGATCGCGCGCCGGCCCGCGTCGCGATCGATTCCCGCAGCGACCATGGTGTCGAGCATCGATTCGGGCGTGCACTGGCGCAGCCGGTTCTCGGCGATCCACTGCCGCCAGCCGGCGTCGATCGGGGTGTCGGTGTTGGGTCGGGTGATGGGTCTGGGCGCCGGCCCCGTCAACGTCGGATTCAACTGCTTGTCGCCTCACGATGGCTCGCAGGCCCGCTATGGGCTGCCGAGCTGCGCGCCGGACTATGCCGCCATTTCGCGCGACGGCGAGAGTGTGGAATCGAGTGGTTGCGGTTGAGACACGTCCGGCAACACATTCGTGCCGGTGCCGGCCTCGCGTGGGCCGAGGCTGAACTCGAAGCACGCACCGTGGCCGAGGTCGCCGATGGCGCGGATCACGCCGCCGTGGCGTTGGATGATGCGCTGCACGATCGTCAGGCCGATGCCGGTGCCCTGGTAGTCGCTGTCGTCGTGCAGGCGGTGGAAGGGCTGGAACAGCCGTGAGGCGCGCGTGGCATCGAACCCGGCGCCGTTGTCGCGCACCTGGTAGACGAGCTGGCCGTCGGCGCCGAGCACGCTGCTCAAAGTGACCACCGGCTCGCTGGTGCGGCGCGTGAACTTGGCGGCGTTGCCCAACAGGTTGGCCAGCACAATGCGCATCTGCGACTCGCTGGCCCAGCCGTGCAGCCCAGGCTCGATCTGCCACAGCACAGGCGCCACGCGCTCGACCGCCGGCAGGGCGGCGATCACCTCGTCGGCGAGGTGGCTGAGGTCGACGTCGCTGCGCTCGATCGCTTCGCTGGAGCTGCGCGCCAGCGCGAGCAATGCTTCGAGCGTGGTGAGCATTTCCTGCGTCGCGCGCACCTGCAGGTCGAGCAGCTCATCGGCCTCGCCGCGCTGCGAGTCGCCCAGGCGCCGCCGCAGCAATTCGGCCAGACCCTGCACGTGGCCGATCGGTGTGCGCAGTTCGTGCGCCAGGTGGCGCGCGAACGCCTCGAGGTCGCGGTTGGCGAGCTCGAGCTCGCGCGTGCGCGCGGCCACCGCCGATTGCAGCTGGCGGTTGTGCACGATCAGCATCTGCTCGGCGCGCTTGCGCAGCGTGATGTCGCGGCCGACGCCGTGGTAGCCGAGAAAGCGGCCGGCCTCGTCGAAGCGCGGCGCGCCGCTGACGGACACCCACATCGGCGTGCCGTCACCGCGCGCGATGTGGAACTCCAGCGCATGGAACGGCCGGCCGGCCTCGAGATCCGCGCGGTGTGCGCGCCATTGCGCCTCGCTAAGTGCGTGCGGGTACAGCTCCCAGCGCGTGCGGCCCTCCGATGCCAGCGCGAGGTCGCCCAGGCGACGACGCAACTCGTCGTCGGGGCGTGCGAAGCGATGCTCGGCGTCGGTGACCCAGTACCAGTCGGCCGACAGGCCCGCCAGCACGGCGTAGCGCTGCTCGCTCGCCTGCAGGCGGCGGAACGACTCCTTGTGCACGGTGATGTCGTGGCCGATGCCCTCGAAGCCGGCAAAGCGCCCGTCGCGGTGGTAGCGCGGGCGGCCGGTGATCGACATCCAGCCGCGCGAGTGACGGCCGAGGCCGTCGACCTCGAACTCGAAATCGCGAAAGCTCTCCTGGCGCTCGAGCATGTGGTTGAACGCGCTCCAGCCGCCGGCCGGCGCATGCACGAAGCGCGCCTCGTCGTAGCGGAGGCCGAGCACATCGCCCAACGCACGGCCTGCGGGTTTGACCATTGGCGCGTCCGCCGACAACGACGACAGGCGGTGGCGCTCGTCGGTCTCCCAGTACCACTCGTTGGACAGTTCGACGCGCGCCTGCCAGCGGCGCTCGGACTCGCCCATCACGCCCTCGACCTGATCGGCCAGGTCGCCGAAGGCCGACGGCTCCGCCGGTGGCATGTCGCGCATGCGCTCCACCGCGGAGCGCCACGCACCACGCTGCAGCTCGCGCGCGGTGCGGCGCAGCGTATCGGCGGCCAGGCGTCGCGCGCGCATTTGCACCAGCACCAGAGCGACCAGCGCGCCGAACGACAGCGCGGCCGGGAACAACACGATCAACAGCTGCGTCTGTGCACGCTCGGCCAGCGCCGGGCCGGCCAGCAGCGGGACCAGCGCCGCCAGCGCCACCGCGGCGGCCACGCCGGCCAGCAGCGACAGCACCAGCGTGAACTGCTTGAGCCGTTGCGCGGTCGCACGCCTCACCGAATCGGCCGGCAACGTCTGCGGCCACGGCATCGTCTCGAGCGTCGACGGCGAGCCGTGCGATGAACGCGAAGGAGGGCGGGACGAACGGGGAGGGGCAGACGAGCGCGGCGGGCGCGAGGGGTATCTTGTCGGTCTGCTCTCTGAGGCCACCACGTGTCCTGGTGAATCCAACGAGGCGGGCGACGCCCAACGCGTCCTCCGTCCCTCGGTTGCGATTGTCACATGCTTGCACAGGCTGACACGCTCGGCAATCGAGCGTTGCCCTCATTCAGCAGTCGAGCGTACGAGCACCCCGCGGGTCCGGGGGGCGGCCCGATGGTCAGGGCCCGCCGGAGTTCGGCTCAGACCTCGAGCGACGCGCCGTGCCGCAGGTGTTGGTGGATACCGGTTGCCGAGTACAGCGCTGTTGAGTCGGCGGGCATCAACACGTCGATCGCCCGCCCGAGCGCGGCGTTGGCGCGCGCCAGCTGTCGAGCCGTCAGTAGCGCCTGCCCAGTCGCGCCGCCAGGCCGCGCAGCGACGCGACGAGGCCGCGCGCAGCGCTGGGCTTGTAGAGCGAACCCCACGACGCGACGCAGGCTCCGAAGATCCACTGCGACACCAGCGGCCCGCGCGCCGCCAGCCGCGCGACGAAGTGCTGATGCCCTGCATCGGCGATGCGCTGCGCCTCGTCCGGATGCCTCAGGTAGTGGCGCGTCAGCTCGGTGAGGTCACTCAGGTCGGCGGCCACTTCGACGTAATGGCGTCCCGCCGCGAGGCCGTCGTCGACGATCGCGCAGTCGCGCAGCGACTGCGCGATCACCAGGCAGCGGCAAGCCAGCCCTTCGAACACGCGATACGTCAGCGGGTGGTTGCCCCACGGCGCGATGCAGATCCGCGCGTTGCGCAGGCGGCGCGTGTGCGTGTGCTTGTGGATGCGCGCCACCGTCAGCTCGGCGGGCGGGTCGTAGTGGCTCTCGTTGTGCGGCAGCAGCCCGCCTTCGAACGGCAGGCCCGACGCGTACATCAGCCGCACCGCCTCTTCGCGCGCGTTTCGACCGCCGGGCAGGTTGGCGCCGCCGGTGCGCGTGCCGTAGAACATCGTGGCAATCGCGCGCTCCGAGAGCGGCCGGCCGGCGCGCGGCGGCATCGTCTTGAGCATCGGCGGCAGCCAGCCGATGCGATCGCGCACCTGCGGCGGCATGCCGCTGCGATCGCTCGGCCAGTGGTTGCGCAGGAACAGGCGGGTGCGCTCCATCAACTCGGGCGGCAGGCGGTGGAACCACATCGATGGCGCGTCGCACAGCTGGAACAACACCAGCTGGGCCCGAGTGGCCATCAGCGAGGCGACCAGCATGGGTTCCAGTGGCCGGTGCGCGTCGACCCCGAGACCGTGCATCCAGACGTCGGTGGCCGCAGGTGCCGCATCGCCATGCCGGCCGTGAAGCACGTCGTGCCGCGCCGCCACCAGTGCGGATCGGATGTCGGCGCCGCGGATGCGCGTGTGATCGTCCTCCTCGGTGAAGAAAAAGCGCA
This sequence comes from Burkholderiaceae bacterium, assembly GCA_035764445.1. Taxonomy (GTDB): domain Bacteria; phylum Pseudomonadota; class Gammaproteobacteria; order Burkholderiales; family Burkholderiaceae_C; genus JAEUPI01. The sequence goes on from DASTZF010000128.1 coordinate 13,412, forward strand.
TGCGATCGATCGCGGGGTTGGAACGCCGTTGCCAGCCGGAGCGTGAATTCTGCCCGCCCGCTGCGCGACATCGATGCCGCTGCGTTGCGACTCGGCAGCACGCGTGCCGACGCGGGCTCGTGGCTGCAACGGATCGATAACGTGGAATCGCGCGCGGCTGGACAGAAATTGCTCGCTCAAAGCGAGCAATCCAATGCCGAAGACCTGGACATGGTGCACGCCATTTCGGCATTTCAGCTCAAGCAAACGGGCTACGATGCAACGTTGAGGGCTTACTCGACGATGCAGCGCCTGTCACTGTTCAACTACCTCGGTTCCTGATGTCGATCCCCACGCTCACTTCGTACGTTGCCCCACGCCGGCGTGTTCCAACCTTGCGGAACGGCCCGGCGCCGGCAGCGCGATGAGCGACCAGAACGTCCTCGGCCAGGTCGTGCTCGGCTATTCGCCGATGGTCGACCGCCATCGCGCGATCACCGCGGCGCGCCTGACCGTCTTCCCGAGTCGCGCGAATAGCGCGCCCGATGTGGCGGCGCTGCTCGAAGCGGTGGCCGAGGTGTGGCCGGCCGACGGCGGCCGCGTCTCGCTCAACGTGGCCAGCGAAGGTGCGCTGCAGGACCTGGTGCGCTTCAAGCCTGCGGCCAACGTGATGGTCGAGATTCCGGCCTTCATGGCGTGCGACATCGCCAACACCGATGCGCTGCGCGCGATGCACGCGCACGGCAGCACGCTGCTGATCAAGGGCCGGCCGTTGTCGCCGCTGCCGCGCGAGGTGCTGCCGTGCTTCGCCTATTCGATCATCGACGTCGCCGACGACCGGCGCGACGGCTCGCCGCCGCCCGGAGGGGTGACGCGCACGATCCCACACATCCAGGCCGGCGTGCGCACGCTGGCCGAGATGGAGCAGTCGTTCCAGCGCGGTGCGATCGCCGTGCTCGGCTGGCCGATCGACGACATCGCCTCGAGCAACGGCAGAGGCAATGCGCGGCCCGAGCTGCAGTTCATCGTCGAGCTGATCAACCGCGTCGACCGTGAAGAGCCGCCCGATAGGCTCGAGGCCGTGCTGAAGACCGATCCCACGCTCGCCTTCCGGTTGATGCGCTACATCAACTCGCCGGCGTTCGGCCTCAGCGTGGAGATCAATTCGTTCCGGCACGCGATCATGGTGCTGGGCTACAACCGCTTGAAGCGCTGGCTGGCGCTGCTGCTCGCCTCGGGCAGCAAGGATCCCAACGTCAAGCCGGTGATGTACGCGGCGGTGCGCCGTGGCCTGTTGATGGAGGAGCTCGGCCGCCAGAGCGCGAGCTCCGACCAACGCAGCTCGATGTTCATCTGCGGCGTGTTCTCATTGCTCGATCGCCTGATGGGCCAGCCGCTGCCCGAGCTCATGCGCTCGATTCCGGTGCCCGAGCCCGTGCGCGCCGCGCTGGTCGACGGCTCGGGGCCGTACCATCCGCAGCTCGAGCTGGTGCGTGCAGTGGAGGCCGAGTCGGTGTTCGACATCCGCAGCGCCGCCGATGCCACGATGCTGGGACTGCCCGAGGTCAACCGCGCGGTGTTGCGCGCGCTGGCCAGCGCGCGGCAACTCGACTGACAGGCCGACCACCCGCGTTTTTTCGCGTTATCCGTTCTCAACTGCCATGACGTTCAACACCGAAGCGCCGGATCCGTGCAACGTGCTCGATGCCGGCGCACTGGCGCGCCTGGCCGAGCTCGACCCCGAGGGCAGCGCTGGCCTCGTGCAGCGCGTGCTGAGCACTTACGCCAATGCGCTCGAGCGTTCGCGCCAAGAGCTGACGATGGTGCGCCAGCCGCTGCAGCAAGAGCCGCTGCGTCACCTGGCACACACATTGAAGTCGTCGTCGGCCAGCGTCGGCGCGCTCGCGCTATCGGCGTTGTGTGCGCAGGTCGAGCAGAACGTGCGCGCGCCACAGCCCGGCGACATCGACACCCTGCTCGACGCGATGCAGGCCGAGATGCAACGCGTGTCCGGCGCGGTCCAGGCTATGCTGCGCGGGTAGTCCAGCGGTCCGTTCATGCTGTCCATCGACTCCCTCGGCGCCGACCCGTCCTACCGGCCGAAGCTGTTGTTGGTCGATGACGACGAGGTCAGCCTGATGCTGATCGCGGTGGCGCTGCGCGAGCGCGGCTTCGACGTGGTCGAGGCCGGCAGCGGCGAGCGCGCACTGCAGTTGCTGACCGAGCGACCCACCGACGCTGTGGTGCTCGACGCGATGATGCCGGGGCGTGACGGCTTCGAGACCTGCCGCGCGCTGCGCGCGATGCCCGGCCACGAGCACCTGCCGGTGCTGATGCTGACCGGCCTCGACGATAACGCGTCGATCTCGCGGGCATTCGAGGCCGGCGCGACCGACTTCTTCGTCAAGTCGCATCAGTGGAGTCTGCTCGCCGGCCGCTTGCACTACCTGCTGCGGGCGTCGCAGACGCGCCTGGAACTCGAGCGCAGCAAGGCCAAGCTGGCGCGCGCGCAGGACCTGGCGCGCATGGGCAGCTTCGACTGGCGCCGCTCCAACGACGACCAAACCGGCAGCTTCATGCTGTCGCCCGAAGGGCTGCGCGTGTTCGGTCTGCCGCCGCACGGTGCGTTGTCGATGCACCAGCTGTTGCGCATGGTGCCCGAGGCCGACCGCCACGGCATGATGCGCATCCTGCGCGACGTGCTGCGCACCAGCACCGTGCTGGCCACCGACGTGCCGGTCACGGTGATCGACGGCCGGCAGCGTATCGTGCACGTCGAGGCCGAGCCGGAGTTCAACGAGTCGGGCTATTGCGTCGGCTACACCGGCATCGTGCAGGACGTAACCGACCGGCGCGCCGCCGAGGACCGCATCCGTCACCTCGCGAACTTCGACGCGCTGACCGGCCTGCCGAACCGGCGGCAATTGATGTGGCGTGCCGAGCGCTCGCTCGACGCGGCGCGCCGCGCCGGCCACCAGGTCGCGCTGCTGATGATCGACATCGACCGCTTCAAGGTCATCAACGACACGCTCGGTCACGCCGCCGGCGACGACCTGCTGGTCGAGGTGGCGCGTCGGCTGCGCGCCTGCGTGCGCCACTCCGACCAGGTGATGGAGGGGGCGCTCGAATCGCAGGGCTCGCGCTCGCACCGCTCGCTCGAGGCGGTGGGCCGCCTGGGCGGCGACGAGTTCGTCGCACTGCTGCCCGAGGTGGGTGGCGAAGGCGATGCCGAGCGGGTTGCGCAGCGCGTGCTCGACGCCACCCGCGAGCCGATCTTCGTCGGCGGCCAGGAGTGCTTCGTCACCGCCAGCGTCGGCATCGCGGTGTATCCGCGCGACGGCGCCACCGTGGCCGACCTGATGCGCAATTCCGACGTCGCGATGTACTCGGTCAAGTCCGGTGGCCGCAACGCGCAGGCGCTGTACACGCCGCACCTGGCCGGCCGCGGGCGCGAGAAGCTCGAGCTCGAGAGCGCGCTGCACAAGGCAATCGAGCGCGACGAACTGGTGCTGCACTACCAGCCGAAGATCGACGTGCGCGCCGCGCGCATGGTCGGCGTCGAGGCGCTGATGCGCTGGAACCGCGGCGGCACGCTGGTGCCGCCGGGCGACTTCATCCCGCTGGCCGAGGAGACCGGCCTCATCGTGCCGCTGTCGGAGTGGGCGGTGCGCGAGGCCGCGCGCCAGGCCAAGAGCTGGCTGGTCAGCTTCGGCTTCACCGATTCGGTGGCGGTCAATCTACCCAACCGGTTGTTCGAGCGGTCCGATCTGGTCGAGCACATCCATCAGGCGGCGTCGCACTACGGCGTGCCGCACCGCGCGATCCAGCTCGAGATCACCGAGACTGGCTTGATGCGCGACCTGCAGAACGTGATCCCGTCGCTGCACCGGCTCAACGAGATCGGCGTCGAGATCTCGATCGACGACTTCGGCACCGGCTATTCGTCGCTCGCCTATCTGACCACGTTGCCAATCTCGGAGGTGAAGATCGACCGCGGCTTCGTGCGCGACCTCGGCATCACGCCGCAAAGCTCGGCGGTGGTCACAGCGATCATCGCGCTGGCGCGCTCGCTCGGCCTGCGCGTGGTGGCCGAGGGCGTCGAGAACCTGCGCCAGATGGAAGTGCTGCATCGCCTGGGCTGTGGCGTCATGCAGGGCTACCTGTTCAGCCGCCCGATGCCGCCGGATGAACTGGAGGCCTGGCTGAGGAACACCATCCTGCCGCGGCGTGCGCCGTGGATCGGCCGGGCCGGCGCGCTCGAAGCCAGCGAGGCGCGCGCACAGACGCTGGGCCGCTGAGGGTCGTGAGCGCGACCACACCGACCGCGACGCCGAGAGCTCGCGCGCAGCGCGACGGCGCGGCGCTCGCGGTCGGGCTGATCGACATCGACAATTTCAAGAAGCTCAACGATTCGCTCGGCCATGCGGCGGGCGACGAGGCGCTGAAGGCGCTGGCGGCCACGGTGAAGCAGTCGCTGCGTCCGATGGACCACGTGGCCCGCTTCGGTGGCGAGGAGTTCGTCGTGCTGCTGCCCGGCACCGGCCGCGACGACGACGCGCAGGCGCTGCTGGCGCGGCTGCAGCGCCAGCTCAGCGCAAGCCTGTTCATGCACGAGGGACGCGACGTCTTCGTCACCTTCTCCGCCGGCGTCACGGCGTTGCGCGCCGGGGAGTCGCTCGACGTGGCGCTCGAGCGCGGCGACCGCGCGCTGTACGAAGCCAAGCGCACCGGGAAGAACCGCACCTGCGTGGCGTGATGGCCGCGCAAGCAAACGCGATCTGCACGGCTTGACGGCCACGCACAAACCCGATCCGGCCCGTGCGATGGCGGTGGCATAGTCGCGCCCCATGCGACTGCCCAACCTGCTGGCCACCCGGCGCGGACGCCTGACGGCGTTCTTCTTCCTCTACGTCACGGAGGGCATTCCGCTCGGCTTCGCCGCCGTTGCGGTGGCCACGCAGTTGCGCCGCCAGGACGTGGGGCCGGCGGAGATCGGCGCGTTCGTCGGCTCGTTCTACCTGCCCTGGGCCTTCAAGTGGGCGTTCGGGCCGTTCATCGACGTGTTCGCCTCCGACCGACTCGGCCGCCGGCGCGGCTGGATCATCGCCACCCAAGTGCTGATGGCGCTGACGCTGATGTCAACGGTGCTGCTGAAGCTGCCGCAGCAGCTCGCGCTGTTCACGCTGATTCTGCTGGTGCACAACTCGTTCGGCGCCATGCAGGACGTGGCGATCGACGCCCTGGCCGTCAACACGCTGGCCGAACACGAGCGAGGCCTGGCCAACGGCCTGATGTTCGCCGGCGCCGCGATCGGTCAGGCGGTGGGCGGCAGCGGCGTGCTGTTTCTGTCAGGCATCACCGGATTCCAACCAACCTTCTTCTTCGTGGCCGGCAGCATCCTCGCGGTGACGCTGTTCGTTGCGCTGCCGATGCGCGAGGCGCCTTCCAAGGGCCGGCACGTGGCCGGAGCGTCGCGCTGGCGCGCGGCGGCGCAGGAGATGCGAAACTTCGCAGTCGAGTCATTCCGCTCGTTCCTCGGCACGCGCGGCGCGTTCCTCGGGCTGGCGTTCGCGCTGTTGCCGTCGGGTGCGATGTGCCTCGGGCTGGCGCTGCAGTCCAACCTCTCGGTCGAGCTCGGCCTCGACGACGACCAGGTTGCGCTGCTGAACCTGTGGTCTGCGGTGATTCAGGCCGGCTTCATGGTGGTGGGCGGCTATCTGTCCGACCGTTTCGGGCGCCGCCGCACGCTCGCGGTGTACGTCGCGCTGATGAGCGTGCCGGTGCTGTACCTGATGATGGAACTTCAGAAGTACGGCTGGGTGATGCCGGTGCCGCAGAGCGGTGCCAGCCGTGTTGTCCCGCCGGCCGCGCTGGTTGCGGCCCTGTGGATTGCGACGCTGACCTACGGGGTGGCGATGGGGCTGATGTACGGCACCCGCTCGGCGATCTTCATGGACGTCACCAACCCTGCGGTGGCCGCCACGCAGTTCACCGCCTACATGGCGCTACTGAACCTGAACATCGCGTACTCGGCGACCTGGCAGGGCATCGCGATCGAGGCGCTGGGCTATCCGAACACGATGTTGATCGATGCCGTCACCGGCTTGTTCTGCCTCGCGCTGCTGCCGTGGATCCGCACCGTGCGCGGCAACCAGCCCGACGGAGGCGCGCCGCTGCGTGCGCGCGCCAGCGCGGTGGTTTTGGGGCTGGCGTGCATCGCGTGGCTGCCCTATCGCCTGAATCAGGCGGCGCTCGGCGCCGCGGTGCCCTTGTTCGAGACGCTGTTCACCGTGGTATTCGTCGCCTCGGCACTCTTCCTGCTTGCCGGCGCCGCGGTGCTGACACAGGCCTCGCGTGCGCTGCTGCGCGCTGCTCCCTGGATGGCGCTGCTGCTGTTTGCGATGTACGCGCGGCGCTGGAGCGGCGAACCGGTCGCTGATGCCGCACATGCGGTGACGTGGCTGATCCATCTCGTCCCGGTGGCGGCCGGTGCACTGCTGCTCGCGCTGGCTGCGCAGGCCTGGCGCGAACTGCAGGTAGCTTCGGCCGCGGGCGGGCCGCTGCCTCAGACCAGCGCTTCGATCAGATAGGGGCCGTGGCTCGCGAAGCCACGCTGCACCTCGCGCACGAATTGCTCGGGCGTGCTGACGGCGGCTGCCGGCACGCCGTGGCCGCGCGCGATCGACACCCAGTCGAACGCCGGCTTGTCGAGCGTCAGCATGTGCGTGGCCTTCGGCCCGCTGAGCTGCGCGCCGACGCCTTTCAATTCGCCCTGCAGGATGCGGTAGGCGCGGTTGGCAAACACGATCGCCACCACCGGCAACGACTCGCGCGCGATGCTCCACAGCGCCTGCACGGTGTACATCGCACTGCCATCGCCTTCGAGCGCGAGCACCGGGCGGCCTGGCGCGCCGATCGCGGCACCGAGCGCGGCCGGCAGCCCGAAGCCGATCGCGCCGCCCATCACCGGCAGCCAGTCGTGCGGCGCCGCCGCGGCGAAGCGGTTGCCGAACGCGCGGCCAGAGGTCACCGCCTCGTCGACCACGACGGTCTGCTCGGGCAGCAGTGCGACCAGTGCGTGGCCGATCACGTCGGCGTCGAGTGTGGTGGCCCCGCGCAGCGCGTCGAGGCCCACCGCAGCAGCCGCTGTGGCGGCGGTTGCGGTGGCGGCGCCGAGCTCGTCGCACAGCGCCTGCAGCGCGCCCGGCACGTCGTCGCGTGCCTCGACGAGCACCAACGTGCTGCAACCTGGCCGCTTGAGCTGGTTCGGCTTGCCCGGATAGGCGAAAAATGAAATGGGTTCGCTCGCGCCGGCCAACACCAGGCACTCGGCCCCCTTGAGCTTGTCGACCGCCGCGTCCACCGCATAGGGCAGGCGCTCGATGCGTGTGCGACCACGTCCGCCGGGCGTGCGTGCGCTGTAGAACTCGGCCATCACGCGGCAACCCGTCTTGCGCGCGATCGCCGCCGCCAGCGGTGCAGCGCTCTCGTTGACTCCGGCGGCACCGACCAGCAGCAACGCACGCTCGCCGAGCGAGTGCAGCGCCTTGGCCGCGGCGCGCACCGCGTCGGCATCGGGCGCGCGCTGCAACTCGCGCGCAGGTGCCAGCGCGGCCTCGCCGCCGGGGCTCCACGCGGTGTCGGCCGGCAGCACCAGCGTCGCGATGCGACCGACGGCGCCGTCGCGCGTGGCGGCGATCGCCTGCGCGCCGTCGCCGGCCACGTCGCGCGCGCTGGCCGACGTCTTGACCCAGTGCGACACCGGACGCGCGATCGCCTCGATGTCGCTCTTCAGCGGCGACTCGAAGCGTACGTGGTCGCGCGCATGGTCGCCGACGATGTTGACGATGCCCGAGCGCGCCTTCTTCGCGTTGTGCAGGTTGGCCAGGCCGTTGCCGAGGCCGGGCCCCAGGTGCAGCAACGTGGCTGCCGGCCTGCCGGCCATGCGGTAGTAGCCGTCGGCTGCGCCGGTGACCACGCCCTCGAACAGGCCGAGCACGCAGCGCGGGCCTTCGATGCGATCGAGTGCGGCCACGAAGTGCATCTCGGAGGTGCCGGGGTTGGTGAAGCACAGGTCGACGCCGTTGGCGGCGAGCGTGGCGACCAGGGATTCGGCACCGTTCATCGCAGCGGTCCTTTCTCGTTCAGCGCGCCGATGCTACGGCAGCGACCCGGGCGAAGCGGCAACGGCAACGAAAAGGCCCGCCCCAATGGGGCGGGCCGCTATCGCGTCGCGCAGGTGTCAGCGCACGCGCGTCACACGGCAACCGCCTTCGCGGCATCGACGTACTCGTCGATCTGGTTGAAATTCATGTAGCGATACACCTTGGCCGCGTCGGCATTGATCACGCTCATGTCGGCATGGTACTCGGCCACGGTGGGCAGGCGCCCGAGCTTCGATGCGATCGCCGCCAGCTCGGCCGACGCCAGGTAGACGCTGGTGTTGCGGCCCAGCCGGTTGGGGAAGTTGCGCGTGCTGGTGGAGACGACGGTGGCGCCTTCGCGCACCTGCGCCTGGTTGCCCATGCACAGGCTGCAGCCCGGCATCTCGGTGCGTGCGCCGGCGCCGCCGAAGACACCGTAGTGGCCTTCCTTCGTCAGCTCGGCGGCGTCCATCTTGGTCGGCGGCGCAACCCACAGCTTGACCGGAATGTCACGGCGACCTTCCAGCAGCTTGCTGGCGGCGCGGAAGTGCCCGATGTTGGTCATGCACGAGCCGATGAACACCTCGTCGATCTTGGCGCCGGCCACCTCGCCGAGCAGCCTGGCGTCGTCGGGGTCGTTCGGGCAGCAGAGCACCGGCTCCTTCAGCTGGTCAAGATCGATCTCGATCACCGCGGCGTACTCGGCGTCACGATCGGCCTCGAGCAGCTGCGGGTTGGCGAGCCACGCCTCGACCGCTCGGATGCGGCGCTCGAGCGTGCGCCTGTCCTGGTAGCCGTCGGCGATCATGTTCTTCATCAGCACGACGTTGCTCTGCAGGTACTCGATGATGGGTGCCGGATTGAGCTTGACCGTGCAGCCGGCGGCCGAGCGCTCGGCGCTGGCGTCGCTCAGCTCGAACGCCTGCTCGACCTTCAGGTCGGGCAACCCTTCGATTTCGAGGATGCAGCCGGAGAAGACGTTCTTCTTACCTTGCTTGGCCACCGTCAGCAGACCTTGCTGGATCGCGGTGTACGGAATCGCATGCACCAGGTCGCGCAGCGTGATGCCGGGTTGCATCTTCCCCTTGAAGCGCACCAAGACAGACTCTGGCATGTCGAGCGGCATCACGCCGGTGGCGGCCGCGAACGCGACCAGCCCCGAGCCGGCCGGGAAGCTGATGCCGAGCGGAAAGCGCGTGTGCGAATCGGCGCCGGTGCCGCAGGTGTCGGGCAGCAGCAGCCGATTGATCCACGAATGGATCACGCCGTCACCGACGCGCAGCGACACGCCGCCACGGTTGCTCATGAAGGCCGGCAGCTCGCGGTGCGTCTTGATGTCGACCGGCTTCGGGTACGGCGCGGTGTGGCAGAAACTCTGCATCACGAGGTCGGCGCTGAAGCCCAGGCACGCGAGGTCCTTCAGCTCGTCGCGGGTCATCGGGCCGGTCGTGTCCTGCGAGCCGACGGTGGTCATCTTCGGCTCGCAGTAGGTACCGGGGCGCACGCCCTGCTGGCGGCCGTCGACCAGCGGCAGCCCGCACGCGCGGCCGACCATCTTCTGTGCCAGCGTGTAGCCACGGCCGCTGTCGTGCGGCGCGCGCGGCAGGCGGAACACGGTTGAGGCGGGGAGTCCGAGGAACTCGCGCGCCTTGGCGGTCAGCGAGCGGCCGATGATCAGGTTGATGCGGCCGCCGGCGCGCACCTCGTCGAGCAGCACATCGCTCTTCAGCTCGAAGCTCGCGACGACCGCGCCGCCCTTCGTGATCGTGCCGTCGTACGGATGGACCTCGATCACGTCGCCCATTTCGAGCTCGGAGACGTCGACCTCGATCGGCAGCGCGCCGGAGTCCTCCTGCGTGTTGAAGAAGATCGGCGCGATCTTGCCGCCGAGCGTCACGCCGCCGAACCGCTTGTTGGGCACGAACGGAATGTCGGAGCCGGTGGCCCAGATGACGCTGTTGGTCGCGCTCTTGCGCGAGCTGCCGGTGCCGACCACGTCACCGACGTAGGCGACGGTGTGGCCGTTCCTCTTCAGGTCTTCGATGAACTGGATCGGGCCGCGCTTGCCGTCCTCCTCCGGCTTGAAGGCGGCGCCCGCGCGCGCGTTCTTCAGCATCGCCAGGCAGTGCAGCGGGATGTCGGGCCGGCTCCACGCGTCGGGCGCGGGCGACAGGTCGTCGGTGTTGGTTTCCCCGGGCACCTTGAAGACCGTGACGGTGATCGAGCGTGGCACCTCGGGGCGCGATGTGAACCACTCCGCGTCTGCCCACGACTGCATGACCTGCCGCGCGAGCGCGTGGCCGGCGCCGGCCTTGTGCGCGATATCGTGGAAGTAGTCGAACATCAGCAGCGTCTTCTTCAGGGCGGCTGCCGCGATGGGCGCGACGTCGGCGTCGTCGAGCAGGTCGATCAGCGGCTTGACGTTGTAGCCACCGACCATCGTGCCGAGCAGTTCCACGGCCTTGGTCTTCGTGATCAGGGCCACCGCGAGATCGCCGTGCGCGACCGCGGCGAGGAAAGAGGCCTTCACCTTCGCTGCGTCGTCGACACCGGGCGGCACTCGCTGCGCCAGCAAGTCCAGCAGCAACGCACCTTCACCGGCGGGCGGTTGCTTGATCAGTTCGATCAGCTCGGCGGTTTGCTTGGCGTCCAGCGGCAGCGGCGGAATGCCGAGCGCTGCGCGCTCGGTGGCATGTTGGCGATAGGCGTTGAGCATCGCAGCGATCTCCGGGCAGTGGTGCTTCGGCCGTCATTCTAAGTCTTATATAAGACTTAAGAGGCTGCGGCATCGCGGCCGACGCGTTGCAGTTGTCATGCCTCGACGCAGCGATACGCGGCCGCCCCAAACAAAAAGCCCGCCGTCGAGGCGGGCTGTGTGACCGTGCGTTCGTGTCGACGAACGCGACGGCCCTCAGGTGTTGTCACGCATCCATTGCTCGGCCCACTTGTCCGAGCGGATCTGTTCGCGCGCGCCGGTGGCCATGGTCCAGACGAGAGCGCCGGTGGCAAAGCCGAGCGGCACGATGGCGAGGAAGACGTTGATCATGTGAGAGCGAGGGGTTGAGAGGGTGGAAAAGAGGGCGCACCTTGGATGATGCTGCGGCGCAGCATACCAGAAGAAGAAGGTCCGTTCGATGAAGACCCCACCCGAGTGCGGCCTCTAATGTTTTGCGGTCGGCGCTGGGGTAGACAACGAAAGAGCCCCGCTCGCGCGGGGCTCTTCGCCGTCGCTCGGGCCGTCAGGTCTTCTGGCTCGGATGCACGCAGTTGTCGACCATGCGCTGGCCGATCTTGCTGTTCATCAGCATCGACTTGTTGGCGATCTGCAGCCACATCATGCCGTTCTTCTTGTCTTCGAGTCGAACGGCGCCGGTGGTCGTGTGCTCGGGCGCCATCAGGTACGACTTGCCCTTGTATTCGACGTTGAACCAGCCCTTTTGGCCGGGCACTGCGGCGACGTTGACCGACTGGTCGAACTCGCAGCGCGATTGACCGACCAGCACACGGTCGGCGGTGCTCAGTTGGTCGGCCGACAGCGTAGCGACTTGTTGTTGCGCGGGCTTGGCGGCCGGCTTGGCCGCCTTGTCGTTGGCCGACACGCTCAGGGGCGCCGCGATCGACACACCCACCGCTGCGGCGATGGCAATTGACAGGCGTTTCATTGGATCTCTCCTTGAGTGGGAAGCACAAGCGAGATCCATTCTTTCGGGGACACCTCGCGTTTTGCGTTGCAAGTTGATTCGGCGCGCAAATAGGCCCGTGTCACTTTCCACGAAAGCGACCCATGAAACGACGAGTGGGCATTTGTGTCACGACCTGCGCAGCGAGCGCACGAGTCGAGTGCACGCCCCAGCCGATTCGTAACAGCCTCTCACCGCTGATCGCGTGCGCGCCGCGGCGCGCGAGTAGCGCGAACGCTAGGGTTTGCGCCCCGCGGTGCCGGCGCCTTCGGCCGCCGAGACCGCCGCGCGTTGCTCGGGGTGCATACAGCCATCGACCATGCGCTGACCGACGCGCGCGTTCATCAGCATCGACTTCGAGGGGATCTGCAGCCACACGATGCCGGCCTTTTTGTCCTCGAGGCGTATCGCGCCGCTGCTGGTTTCTTCCGGGATCACCGTGTAGGCGGTCTTCTTGTAGGTGAGCCGGAAGTAGCCCGGCTGACCGTTGATCGGCAGCACGCTGACCGTCTGATTGAATTCGCACGCCGCATCGCCGGTGAGCACGCGATCGGCGATGCGCAACTGCGCCTCGCTGACGCGCTGCGCAGTCTCCTGGCCCAATGCCAGCCCTTTGGCCCGGTCCTCGCGCTGCTGCTTGTTGGCAGCGGGACTCACTGGCTTGGTCTGCTGATCGGCAGCCCAGGCCGGCGGCACGGCGGCCAGCATGGCCGTGACCAAGGCACCTGCAGCGCGCATCGCGCGAGTGTTGTGCCGACCCGTCTTGTCCCACTGCATGGCGTTGCCCATCGTCGTCTCCGTGTGAACAGCCGCTTCAGCGGGCGCCGAACCACGCCTGCTCGATCTCGGCCGGCAAAGGTTGTCGCGTACGGCGCGCGCGTTCAATCACCTGCCAGTAATAACGGTAACTGGCGCGGTCGTGCAGTGTGTCGCGGTGGCGGATCGGCGCCCACTGCGCCGCCTCGGCCGCACCGACGATCTCGATCGCCTCGTCGAGTTCGGCCACCGTCGGTGCGAACACGTCGACGATCGGCTCGATCTGCGACGGGTGGATGCTCCACATGCGCGTGTAGCCGAATTCGTGCATTGCGCGCGTGGCCGCCTCCTGAACCGCCTTGACGTGCTTGAATTCGGTGACCACGCTGTGCGACGGCACCTTCGCAGCGGCGTGGCAGGCGGCGGCAATCTCCAGCTTCGCCCGCCGCACCAGCGGATGCTCGAACTGCCCTTGCGCGCTCATCGCGCTGACCGGAATCGCACCCTGGTGCGCCGACACGAAGTCCATCAGCCCGAACGACAGCGACTGCACGCGCGGCAGCGCGGCGATCGCGAACACGTCGCGCAGCGCGCCGTGCGTCTCGATCAGGAAGTGCAGCGCCGGCCGCACTCGCACGCCGTGGCGCGTCGCTGCCGCGTCGATTGCCTTGATCGCCTGCTTGGCGTCGGCCAGGTCGCGCGGCTTGGGCACCATGACGTAGGGCAACCGCTCGCCGGCCTGCTTCATCAGCGTGTCGACGTCGTCGGCGAACGCGCGGTGGTCCGTCGGGTGCACCCGCACGCCGACGCGGTTGAAGTGGTTCTCGCTGGACATCAGCAAGTCCACCGCCATGCGCACGTGCTGAGCCTCGCGGCCGATCGGCGCGCCGTCTTCGCAGTCGAAGGTGACGTCGAACACCGGGCCCAGCTCGACCTGCAGCGCCAGGCTCTTGCGCATCCGCTCCTCGACGCCACAATAGTGGTCGCACACCGGAATCGCCGGCGCCAGGTCGCCGTCGGCGAACAAGACGTCGCGGGGCGAGACGAACACGGAAGTCACGGCGCGGCCCGCATCACAGCAGGTTCTTGACGCCTTCCTGCTCTTCCTGCAGTTCCTTCAGCGTGAGGTTGATGCGCTCCTGGCTGAAGGCATCGATCGGCAATCCGGCAACGATGCTGTACTCACCGCCGGCACAGGTGACGGGGTAGCCGAACATCACGTCCTTCGGGATGCCGTATTCGCCCTTGGAGGCCACGCCCATCGTGACCCACTTGCCGCTGGTGCCGAGCGCCCAGTCGCGCATGTGATCGATCGCCGCGTTGGCCGCCGACGCTGCCGACGACAGTCCGCGCGCCTCGATGATCGCCGCACCGCGCTTGCCGACCGTGGGCAGGAAGGTGTCCTTGTTCCATGCCTGATCGTTGATCATGTCCTTGACCGATTGGCCGTCGATGGTCGCGAAGCGGTAGTCTGCATACATGGTCGGTGAGTGGTTGCCCCACACGCACAGCTTCTCGATCGTCGACACCGGCTTGCCGGTCTTGGCGGCGATCTGCGATGCGGCGCGGTTGTGGTCCAGGCGCAGCATCGCGGTGAAGTTCTTGGCCGGCAGGTCGGGCGCGGACTTCATCGCGATGTAGGCGTTGGTGTTGGCCGGGTTGCCGACCACCAGTACGCGCACGTTGCGACTGGCTGCATTGTTGAGCGCCTTGCCCTGCGCGGTGAAGATCTGCGCGTTGGCCGCCAGTAAGTCCTTGCGCTCCATGCCGGGGCCGCGCGGGCGCGCACCCACCAGCAGCGCGTAGTCGGTGTCCTTGAACGCGGCGGTGGGGTCGCTGAACGCCTGCATGCCTGCCAGCAGCGGGAAGGCGCAGTCCTCGAGCTCCATCATCACGCCCTTGAGTCCCTTTTGCGCCTTCTCGTCCGGAATCTCCAGCAGTTGCAGGACGACGGGTTGATCCTTGCCCAGCATCTCGCCAGCGGCGATCCGAAACAGCAGGGCATAACCGATCTGACCGGCGGCGCCGGTGACGGCCACGCGGACGGGCTTCTTGCTCATGAACGGACTCCAGCGAAGATGAACGGCCTGACGCGGCGCTGCGGTTGCGACGCGTCGGAAGGAGAAGTGTAGGTCAGCGAGCGCGCGCCTGTGCTGCAATGGCGGCCATGAGTCCGTTGCCCAAGCGCCAGCACAAGCCCGCGCGAGCACCCCGCGGCGGCGACGCTGAGTTCAGGCCGCTGTACCGCCAGATCAAGCTGCTGATCACGCAGGATATGCAGGCCGGCGTCTGGAAGCCCGGCGAGATGATTCCCAGCGAGTTCGAGCTGGCCGATCGCTTCGGCGTCAGCCAGGGCACGGTGCGCAAGGCGATCGACGACCTGGCGGCCGAGAACCTGCTGACGCGGCGTCAAGGCAAGGGCACCTTCGTCGCCACGCATGCGGAACAGACCACGCGCTACCGCTTTCTGCGTCTGGCCGCTGACGACGGCAGCGGCCGGGAGCTGCAGCGCCGTCTGCTGCATTGCCGACGCATGCGCGCCAGCGCCGACGTCGCGCGATCGCTGGAGCTCAGGAGCGGCGATTCGGTGGTCTTCGTGCGGCGTCTGCTGCTGGCCGAGCGTCAGCCCGTCGTGCTCGACGACATCTGGCTGCCCGGCCGCCTGTTCAAGGACCTGACCGCCGAGCGGCTGGCGGCCTACAAAGGCCCGATGTACGCGCTGTTCGAGACGGCATTCGGCGTGCAGATGATCCGCGCCGAGGAGAAGATTCGCGCTGTGTCTGCGGGCGCCGAAGCCGCTGCGCTGCTCGAGGTGGCTACCGGTTCTCCCCTGCTCAGCGTCGAGCGCCGCTCGATGACGTTCGGCGAGCGGCCGGTCGAGCTGCGGCGCGGCCTGTACCGCACCGACGCGCACCACTACCGCAACGAGCTGCAGTGACCGGCGCCCACCGCGGCGATGCCGCAAGCCGGCGGTCAGCTGGCGGGGTTGAAATAAAATCATTCGGTTTCGGCAGCGAGGGCAGGCAATCCATGGCAAACGAGCAGAAGAAGCGCCCGGTCTATCGCAACATTCACGTGTCGCAGATCGTCGCCTACCGCCTGCCGCCCGCGGGCATCGTATCGATCCTGCACCGCGCGAGCGGCGCTCTGATGTTCGTGCTGCTGCCGCTGGTGGTGTGGCTGCTCGACGTCAGCCTGACCAGCGAGGTGTCGTACGAGCGTTTCAGCAGCGCCTTCATCGCCGGCATCGGCTTCGTGCCGGCGTTCCTGCTGAAGCTGGTGGTGCTGGCGCTGATCTGGGCGTACCTGCACCACCTGATCGCCGGCCTGCGTCACCTGTGGATGGACCTGAGCCACGCCGCCGTCGGCCTGCAGCAAGGCCACATCTCGGCGCTGGTCACGCTGGGCGTCAGCCTCGTGCTGACCGTCGTGCTTGGCGCCAAGCTGTTCGGGCTGTACTGAGGCGGCCGGCATGGACAGCAACTACGGTTCCAAGCGCCTGGTCGTCGGCGCGCACTATGGCCTGCGCGACTGGCTGAGCCAGCGCGTCACCGCGCTGCTGATGGCGCTGTACACGCTGCTGCTGATCGTGCAGCTGCTGGTGGGCCCCAAGCTCGGCTACCTGCGCTGGTCGGCGATCTTCTCGCAGCAGTGGATGCGCTTTGCCACCTTCGTCGTCATCGTCGCGCTGGCGGTGCACGCGTGGGTCGGCATGCGCGACATCTGGATGGACTACATCAAGCCGGTGTGGTTGCGCCTGGCCTTGCACCTGGCCACGATCGTCTGGCTGCTCGGCTGCACCGGCTGGGCACTGCAGGTGCTGTGGAGACTTTGAGACGGGCATGAACTCATCGATTGCTAGACGCAAATTCGACGTCGTCGTTATCGGCGCCGGCGGCTCCGGCATGCGCGCGTCGCTGCAGCTCGCGCGCGCGGGCTTGAACGTCGCGGTGCTGTCCAAGGTGTTCCCGACACGCTCGCACACGGTCGCCGCGCAGGGCGGCATCGGCGCCTCGCTCGGCAACATGAGCGAGGACAACTGGCACTACCACTTCTACGACACCGTCAAGGGCAGCGACTGGCTCGGCGACCAGGACGCGATCGAATTCATGTGCCGCGAGGCGCCGAGGGTCGTGTACGAGCTCGAGCACTTCGGCATGCCGTTCGACCGCAACGCCGACGGCACGATCTACCAGCGCCCGTTCGGTGGCCACACCGCCAACTATGGCGAGAAGCCGGTGCAGCGCGCCTGCGCAGCGGCCGACCGCACCGGCCACGCGATGCTGCACACGCTCTATCAGCAGAACGTCCAGTCGCGCACGCAGTTCTTCGTCGAATGGATGGCGCTGGACCTGGTGCGCGACGCCGACGGCGACGTGCTCGGCGTGGTCGCGCTCGAGATGGAGACCGGCGAGGTCAGCATCCTGCAGGCCAAGTGCACGCTGCTGGCCACCGGCGGCGCCGGGCGCATCTACGCGGCGTCGACCAACGCCTACATCAACACCGGCGACGGCCTCGGCATGGCCGCGCGCGCCGGGCTGCCGCTGGAGGACATGGAGTTCTGGCAGTTCCACCCCACGGGCGTGGCCGGTGCCGGCGTGCTGCTCACCGAGGGCTGCCGCGGCGAGGGCGCCATCCTGCGCAACATCGACGGCGAGCGCTTCATGGAGCGCTACGCGCCGACACTGAAAGACCTGGCGCCGCGCGACTTCGTCTCGCGCTGCATGGACCAGGAGATCAAGGAAGGGCGCGGCTGCGGCCCCAACAAGGACTACATCCACCTCGACATGACGCACATCGGGGTGAAGGACATCCTGAAGCGGCTGCCGTCGGTGTACGAGATCGGCCACAACTTCGCCAACGTCGACATCACGAAGGAGCCGATCCCGGTGGTGCCGACGCTGCACTACCAGATGGGCGGCATCCCGACCAACATCCACGGCCAGGTGGTGGCGCCGAAGAACGGCGACCCGAACACGGTGATTTCCGGCGTGTACGCGGTCGGCGAATGCTCCTGCGTCAGCGTGCACGGTGCCAATCGCCTGGGTACGAACTCGCTGCTCGATCTGCTGGTGTTTGGACGCTCGGCGGGCGACCACATCGTCGAGCTGCTGGCCAAGGCGCCCAGGGCGCACAAGGAGCTGCCCGCCGATGCCGCCGACCAGCCGCTGTCGCGGCTGTCGCGGCTCGACGGCGCCGGCGACGGCGAGTACGCGCAGGACGTCGCCAATGACATCCGCTCGACGATGCAACAGCATGCCGGTGTGTTCCGCACGCAGGCGCTGCTCGACGAAGGCGTGGCCAAGGTGGTCGAACTGCGGCGGCGCTCCGAGGCGATTGGCCTGAAGGACAAGTCGAAGGTGTTCAACACCGCGCGCGTCGAGGCGCTCGAGGTCGAGAACCTGATCGAGTGCGCGCAGGCCACGATTGCATCGGCCGCCGCGCGCAAGGAGTGCCGCGGCGCGCACACCGTCAAGGACTACGAGCGCGCGGCCGACGACCCCGACCACCCGCTGGGCCGCAACGACCGCGATTGGCTGACGCACACGCTGTGGTTCAGCAAGGGCAGCCGGCTCGACTACAAGCCGGTGCAGCTCAAGCCTTTGAGCGTGGGCTCGATCCCGCCCAAGGTGAGGACCTTCTGATGAACGCCTCCGACAGCACCTACCTCAACTCGCGCTTCGAGCGCGTGGTCAACCTCAAGCAGCGGACGTTCCAGATCTACCGCTACGACCCCGACCGCGACCAGCCGCCGCAGATGCAGACCCTGACGCTCGACCTCGATGGCTCCGAGCGAATGCTGCTCGACGCGCTGATCAAACTGAAGGCGATCGACCCCACGCTGAGTTTCCGCCGCTCGTGTCGCGAAGGTGTCTGCGGATCCGACGCGATGAACATCAACGGCAAGAACGGCCTGGCGTGCCTGACCAACCTGCGGCGGCTGAAGGACCCGATCGTGCTCAAGCCGCTGCCGGGGCTGCCGGTGGTGCGCGACCTGATCGTCGACATGACGCTGTTCTTCAAGCAGTACCACTCGATCAAGCCGTACCTGATCAACGACGAGGTGCCGCCCGAGAAGGAGCGCCTGCAGAGCCCCGAACAGCGCGACGAGCTCAATGGCCTGTACGAGTGCATCCTGTGCGCCAGCTGCTCGACCAGCTGCCCGAGCTTCTGGTGGAACCCCGACAAGTTCGTCGGACCGGCCGGGCTGCTGCAGGCCTACCGCTTCATCGCCGACAGCCGTGACCAGGCCACCGGCGAGCGGCTCGACAACCTCGAAGACCCGTACCGCCTGTTCCGCTGCCACAGCATCATGAACTGCGTCGACGTCTGCCCGAAGGGCCTGAACCCCACCGCGGCGATCGGCAAGATCAAGGAGCTGATGGTCCGGCGCGCGGTGTAGCCGTTGGTCGCCGGTGACGCCATGGATTCCGCGCTCGACCCCGTCGCGCTGAACCGGCTGAAGTGGCGCTGCCGTCGCGGGCTGCTCGAGAACGATCTGCTGATCGAGCGCTTCTTCGCCCGGCACGGTTCGTGCATCACGCAGCGCCAGGCTGACGGCCTGAGCGCCCTGATGGAGCTGCCCGACAACGACCTGCTCGACCTGCTGCTGGCGCGCCGCGAGCCGGCTGGCAACCTCGACCGCCCCGCGGTGCGCGAGGTGCTGGCGCAGATGCGGCCGCGTGCACCGGCGTAGAGTACCGAACAAGCCAACAAGGAACCGCCATGATGACCCCGTCACACGTCAAAGCCACCCTGTCGTTCTCCGACGGCAGTCCAGCGATGGAATTGCCGATCTACAAGGGCAGCGTCGGCCCGGACGTGCTCGACATCCGCAAGCTGTACGCGCAGACGGGCAAGTTCACCTACGACCCCGGATTCCTGTCGACCGCGTCGTGCAACTCGACCATCACCTACAT
>DASTZF010000129.1:0-2054 GCA_035764445.1 Burkholderiaceae bacterium
GGGGATCTCGAAGAAAGCGGCCAACTGCTCGGGGTAGTTGGCCAGGCGACGGATCCCGCAGTCGGTGTGGTGCAGGATCGCCAGCTGTCCCTCGTTGGGCGGCGGGCCGGAGCCGAGGCGGCCCAGCAGTGCCCCACGAGCGCAGAGCCTCGGGGGTCACACGGCCGCCGATGTTGCGCATGACGACTGCCTCACCGAGTTTGAGTCCCAGCACGTCGCTGGGCTCGACCCGAGAGTCGACACACCCGATCACCCGCAGCGCCGGGTTGGCCGGGAACGGAAGACCCTTGAATGCTCGGCCGGCGGCGAACGTAGCGTTCCGTTGGACGAGCTCGGGTGTGTAGATCGTCATATCTGAGTGGACTTTCAGGACTGCGCGAAGGCAACGAGGTCGGCGTTGACCGTGTCCGCCTGCGTCGTGAGCATCCCACGGGGGAAGCCACTCGGCACCGAGCAGGCGACGCGATTGGGGACGATGTCCCGCTCGTCGTTGATTTTCGGTGGCGGGCCGCGTGATCGTCATGCGGCGATCACGTTGTTATCTTGACGCATGGCGCCGACAGTTTCGGCGGCGACATGCTCGTCGAGTGCTTTGCGCAGCGCGGCGAGGTGTAGGTGGCCGTTGACGCGGCGGAACTGCTTGCCCGCTTCGGCCATGCCGGCGGCGCACCAGCGCAGCGCCATCTGCCCGCCCTGCCAGTGCTTGACGTTGCGGGAGTGGGTGCGGGCGATGGAGATCATCGACTCGATGCTGTTCGTGGACCGCAGCGTGCGCGCCAGGGTGGGCGGCGCGTTCAGGCGTAGCACGGTCAGCGTCTCGGCCATGCCTTCGCGCAGCGACCCGGCCGCGCCGGGATGGGTGCGCTGCAGCTGCTTGGCCAACGCGTCGAGCTGGGCCTCGGCGGCCAACGCCGAGCCGGACCGGTAGGCGGCCCGCATCCGCTTGCCGACCGTCGAGGCGAGCTGGTCGGGCAGCCGATCGGTCACGTTTCTGATCTTGTGGATCTGGCAACGCTGGATGATCGGGTGATCGAACACAGCGCTGACCGCGGCCTTGAGCGCCTTCGCCCCGTCGATCACCACCAAGATCGGCCTGGTGGTGTCCAGGCCCCGCTTGCGCAACCCGGTCAGCAGATCCTTCACGACCGTGGTGTTCTCAGTGTCGCCTTCGACCAGCGCCAGCGGGTACTTGGTGCCGTCGATGCCGATGCCGAGCGCGACGACGCAGACGTGCTCGCCGAAGTGCACGCCGTCGATCATCAACACGACCAGGTCCAGCTCGCCCAGCGGGCGGGCCAGCAGTTCGCCCAGCGCGGTCTCGGTGGCTTTGACGAAGCGGCGGCTGATCGCCGACTTGCTCGTGCCCGTCGCGCGCTGTTCGACCTGTTCGCCGACCGGCTCCAGCCCGGCCTGCCAACCCCGGGTGGAGATCCCGGCCAGCATCTTGTCCATGGCCATCCGGCCCAGCACCTCGGTGCTGCTGAACACCTCGTAGCTGGGCACCGGCAACTCCCCAGAGCCGTCGACTGCGCGCACCCGCGGCCGGACGATCGGCACCCGCCGCCCGCCGAGGGTGACACTGCCGTCCTCGCTGCCGTGCCGGGTCGCTGTCCGGTTCGCATCGTGCTTGCCCTTCGGTCCGCACACCGCGGTCAGGTCCTCAGCCATCATCGCGACCATCACCTGCAGCCCGGTGCCGACGGCCATCGCCAGCAGCCCTTCGCGCACATCGGCGATCACCTCACCGATCGCCACCGTCACCGAAGCCGGCGCACCGAGCGCGGTCGCGGCAGCATCGATCGTCTGGTAGTTCTTCTTCACAGCGGTCCCCTTCTTGTCGGGTCGACTTGGCGGTCGCCCAACCCCTACCGCAAGGCAGGCGTCAGGCGGGGGACCGCCACCTCAAATTCCACGACGGCTGGGACAACGTCGAAGGGGACTCGCGGTAGCCGTCGTCGTAGTGATCGCGGCGATTGCTTTCCTCGGACTCGTCGCAGCGTTCGGATACCCGTTGTCCAACGCAGTGACGCACCTGGCGCACCGGCTGCCCTCTT
>DASTZF010000130.1:0-3362 GCA_035764445.1 Burkholderiaceae bacterium
GCCGAGGTGCAGGCCGCGCTGGCGCACTGGCAGGAGGTGCTGCAGGCGATCGGCTTCCTCGACCCCGCGGCACCCAAGCTGCTGATGCCGCGCTTGAACCAGCTGCTCAATCGCGCGCAGTTGCGACGTGAGGAGCTGCACATCCTGCGCGGCATCGCGCGTGCCGCCCGGCGCCACGTGCGCTGAAATCCTGGTTTGCGGGCAGGGTTGGCCCCGCACGCATACACTCGCGTGGCCCGCCACGACCCGTGAGCACCCACAGATGTTCGACCGCCTGCGCGAAGACATCGCCTGCATCCGCGAGCGCGACCCAGCCGCCCGTTCGACGTGGGAGGTGCTGACGTGTTATCCGGGTCTTCATGCGCTGGTGCTGCACCGTTGGGCGCATGGCGCCTGGACGAGTGAATTGAAATGGCTCGGCCGATTCATTTCGCACGTGAGTCGTTGGATCACCGGCATCGAGATCCACCCGGGCGCGAAAGTCGGCCGCCGCGTGTTCATCGATCACGGCATGGGGGTGGTGATCGGCGAAACCGCCGAGGTCGGTGACGACTGCACCATCTATCAAGGCGTCACGCTGGGTGGTACGTCGTTGACGCCGGGTGCCAAGCGCCACCCCACGCTGGGCCGTGGGGTCATCGTCAGCGCCGGCGCCAAGGTACTCGGTGGCTTCACGGTCGCCGACGGCGCGCGTGTGGGTGCCAACTCGGTGTTGCTGCAGCCCGTCCCGGCCGGTGCCACCGCGGTGGGTATACCGGCGCGCATCGTGGTCAAGGGCGGCGACGCACAGCGCGAGCAGGCGGCAGCAAAGATGGGGTTCTCCGCCTACGGCGTGACCCAGGGCGACGACCCCGTGGCGCTGGCGATGAAGGGCTTGATCGACAACGCTGCCGGACACGAGCACCAGATCGCGCTGCTGTGGCAGGCGATCGAGAAGCTGTCGGAGCGCGCTCGCGAGCTGCCGGCCGTCGACTGCGTGCCGCAGGATGCGCACACCACCGAGACCTTCGACGCCGCCGCGCTGAACCGGCTGGTCAAGTAGCGTGCATCAAGACGCGTGACACGCGTCGCGCAGGCTCTGGATGCCCGCAACGCCGAGCGCTCCGGTCAGGCCTTTGAATCCCTCGGTGCACGCTGCGCCGATTTGGGCCTGAACGCTGTGCACACCGCGGGATCGGTTTCGAGATACGGGCCGCCGATCAGATCGATGCAGTACGGCACGGCGGCGAAGATCCCTGGGACCGGTGGCACAGCCTTGGGCATTCCTTCGAGCGTCTCGGCGATCGATTTCGGCTGCCCCGGCAGGTTGATGATCAAAGCGCGGCCGCGGATCACCGCCACCTGGCGTGACAGGATCGCGGTGGGCACGAAGTGCAGCGAGATCTGGCGCATCTGCTCCCCGAAGCCAGGCATCACGCGATCGCTGACCGCCAGCGTGGCCTCGGGTGTCACGTCGCGCGCCGCCGGGCCGGTGCCACCGGTTGTCAGCACGAGGTCGCAGCGCGCGCGATCGACGAGCTCGCGCAGCGCGTCGCTGATCTGCGCCTGCTCGTCCGGAATCAGCCGCGTCTCCCACTGCAGCGGGTTGCGCAGCGCGCGCTGCAGCCACTGCTGCAATGCCGGCAAGCCCTTGTCCTCGTAGACGCCGGAAGAGGCGCGGTCGCTGACCGACACCAATCCGATGCGTACTGGGTCTTGATGGTCGTTCATGGCTGATCAATCGTGCTGCGCAAGCGCGAGTTTGACGAACTGGAACAGCTCCCGCCACGCGCGTCCATGGCGCTGCTGCGGCGGCAGCTGACCTTCTCGGCGCGCAGCCTGCACCAACGTGCGCAGCCGTCGCAGGTCGCTGTCGGGGTGGCTGCTCGACCACCGATCGAGCGCGTCGTCGTCGTTGGCAAGCTCGACGCGCCAGCGCTCGACTTCGTGCAGCTGCAACGCCTCGGTCGCCGGACCGAGCCGCTCGGCGGCCACCGCAGCGCGCAGAGGCTCGGGATCGACGCTGCGCATCAGCTTGCCGATGAACTGCAGCTGGCGGCGGCGGCCTTCGTGCGAGCGCGTGCGCTTGAACTCGTCGATTGCTTCGTGCAGCCGTTCCGGCAGCGGCAATGCGTGGAGTCGCTCGGCGGGTAGTTGGGCGAGGGCGTGGCCGAGCTCCTGCAGCTCGTGCATTTGTTGCTTCAACGCGGTCTTGCTCGGCCGTTGCTCGACGGGGTCGTCCGGCGCAACGGCGGGCTGCTTCGCAGAGCGCATGAGCGTCGAGGGGCGAGGGCGGTACGACGGACGGGGTCGTTATGATAGTTGCGCTCCGCTATCGTGCGTGGCCGCGGGCCATGCCGCATTCCCATGTCAACCGCTTCCGACCGGCAAGGCTTTGCCTATCCTCGCGAGCAGTTCCAGTCGCTGGTCGAGGACGTGCTGCGTCACGCACAGAGCCTGGGTGCCAGCGAAGCGGCGGTCGAGGTGTCCGAAGGCTGCGGCTTGTCGGTGTCGGTGCGCAAAGGCGAGCTCGAGACCGTCGAGCGCAATCGCGACAAGTCGCTCGGTGTCACGTTGTTTGTCGGCCAGCGGCGCGGCAATGCCAGCAGTTCGGACTTCTCGCGCGAGGCTGTCGTTCAGGCTGTGCGCGCGGCGTACGACATCGCGCGCTTCACGGCTGAGGATCCAGCGGCCGGTCTGCCGGAACCGGAGGACATCGCGACACGGCATGAGGCGGCACTCGATCTCGACCTGTTCCATCCGTGGGCCGTCGATGCCGATGCCGCGGCGGAGCTCGCGCGACGCTGCGAGGCAGCTGCCTTTGCCACCGATCGCGGCATCACGAACTCCGAAGGCGCTGGCGTGTCGGCGCAGCAGTCGCACTTCTGGTCAGGCAATAGCAGAGGCTTCCGCGGCGGCTATGCCAGCTCGCGTCACTCGATATCGGTGGCGCCGATCGCCGGTCGCGGTGCGGGCATGCAGCGGGACGCGTGGTACAGCTCGATGCGCGACGCGTCGGAACTGGCGTCGCCCGAGGCAGTGGGCCGCTACGCGGCCGAGCGCGCGCTGTCTCGCCTGCACGCCCGCAAGGTCGGCACGCGCGAGGTGCCGGTGCTGTTCGAGTCGCCGCTGGTCGCCGGGCTGGTTGGCAGCTTCGTTCAGGCCACCAGTGGGGGCGCCCTGTACCGCAAGGCGACGTTCCTGCTCGACAGCCTCGGCAAGCCGGTGATGGCCGACCACCTCGATCTCGACGAGGATCCGCACCAGCCCAAGGGCAAAGCCAGTGCTCCGTTCGACGACGAGGGCGTTCGAACGAGCAGGCGCCGCGTGGTCGACGGCGGCGTGGTGCAGAGCTACTTCCTGTCGAGCTACTCGGCGCGCAA
>DASTZF010000131.1:0-8520 GCA_035764445.1 Burkholderiaceae bacterium
GAACCTCGACGCCAAGCTGCGGGTGGCGATGCGCGCCGAGATCAAGGCGCTGCACCAGCGGCTGAAGACGACCACGGTCTACGTCACGCACGACCAGATCGAGGCGATGACGATGGCCGACCGCATCGTCGTGATGCACGACGGCATCGTCGAGCAGATCGGCACGCCACTGGAGCTGTTCGACAAGCCGGGGAACCTGTTCGTCGCGCAGTTCATCGGCTCGCCGGCGATGAACGTGTTGCCCGGCACGCTGCGCCGCGGCGCCGACGGCGCCTACGTCGAGGCGCTGGGTTCGCGCTGGCCGGTGCCGAGCACCGCCGCCGGGAGCGACGGCCAGGCGGTGAGCTACGGCGTGCGGCCGGGCGACCTGAGCTTGTCCGACACCGGCATCGCGGCCAAGGTGTTCGTGGTCGAACCCACCGGTGCCGAGACCGAGCTGCTGGTGCAGGTGGGCGATGCGCAGCTGACGCTGGTGATGCACGGGCGCACCACCGCGCAGCCCGACGACACGGTGCACTTGAGCGTCGCGGCGGCCCATGCGCACGTGTTCGATCGCGCCAGCGGCAAGCGGCTGAGCTGACGTCGATGAAGCGCGATGGCGCCTCGCTCCGCTATCTGCCCCCCGAGAGGGCTCGTCAGCGGCTGCGGGCCGCCGGGCGCCGCTGACTCGTGCGACCGGTCGTCGTGATGGGCGTTTCCGGCAGCGGCAAGAGCACGGTCGGCGCGGCGCTCGCGCGGCAGCTGCATGCGACGTTCCTCGAAGGCGACAGCTTCCATCCGGTGGCCAACGTCGCTCGCATGGCTGCCGGCATCGCGCTCACCGACGCCGACCGCCAGGGCTGGCTGCAGACGCTGCGCGAGCAGTTGGCCGCCGCCCGGCGTGAAGGGCGCGATGTCGTGCTGTCGTGTTCGGCTCTCAAGCGCAGCTACCGCGACATCCTGCGCTCGCAGGCGGCCGACCTGGCGCTGGTGTATCTCGCGGGGGCGCCCGAGGTGCTGGCGCAGCGCATGGCCGGACGCAGCGGCCACTACATGCCGCCGTCGCTGTTGGCGAGCCAGCTGGCGACGCTCGAGCCGCCGCAACCGGACGAGCTGGCGTTGCGGCTCGACATCACGCAAGACCCGCAGCGGCTGGTGCAAGACGCGCTCGCGTGGTTGCGGAGCCTGCCGCATGCGCAGTGACGCACCGAAGCCGCTGCGCAAGCAGATGCTGCCGCGCGCGACCGCGGCGATCAAGAACGTGCACGGCCACACGGTCGACCGCCTCGGCGAGGCGATCGTCGCCGGCCGCTACGCGGTGGGCGCCACGCTGCCGCCCGAGCCGCTGCTGTGCGACGAGTTCGGTGTCAGCCGCACCGTGGTGCGCGAGGCGGTGAAGTCGCTCGCCGCCAAGGGCCTGCTGGTCGCCGGCCCGAAGGTCGGCACGCGCGTGCTGCCGTCGGACAACTGGAACTGGTTCGATCCCGACGTCGTCGGCTGGCAGACCCACGCGGGATTGACGCGCGAATTCCTGCGCGACCTGCAGGAGCTGCGCCGCGTGATCGAGCCGGCCGCGGTGCGCATGGCGGCAGAGCGTGCTACCGCGCGCGACATCGCCGAGATCGAGGCGGCCTACGCCGGCATGAGGCAGGCGATCGAGCACGGCGGCGACTACGTCGCCAACGACCTGCGTTTCCACCAGGGGCTGCTGCGCGCCGGCGGCAACCGCATGATGGTGCAGATGAGCAAGGCGATCGGCGCACTGCTGCGCACCAGTTTCGAGGTGTCGACCACCTTGCTCGACGGGCCGGCGTCGTCGCTGCCGTTGCACCGCGCGGTTCTCGATGCGGTGACCGCGCACCGGCCCCAAGCCGCCGAGCGAGCGAGCCTGAAGCTGATCGACAGCGCACGCGATGACATCGAGCAGGTGCTGGCCTCGGGCCGCAAGCTGCCGTGGCTGCGCGGGACCGCTGCCGCGGCCAAGCGCGGCTCCACGCGCGCACCCGCGGTCGGCGCGCGGCGCGACAAGGCAAGAGGGGCTTGATCGGCGACGCGATCCGGCCTAGGCTTGCGCCCGTACCACTTCGCAGAGGCTGTCATGAAGCTGTTTGCAATCGCGCTCGCCTTCATCGGTGCCGGTGCGCTGGCTTGCCCGGCCGATGACTCGAAAGAGGCCGCGAACACGCAGGACAAGCCGGCCGCCGAAGCCAAGGCCCCCGTGAAGGCACCGGCCACCAAGGCCGTGGCGTCGAAGAAGTCGCAGGGCACGACAAAGGTGGCCGACAAGTCGGCCGCCGAGACGGCACGCAAGTCGTCGCTGTAGGCGACTCCGGAGTCAGCCCGCGCGCCGCACCGTGCGGCGCGTGATTCGGCGCCCGCGTTGGGCAGGCGCCTCGTCACATCAGGCGCGCGACCTGCGCCACAGCTGCGCGAACACCGGCCAGCCCAGGATCAAGAAAGTCGCCGCGGCCAGTAAGCCGGCGATCGGTCGCGAGAAGAACACCAGCGGGTCGCCGTCGGATTTGATCATCGAGGTGATGAAGTTCTCCTCGAGCATGCCGCCGAGCACGACGCCGAGGATTGCCGGCGCAGTGGGAAAGCCGTTCTCCTCGAGCACGAAGGCGAACAAGCCGAACACCAGGATCAGCAGCACGCCGAACACCGTGTTGTTGATCGCGAACGCGCCGACCGCGCAGAACAGCAGGATCACGGGCATCAACAGGCTCTGCGGGGCACGCAGCACGGTCTTCGCGACCTTGATCGCCGCCCAGCCGAGCGGAATCATGATGATGTTGGCGAGGATGAAAACCAGGAAGATCGCGTAGATGTTCTGCGGGTTGTTGATGAACAGCGTCGGCCCCGGGTTCATGTTCTTCAGGTACAGCACGCCGATCGCGATCGCGGTGATCGAGTCGCCCGGAATGCCGAACACCAGCGCCGGCACCCACGCGCCGGCCAGCGCCGAGTTGTTGGCGGCGCCCGACTCGACGATCCCCTCGACGTGCCCGGTGCCGAACTTCTCCGGCTC
Source organism: Burkholderiaceae bacterium (assembly GCA_035764445.1). Taxonomy (GTDB): domain Bacteria; phylum Pseudomonadota; class Gammaproteobacteria; order Burkholderiales; family Burkholderiaceae_C; genus JAEUPI01. Next base: position 3,008 of record DASTZF010000131.1, read on the forward strand.
CTTCGAGAAGCGCTTGCTCGACGCGTAGGTGATCCACGCGGCGATGTCGGCACCGGCGCCCGGCTGAATGCCGATCGCGGTGCCGATCGCGCTGCCGCGAATGAGCTGCACCTTGTACTTCTTGGTCAGCTCCCACATGCCGCGAAACACGTTGCCGATCTTCTCGGCAGCGATCGGCGGCGTCGGGTGCAGTGACGTCACGTAGCGCAGGATCTCGGACACCGCAAACATGCCCACCATCACCGGGATCAGCGAGACGCCACCGGTGAGCTCGGCGTTGCCGAACGTGAAGCGCGGATGGGCGCCAGGGTTGTCGAGGCCGACCGCCGAGATCAGCAACCCCAGCATCAGAGATGTCACCGCCTTCAGCTTGCTCGACGCGCCGATGAACACCGCCCCCGATAGCCCCAGCACGACGAGCCAAAAGTACTCGAACGACGAGAACTTCAGCGCCACCTCGGCAAGCACCGGCGCGAACGCGATCAGCACCGCTGTGCCGAACAGGCCGCCGATCGCCGAGAACACCAGCCCGGCACCGAGCGCGATCTCGGCCTGACCCTTCTTGGTCATCGCATAGGCCTCGTCGGTGTACGCGGCCGAAGCCGGCGTGCCCGGGATGCGCAGCAGCGCACCCGGAATGTCGCCCGCGAAGATCGCCATCGCCGTGCAGGCGACGATCGCCGCCACCGCCGGCACCGGCGGAATGAAGAACGTCACCGGGACCAGCAGAGCGGTGGCCATGGTTGCAGTCAGCCCGGGCACCGCGCCGACGAACAGTCCGAACAGCGACGACGCCAGGATGATCCACATCACGTAGGGATCGAACACCAGTGCGAAGGCCTGGCTAATGACGGTCCAGGTCATGCCGTGGTGCTCCCATGACGAAGGTGAGCCGCGAGATGGCGAGCGCGCATGCGCTGGCGCGTCGATGCGCGCGAGAGCTCTGTGCATGCGATGGACACGCTCATCGGTGCGCTCAATACAACACCGGCAGAAAACCCCAAGGCAACGGCACGCGCAGCCCCTTGTAAAAGGCGAAGTGGATCAGCACCGTGCTGACCACCGACACGACCACCGCGGTGACGAGCCGCACCCTCAGCGCGAGCATCAGCGATAGCAGCATCACGACGCCGGTGGGGATGAAGCCGATGCGCTCGCTCGCCACCACGTACAACACGAGGCCGAGCACGGTGACTGCGAAGGCGATCAGTTGCGGCGGCCGACTGGTCCACTCGCCGCGCTGGAACCACAGCGAGGTGCCGCGAGCGCCCACGCCCTGCACGATCAGCAGCACCGAGCACAGCGCGAGAACCGCGGCCACAACGCCCGGGAACGCCGCTGGCCCGATGTTCTGCCCGGGAATTTTCGGGTAGCCCTGGACCGTCCAGAGCACCAGCAGCGAAAGCGCGAGGAACAGCGCGCCGAAGACGGCGTCGTTGAGCTTCAAGCTTCGGGCGCGCGGTTGGTGGATCGCGCCGTCGTCATTTGGCGATGCCCACGGCCTTCATCGTCGCGCCGAGGTCGGCGTCGGACTTAGCCATGAACGATGCGAACTCCGCTGGCGGCGCCCACAGCACGCCGAAGCCGCGGTTGGTCATGAACTCCTTGAATTCCTTGGACTCGTGCGCCTTCTGCAGCGACGCCAGCAGCTTGGCCTGCACGTCGGCCGGGATGCCCTTGGGCGCCGCGATGCCGCGCCACGCGGCCATCGTCCAGCTGCTGCCGGTCTCGGCCTTCAGCGTCGGCACCTTCGGAAACAACGACGCCGGCTGCGGATCCATCACCGCGAGGCTCTTCACCTTGCCCGCTTCGATCAGCGCACGCGCTTCGGGCAGCGAGCACGGCACCACCTCGACGCCACCGGCGACGAGGTCGTTCAAGCCCGGTGCGGCGCCGTTGCTCGGCACCCACGGCAGCGCGGCGGGGTCGACCTTCTGGTCGCGCAGGAACCCGGCGATGGCCAGGTGCCAGATGCCGCCCTGGCCGGTGCCCGAAGCCTTGAACTTGCCGGGGTTGGCCTTGATCGCCGCGACGAGGTCGCCGACGTTCTTGTACGGCGCATCGGCGCGCACCTGGATGCCCGCCGGGTCGGCGTTGACCAGCGCGATCGGCGTGTACGAACCGCCGCTCAGATCGGTCAGACCCTGGTGGTGCATCATGCCGATCTCCACCGTGATCATGCCGATCGTGTAGCCGTCGGGCGGCGCGGCCGAGATCGCCTGGTGGCCGACGACACCCGAGCCGCCGGTGCGATTGACCACGTTGACCGGTTGGCCGAGGTCCTTTTCCATCAGCGCGGCGAGGATGCGCGCCACCGCGTCGGTGCCGCCGCCGGCGCCCCACGGCACGATCAGCGTGATCGGGCGTTCGGGATACGCGGCGAGCACGGTCGCGGGCAGCAGCGCCAAGCACGCGAGCAGTGCAGCCAGCGCCTTCAAAACCATGCGCATGATCGTCTCCTGTGTAGTGGCTGCCGCCGGGGCGGCGCTCGCGCGATGATGCAATCGGCGGTCCCGGCGTGGCCACCGTGTTTGCACGCGGGTCGTCGTACGACTCAGGGTTGCCGGGGCAGCACGGTCAACTCGGGCCGTGGGCCGGTGGCCTTGCCGGTGATCGGCGGCGCGGGCAGCGACGCGTCGCCGGGTTCGATCACGAAGTGGCGCTCCAGCGAATACCACGGCCCGGTCACATCGCCCGCCGGCGCGCCGCCCGCGCCGTGCCGCTCGTAGTGCGCGATCAGCGCGCGCGTGACCCCGAACTGCGCGTCGCTCTCCAGGTTCGGATCGTCGGCCGAGTACACCTGCGAGAACTGGGTCTTGTAGCCCGGCTTGTGGATCAGGAAGTGCAGATGCGCGGGCCGCATGTTGTGGCGGCCCTGCGCGCGCAGCAGCGCGCCCACCGGGCCATCGACCGGCACCGGATAGCCCGCGGGCTTGACGGTGCGAAACGCGAAGTGCCCGTCGGCATCGGTGGTGAAGCGGCCGCGCAGGTTCATGTCGGCCTGCTGCGGATCCTGGTTCTCGTAGTAGCCCTCGGGCGACGCGTGCCACACGTCGACCTCGGCGTCGGCCACCGGCCGGCCCCCGCGGTCGTGCACCCACGCCTTCACGAACACCGGGTCGCCCGGCGTCGGCGAGCGCACGATCGAGCCGCCGTGCTCGGTGCGCGGCGAGCCCAGGCGCCAGAACGGCCCCATCAGATTCGCTGTCGTGCCGGTGGCACCTGCGTCGTTGTTGAGCAGGCACACCAGCGACGACACGCCCAGCGACCCGGCGGCGAGCATCACCTCGTTGTGTGATGCATTCGTCGCCTGGCCCACCCGCGCGATCACGATGCACAGATTGCGAAACTCGTTCTCGCTCAGCCGCGCCTCGCGCACGAAGGCGTGCAGATGCCGGATGCCGGCGCTCAGGATCTCGCGCGTGCGCGCGTCGGTTGTGCGTGCCGCCTCGGCGAGCACCGCGGCTGTCACGTCGTCTGCATGGCCGATGATCATCGTGGCCTCCATGTGTCGGCGTCGATGGTAGCGATCGCTGCCGCCCCCTGTGCGCGCTGCGTACACTGGGCCGTAGCGGCCAGGCGCCGCGGGGACTGCCGGTGACGATCGAGAACCAACTCGCCGAATTCGTTTGCACGCTGCAGGCGCGCGAGGTGCCACCGGCGGCGCAACGCGTCGTGCGTCAGATGGTGATGGCGGTGTGCGGCACCGCGCTGGCCGGCGCCGGCGAAGACGGCATCGGCGCGCTGCGAGCACTGCTGCGTGAGCGCGGCGGCGCTCCCCAGGCCACGACGTTCGTGTTTGGTGACCGCCTGAGCGCGGCGGCGGCCGCGCGCTTCAACGGCACGCTGTGCCGCGCGCTCGACTACTGCGACGCGATGGCGCCGGGCCCGCACATCGGCTCGTCGCTGCTGCCCGCCGCGCTCGCCGCGGCCGAACTGGCCGGCGGTTGCAGCGGGCCTCAGTTCTTCGCGGCGCTGGCCGCCGGCGCCGAGGTCGCGTCGCGGCTGAACCTCGCCGAGTCGCAGTACGACGGCTTCGACCCCACCGGCGTGCTGGTGGTGTTCGCGGCCACCGCGGCCGCGTCGCGCGTGCTCGCGCTGACGGCGACGCAGACGTTGCACGCGCTGGCGCTGGCGTTCAACCGCTGTGGCGGCAGCTTCCAGAGCAACGTCGACGGCACGCTCGCGGTGCGCATGGTGCAGGGCTGGGTCGCCGAGACCGGCGTCGACTGCGCACAGATGGCACAACGCGGCATCACCGGGCCGCCCAACTTCGTCGCCGGCCACTACGGCTACGCGCACCTGTTCGGGCGCGACCGCTTCGACGCAGCGGCAGTCGTGCACGACCTCGGCGCGGAGTGGCGATTGCAGCGCGTGGTGTTCAAGAAGTACCCGAGCTGCGGCGTCACGCAGGGCGTGACCGAGCTGGCGCTGTCGCTGGTGGCCGACGCCGGTCTGCAGGCCGAACAGGTGGCAGCGGCGCAGGTGCGGCTGCCACCGTACGCGCACAAGCTGGTCGGTCACCGCTTTCGCATCGGCGCGAACCCGCGAGTCGATGCACAGTTCAGCGCCGGCTACTGCGTCGCCAACGCGATAGCACGCGGTGCCTCGCAGCTCGCGCACTTCGCGCCGCAACAGGTCAACGACGAACGCGTTCACCGTCTGGTCGAACGCATCGACGTGGTCGCCGACCCGGCGCTCGATGCGCGCGGCCACACCGCGGTCGATCTCGAGGTGCGCACCGTCGACGGGCGCACGCTAACGCGCGCGCTCGACGTCGCGCCGGGCTTTCCGGGCGCGGCGCTGAGCGATGCCCAGCACCGCGTGCGCTTCGACGATTGCGTGGCCTATGCGCCGCATCGCCTGCCGACGGCGCAGATCGAGCGGCTGGTCGATGCGATCGATCGCTTGGATGCGCTCGACGATGTGCGGCAACTGGCGGCGTTGCTGATCGCGCCGCACTGAGATCGCGTGTGGCGAACCGGCGACATCGCGCGCGGATTCACAAAGCCCTGTTGACCACAGTCTGATTCGCCGGCGGCGGGCACTCGCGCGGCAACGCGACCACACTGCCGCGTTTTCCTCAGCGGGACACTCCATGACCACGACTTTCAAGCTCAACGGCAAGCCGGTGTCGGTCGATGCCGACGCGTCGACACCACTGCTGTGGACGCTGCGCGACAACCTCGGCATGACCGGCACCAAGTTCGGCTGCGGCATGGCACTGTGCGGTGCCTGCACGGTGCACATGAACGGTGCGGCGATCCGGTCGTGCATCACGCCGCTGTCGGCGGTGGCCGGTGCCGACGTGCGCACGATCGAGGCCCAGCCCGGCGATCCGGTGGGTCGCGCGGTGATCGATGCGTGGGTCAAGAACGACGTCGCGCAGTGCGGCTACTGCCAGAGCGGCCAGGTGATGAGCGCGGTGGCGCTGCTGAAGAAGAACAAGCGGCCAACCGACGCGCAGATCGACTCGGCGATGGCCGGCAACATCTGCCGCTGCGGCACCTACC
>DASTZF010000132.1:0-2193 GCA_035764445.1 Burkholderiaceae bacterium
CGCGTCTGGCCCGGCATGGTGGTGACCGACGACTCGGTGGTCCAGGCCGTCGGTGACGCACGGCGGGCGATCGGTGACAAACACCACCGCGCGATCCAAACCGTGCCTCGGCGCGGCTACCGCTTGGTGGCCGATGCGGCACCTGCCGCGGGCTCGGCCGAAGCGCCGCTGGCGCGGCCGATGCCCGCGCGTCAGCGCTTCCGTTCGCCGGCGCTCGCTCTGCTCTCCGGAGTGGTCTTCGCGCTCGGAGCGGCTGTCTGGTGGTCCTGGCCGACGCGCGCAAGCGGGCCTGCGGAGCACCTCAGCCGGCCGCCGCTGGCCGTGCTGGCGTTCCGCGATGAGGGCGTGGCACCGGCCGATGCCGGGCTGGGCCAGAGCATCGCCGAGGATCTGATCGCCGATCTCGCGCGCAGCGTCGGGGCGCCGGTGGTGTCGGCTCGCTCGAGCTTCCAGCTCGACATCACCAAGCTCGGCGTGCGCGAAGTGGCGCAGCGGCTGCAAGTCCACTACCTGGTCGACGGCAGCGTGCGGCGCGAGGGCGAGCAGTTGCGGATTCGCACCCAACTCGTCGATGCCGACGCCGGCCGCGTTGTCTGGACGCGCGACGACGGTATCGGCATCGCCGAGCTGCCCGCCGTGCGTGCGGCGCTGATCGAACGGTTGGCGAGCACGCTGGGCACTTCGGTCTGGCGGGTCGAGAAGCAGCGCGTCCTCGCCAGGTCGACCAGTTCACTGGACGCCTACACGCTGACGGCACGCGCGTATGCCGCCAAGCACCGGGTCACGCCCGAGGACCACCGCGCCGGCCGCGCGGCTGTCGAACAGGCGCTGCGCATCGACCCCGAATATGCCTTCGCGTGGGCCGTGCTGGGCTACCTCAACGCAGTGGACGCAGTGGTCGGCATCACCGGCGAGTGGTCACCGGCCCGCGGCAACGAGGTGATGGCACAGATCGATCGTGGGCTGCAGCTCGACCCGGGGCTGGCGTTGGGCTACCAGGCGCGGGCGTTCTGGCTCAGTGCCACCGGCCGCGCCGCCGACGGGTTGGCGGCCGCCGAAGCCTCGGTCAAGCTCGCGCCGGGTGATGCCGACAATCTGGTCCTTCTCGGTTTTTCGCAGCTCATGAACGGGCAGGCAGAGAAGGCACGCGCGAGCCTGGACAAGGCGCTGCCGCTGTATCCAGTGCGATCTGCTCATGCGAGTTCTGTAGATACCTTGATTCGCTGGGCCGTGCGCGACTACGCGGCCGCGCTGTCCAGCGCGAGCTATTGCGTCGAACGCACCCCGGGACACTTGGGTTGCCGCGTGTCGCGTGCCGTGGCCTTGACGGAGATGGGACACGTCGACGAAGCGCGGGCTGAAGCCGCCGCACTTCGCGCTCGCGCACCCGGCTACGACCCGGTGGCGCTGTCTCGCAGCTTTTACCGCGATGTGCCGGAGCTGCTGGCACGTCGCCTGCGCGTCCTGCACGACCTCGGCTTCGGCAACGGGAGCTGAGCGCTGCGCGCCCGCCAAAGCCGTCTCTCCTGAGAGGCGCCTCTTGGCCCGATAGCGGACAACGTTAGGTCTGTTCCCAGGCTTGCGCGCCATCGACATCTCGAACGACGGCTCGTCGTACTTGCCGGCGCTGATGCGCTTCGGCAGCGCTGCGGCAGCGTCTGGCCGGGGTTGAAGTGCTCGAACAGGCCAGGCGCAATCGGATCGGCTGCGGGCCTAGCAGCGCCGGTCTCGGATAGTGGTAGCGGCTGCGATGCTGGACGACGACGCGCACGCAGCGCTCTTACCACCTACCCCCGCCATGGGGTGATGCGCGGTAGCCATCGCCTCACGTTCGCCCGGTAGCGCTTGTACTCGTCGGCGAACTGGTCGCCCAGCGCAGGCTCTTCGTAGGCGACAACAAACAAGAAGAATCCGGCCCACACGATCGCGCCGTACTCCAGCACCGTGACGCTCCCGAACAGGAGGCCCTGGCCGGCGATCAACGCCGTGACTGCGACGTACATCGGATTGCGGACGTAGCGATAGAACCCGGTGACGACGAGGCGCTTGGGGGGCATCACGGGCGCCGGTGTGCCGAGGCCCTGCAACGCGAAGCGAGCGAACGAATCGAGCAAGATGGGCAACCCGGCGACGATCAGGGCGGCGCCGAGCACGCGCGCGATCGGGAATAGCGGAGGCGCGAAGTGCCAGTGC
>DASTZF010000133.1:0-22130 GCA_035764445.1 Burkholderiaceae bacterium
TGGGTCTCGTACGGCGTGCTGTGTGCGAACACCATCGACACCATCCTCGGCGCTGGCAGCCGCAAGCCATCGTTGGCGATGATCCCCATCAGTTCAGCGAGCGCGGCCGGCCGATCGCCCGAAGCACCGATCGCCGTCGCATACGACGGTGTCAGCGAATCGAACGGATAGCCCAGCCGCTGCCAGGTGCGATGGATCTGCGCGAAGGCTGCGTCCTCCTGCAGGCTGCGGATGCGCAGATCCTGCGCACTGGCGTGGCGCGTCTTGAACAGCCACCCGTAGGCCTGCTGGCGTTGTTGCTGGCTGGCCGCCAGTGCCTCGGCGAGTGTGGCTTGCGGCCGACTGCGCAGGTAACCCAGCAGCCACTGCTGCAGCGGATGCGTCCTGGCCAGCTGCGCGCTGTCGCTGCGCCACAGCCGATCAGGGTGCTCTCGATACGCTCTGAAGAAGCGGGTGATGAACACCTGCCCTTCCGCATCGGCAAAGCGTGCCAGCTGCTCGCGCCGGGCGGCCTCGCCGAGCCCGGGCTGCGGCACACCTGCCGCATTCGGCTCGGCGTGGATGTGGCGCTGCACGACATCGCGCATCAGTCGGATGAACACCAGGTTCACCGAATGCTTCAGCGCTTCGCGCACGCTGAGCATGCGCGAGTCATCGGCGTGATCGAAGTTGACGAAGTGATGCAACCCACCACCCGTGCGGAAGGTCTCGGCGGGGCTCGCCGAAAAGCGCCGCTCCATCGCCGCCTCAAGCATCGCCGCCAGGCTCCTGTCCTGGGCGCGCGCCAGGTACCCGCGCGCCCAGCGGCCGAGCGCATCTTGCGGGTGCACAGCGACAGCGGCCAGCGCATCGCCATCCAGCGCGCTCCATCGCTCATGCAGTTCGGTCACGAGCTCGAGATAGCTGACCAGCGTGCGCAGCTTCGCGGTGGAGCCCATGTCGAGCCTGGCCCCTTCGTTGATGTCGAACGGTTGGTCGCCGCTGTCGGTCTGCACGCGCAGCCGGTTGGTGCGTTCGCCGCGCTCGTATAGGCTCACGCTGAACATGAGCTTGCCCGGATCGTCACCCTCATTCAGCAAATGAAAGCCGTACAGCCCAGCCGCTTTCGCTGCGGCACGATCCTTCAGGGCGCGCAATCTGCGGGTAGTGTCGCGCTGCGCCTGTCCGTCCACACTGCTCACGACGGTCAGGTCGAGACGGTCCAGGTCGTACGCGCGCGGCACATCGAGCAAGGCGGACAAACGGCTGCGTGTCGTCGCGCCGGCTTTGCGCCAGGCGAACGGCGAAATCTCCATCGGGGCGTGCGGCAGCAGCCGCAAGCGAACGGGCAGTGCTGCATCCCGCAGCGCGGCGCTGATGACGCCCGCTTCAGCCAGGAGCCGCAGGTGGCTGTCGGTCAGCGCAGCGAGGTCGGTTTGGCCCGCGACCAGGTAGTGCGACGGTCGCCGCTGTGCGACCAGCAGCGACAAGGCCTGCTTGAACGCCACTGCCTGCTGCTGCAGCGTCGCTGGCCCCAGGATCAGCCCAGTGCGCCGCTGCAGCGACGCTGGCAGCCACAGCGCCTCGCGGCCTGCATCGCTCAACAGCCGGTTGGTCTCGTCGAAGTCGCGCCCGTACCAGGCCCACATCGCATCGCCCAACCCGTTGACCTCGCCGCTGCCGGCTTGGGCCGACAGCGGGACGGTGTCGAGGTAGTCGACCACGATCTGACGACGCCGCGCCAGCGTGTCTTCGCCATCCAGATAGGCGCGCAGCGAGGCCGATGCCATCTGACGCAGCTTGTCGCTCAACGAGTCGGTACGGCCTTCCGGCGAATGGCGATATTTCTCGATCTGCGTGGCCAGCGTGCTGCCTCCGGGCGCTGGGTGATCGGGGTCGAACGTGCGGCGCGCCCTGCCGAGCACCGCGTTGGCCAGGCGGTCCCACTCGACGGCTGGGTTTCGCCGCGGCGAACCCGGCTCCAGCAACTCGCGGTTCTCGATGAAGAGCAGCGCGTCCACGAGCAGCGGCGGCACCGCGTCGAAACGCTCGTAGACGCGCTGCGGAAAGCGCTCGGCATACAGCGGCTCGCCGCGACAGTCCAGCAGCACGAGGCCGGCCTGATTGCTCTCACGATAGGTGGCAAACAGACCATGCTGATCGAACGCCAGCATGCGCGGCGACATGCGCGCCTGCGCGGTGACGTCGTAGCCGCGGTCGGTGAGCCGCTCGATGAAGGCGGGAAGCTGCGTGTACCCGCGACGCTGGTCGTACGGACCGGGTCCCGGAAATCGGATCGCCTCGCTGCGTCCCGATTCGACAGTGAAATGCAGGCCGCGCGCAAGTTCGCTCAGCACCCTGGCCTGCAGCCGCGCGCTTTGCGCTTCCTGCGCTGCCAGGTACAGCGTGGTCGCTGCAGCTGCGAGCAGCCCTGCGCACAGCAACAGCCTGCGCGCGATCCTCATGAGTGCACCCGCCAAGAGCGAAATGGATCCACCGGGCAGCATCGAGGGATTCGCCTGGCCCGTCTGTACACCACCGCACCAACCACCCTGCATGCGGGTGCACGGTGCTGGACGATAGCCAGCGCCGCAGACAACGGCGTACTGGGTCGGTCACGGCAGCGCCGACCACGAGTCAGGCGCGACCGGGCAGGCTGTGATTCTTGCGAACGTGACCGCCAGCGCGTTCAGCGGTTCTGTGTGGGAAGCGCGTGGGCGTCAGAGTTCGCACCCTCCAGGTATGTGGGCTGGCGAACAGTGGCGAGCCGCAGTTAGCGGCAGAGTCCCCGCCGTCACCTACTACCTCCGGTGAATCATGATGTCACACGACAGGAAGTCGCAGTACCGAGGTTCGGCCGTGACCATCCGTTGGCAGGAATCGAAGCCGACCACATTACCGGGCAAGGTGTTCACGGCGGGCTACAGGCTCACGTGGGCGAGCGGCAAGCAGACTGATTGGCACAATGATGCGTCTGAGCTGATCTTGCAAGCTGCATAACATCGTGCCAGGCAGCGCGTCTTCGAGCTCTGCCATCCGGGCCCGAATCTCAGCCAGGCCTGCGAGGCGGCCTGCTCGAAACGTGGCGCCGAATTCGTACAGCAGCCCGCGCAGTTGATTCACCTGCATCGTGCGGAACTTCACCAGAAAGGAACGGAGTAGACATGGCTCAGCGTGCGTCCCGACTCGTAAAGCACGTGGCCCAATGGCATCGTCACCGGCTCGGGTTGCGGCAGCCAACGCTGCATGTCAGCCGCCGGTAGCGCGGCCAGCAGCTGATTTCTCCTGGGATCGTGAGCGGCGGCCATGGAGGCCCTTCCGATCGGCATTGGAAGGACACCAGGCGAGCGACGCGCAGACGGGGTCTCGCCACGCGCCCCGACGAGCGTACACCCATGTTCGGTACCGCACAAAGACGCCTTGGTCTGCCAGCGCACAGGCGTCGTCCGTGCGGGCTCTACGACACCGGGGCCCGACTCCTCATCCGGCCGTGCCTGCCGGCCGCATGGCCGGGCTATCACGTGGACTACCGTTTCCGCGCGACCACCTACCGCATCGACGTCGTCCGCACCGGCGGGGCCACACCCTCAGTCACCGTCGACGGTGAACTGCAGTCGGGCACCGGCGTCGCGCTGGTCGACGACGGCGTAGCGCATGTGGTGCGCGTGGCGATGTGAAGCAACTGCATGACCTCGTTTCGAACCTGACGCCGCGTACAGTGGACGGATAGAGCGCGTGGCATGAGCGGACCGTGCTCCCATGGCGTCGGACAGACGTCGCGCCGAGGCCGGACCTCAGCCTGCCAGGCCTTCGCGCATGGCCGCTGAAGCGCTACCCGCACATCGTCTTCTACGTCAAACGTCCAGACTACATTGACGTTTGGCGGGTGCTGCACGGCCAACGGGACATCCCTGCATGGATGCAGGATCCCGACTCCGCGTGACGGCTGCGCCGGCAGGGAGCGCCGTATGCACAATGTCCACACATCTGCTAGAGTGCAGGCATGACTTCGACCGCTTCCACCGTCATCAACCTGCGCACGCCGGCCTCGCAGCGTGAGCTCATCGACCGTGCCGCCCAGTTGCAGGGCAAGAGCCGCACCGAGTTCATGCTCGAAGCCTCGCGCGAGAAGGCACAACAGGTGTTGCTCGATCAGACTCTCTTCAGCGTGACACCCAAGCAGTACAAGGCCTTCATCGCGCTGATGGACGCGCCGCTGAGCAAGAACGTCGCGCTGCAACGGCTGCTGGCCAAACGTTCGCCTTGGGAGAAGTGAAGTTCGCGGCGCTCGGGCCGCCGGTGCCGATCGCTGCAAGGCACGACACGTCGTCGTTCAACTGCCGGCACGACGCGCTCAGCCAGTGGCTGCGCCGGCGTGCGCTGGCCAACGCATCGAGCGGCGCCACGCGCACCTACGTCGTCTGCGCCGAGAACGATCGCGTGGTGGGCTATTACGCATTGGCTGCCGGCTCGCTGGATGTGAGGTCGGCGCCCTCGCGCTTGCGGCGCAACATGCCCGACCCTTTACCGGTGGTTGTGCTCGGTCGGTTGGCGGTCGATGACGCGTGGTCGGGTCACGGCATCGGCAGTGGGCTGCTCAAGGATGCCGTGCTGCGATCACTGCAGGCGGCTGACATCATCGGTGCCTGCGCCCTGATGTGCCACGCGATCGACGCGGACGCCAAGGCGTTCTACGCGAGACACGGCTTCGTCGAGTCGCCGACGCGAGAGCTGACCATGATGATCGGGCTGCGCCGCTGACGGCTCCGCCCTGCGCGCCAGCATAAGTCGCCCCGAAGTCAATCGTCCCGACCGGCCTCCGCATCGCTGTCCCAGGGCGGCCGGTAGGCTTGGACGCGGCCGTCCGGGGCGACCAATGCTGCAACGCCCAAGGGAATCCGCCCTCTGGTGTACCCCTCAGTGGACCCCGCAGCCACCAAGAAGCCAGGCGCGCGAGTGGCGCATCGCGGCTAGGGCATTGATTGCATTTTGGTTTTGGTGCCGGAGTCGAACTCGCGACCCCTTCTATCTCGGAAAGCCAAACGCCTTAGCAGCTCATCACTGCCAAGGCGTTGATTTCATTGGTCGGGGTGGCGGGATTCGAACTCGCGACCCCTTGCACCCCATGCAAGTGCGCTACCAGGCTGCGCTACACCCCGACGAAGCGGCCGATTATAGAGGTGCGCTCGAGCCCTACCCGTCGAGCAACTGGCGGATCGACAGCAGCTCGACACGCAGCTGCGCGAGATCGAATTCGGTCGCCTCGGGCAGCGGCAATTCGTCGCTCTGCGATTGGTCGTCCGCGCGCGCTTCAAGCGCCTGGTCCGGCGCTTCGAGCGGCAGCACGGCATCGCCGTTGTTGCGCACCGTCCGTCCGGCTGGTGGCTGTTCCGCGAGCCGGTTGCGAGCGCCGCTGATCGTGAAGCCCTGGTCGTACAGCAGCTCACGGATCCGGCGGATCAGCAGCACCTCGTGGTGCTGGTAGTAGCGCCGGTTGCCGCGCCGTTTGACCGGTTTGAGCTGCGTGAACTCCTGTTCCCAGTACCTGAGAACGTACGGCTTCACGCCGCACAACACGCTGACTTCACCGATCGTGAAGTAGCGTTTGGCCGGGATTGCGGGAAGCCCATTCTCCATTGAAATCAATGAGGTGGCGCTGCAAAGCTAGACTTTACTCGAACTCCCCCTCAGCCGGCGTGTCGCCCTGCACGATTGATTTCAGCTTGTGGCTGGCGTGAAAAGTCACGACATGGCGGGCCTTGATCGGGATCGCCTCGCCGGTGCGCGGATTGCGCCCCGGCCGCGGCGCCTTGCGCCGGATGTTGAAGTTGCCGAAGCCGGACAGCTTGACGTCTTGGCCCGAGATCAGCGTGGCGTGGACGAGCTCGAAGAACGCCTCGACCATGTCCTTGGACTCGCGTTTGTTCAGGCCCAGGCGCTCGAACAGCAGCTCCGACAACTCGGCCTTGGTCAACGTCGGCGTCTGCAACGACGGCACCGCCACCGGCCTTGCCGGCACCCCTGGGTCGATCGTCATGGTTCCCTCGGAATCTCGTCGCTGCGTTTACGTGCGCAGTCTGGCGCCGACCCGCTCGAGCGCCCGCTCGCGCGCTGCCCGCAGGGCAGCCTCGATCCGCTCGTCGGTCAGCGTGGCTGCATCGTCCATCAATTCCAGGCGCACGGCCATACTGTGTTCACCCGTAGCCACGGCGCCCGTGGGCGGCCGGTAGAGGTCGAACAGCGTGGCGCTGCGCACCAGTCCGATGGGGTCATCGAGCAGCGCGGCCAGCAATTCGTCGTGGCCGACCCGGTCAGACACCACGAAGGCCTGATCGCGCTGAACGGGTTGCAAACGCGCGATCGGCGCAAACGATGGCACGCCGCGCTGCTGCACGGCTGCCGCATCGAGCTCGAACACCACGGGCGCGTGCGGCAATTCGTAAGCCTGGCGCCAGCGCGGGTGCAGTTCGCCGACGACGCCGATCCGTCGATCGCCGAGCCACAGTTCGGCACTGCGCCCGGGGTGTAGCGCCGGATGCTGCGCCGGCGCGCAGCGCAAGCGACGCGGCGCCAGCAACGCCTCGAGGTCGCCCTTGACGTCGTAGAAGTCGACTCGTCGCGACTCGACGCCCCACTGGGTGGCCGCCGCGTCGCCGTATGCCAAGCCGCCCACGCGCACCGGCTGTGCGATGCCAGCCACCGCATCGTCGCTCGGTGGTACCTCGGGGTCGCGTCGGTAGACGCGACCAATCTCGAAGATGCGCACGCGATCGATGCGCTGCGCGAGGTTGCGCTTGAGCGCCGCCACCAGGCTGCCGACCAGGCTCGATCGCATCACCGCCAGCGGCGCTGCGATCGGGTTGAGCACGCGGATCGGGTCGTCGTTGCCGGCCAGCTCGTGTTCCCAGCGCGCCTCGACGAAGCTGAACGAGATCGTCTCCTGGTAGCCAAGTCGCGCCAGCGCTCGCCGCACGGCAAATGCGCTGCGTCGCGCCTCCGGCTGCCGCGTCGGACGCACCGGCGCCCGCGGCGGGGTCGACGGCAGCTTGTCGTAGCCGATGACGCGGATCACCTCCTCGATCAGGTCTTCTTCGATCTGCAGGTCGAATCGCCACGGCGGCGGTGTCACGGTGATGCGGCCCTCGTCGGCGCGGTGTTGTAGCCCCATCCGCTGGAACACGTGCAGGCAGTCGTCCCGCGTGACCGGCATGCCGATCACCTTGGCCGCGCGCTCGACACGCAGCGTCACCGGCTGCCGTTGCGGCACATTGGGCTGCTGATCGTCCATCGGCCCCGCGTTGCCGCCGCAGATCTGCAGCACGAGCGCGGTGATGCGTTCGATGTGTTGCACTGTGCTCGACGGGTCGACGCCGCGCTCGAAGCGGTAGCCCGCGTCGGTGCTAAAGCCAAAGCGCCGCGAGCGCCCTGCCACCGCATCGGGCCACCAGAAGGCCGCCTCGATGTAGACGTTGCGCGTGCCGTCGCTCACCGCGGTGGGATCGCCGCCCATGATGCCGGCCAGCGACTCCACGCCTTGCGAATCGGCGATCACGCCAACCTCGCGATCGAGTTCGATGGTCTGGCCATTGAGCAGCTGCAACGACTCTCCGGCCTTGGCCCAGCGCACGATCAGGCGGTCGTGGATCTTGTCGAAATCGAAGATGTGCGACGGCCGCCCGTACTCGAACATCACGTAGTTCGAGATGTCGACCAGCGCATTGACCGGCCGTTGGCCGCAACGCTGCAATCGGTCGACCATCCACGCCGGCGTGTTGGCGCGCGGATCGATCCCGCGCACAACGCGGCCGGAAAAGCGCCCGCACAGATCGGTCGCCTCGATCTGCACCGGCAGCCTGTCGTTCAGCGTCGGCACCACCGGCGCGATGGCCGACGTACGCAGCGCAGTGCCCGTCAGCGCCGCGACTTCACGCGCCACGCCGTACACGGAGAGGCAGTGACCGAGGTTCGGCGTCAGCTTCAGCGTGAACAGCGTGTCGTCGAGCGCCAGCGTCGGCCGGATGTCGGCACCGATCGGTGCATCGGCGGCCAGCTCGAGCAGGCCGGTGTGGTCGTCGCTCAACCCGAGCTCGCGCGCCGAGCACAGCATCCCGCGGCTCTCGACCCCGCGCAGCTTGCCGACTCGGATGTCCAGTCGCTGGCCGTCGGCGCCGGGCGGCAACGACGCGCCCACCAGCGCCAGCGGCGCCCGCAGACCCACGCGCGCGTTGGGCGCGCCGCACACGACCTGCAATGCGCCTTCGCGCGAATGCGGGCCCGCCTGCACGCGACAGACGGTCAGCTTGTCTGCGTGCGGGTGCGGCTCGCACTCGACGATCTCGCCCACCACGACGCCCGTGAACGCGGGCGCAGCGGGACGCAGGTCTTCGACCTCCATGCCCGACATCGTCAGCAGTTCGGCGAGCTGTTGCGTGGACAACGGCGGATCGCAGAACTCGCGCAGCCAGGACTCGGGGAATTGCATCGTTGCCCTTCCCTCTACTTGAACTGCGACAGGAACCGCAGGTCGCTGTCGAAGAACAGCCGCATGTCGTCGACGCCGTAGCGCAGCATCGTCATGCGATCGGGCCCCATGCCGAACGCGAAGCCGATGTAGCGCTCGGGGTCGAGCCCGAAGTTGCGCACCACGTTCGGGTGCACCTGGCCGGATCCGGAGATCTCGAGCCAGCGGCCCTTCAGCGGCCCGCTGCTGAACGCGATGTCGATCTCGGCCGACGGCTCGGTGAACGGGAAGAACGATGGCCGAAAGCGCAGCTGCAGGTCATCGCTCTCGAAAAATGCGCGGCAGAAATCAGTGAACACGACCTTGAGGTCCTTGAAGCTCACGTTCTCGCCGATCCACAGCCCTTCGCACTGGTGGAACATCGGCGAATGCGTGGCGTCGCTGTCGACGCGATACGTGCGCCCAGGCGCGATGACGCGGATCTCTGGCATCGAGGCCGCACCGGCGTAGCGCCGGGCATGCGCGCGCGCATAGCGCACCTGCATCGGCGAGGTGTGCGGGCGCAGGTTGAGCCAGCGGCCCTCCTCGTCCTTCATGTCGACGTAGAAGGTGTCCTGCATCGAGCGCGCGGGATGATTCTCCGGGTTGTTCAACGCGGTGAAGCTCATCCAGTCGGTTTCGATCTCAGGCCCGTCGGCGACGTCGAACCCCATCGACGCGAAGATCGCCTCGATGCGCTCGATCGTCAGCGACACCGGGTGCAGGCCGCCTTCGCCACGGCGTCGGCCCGGCAGCGTGACGTCGAGTGCCTCGGCGCGCAGCTGCGCATCGAGCTCGGCCAGCGCCAGAGCTTGCCGACGGTCCTGCAGCGCCGCTTCGATACGCTCCTTGGTGCGGTTGATGAGGGCGCCGCGCGACTTCTTGTCGTCCACGGGCAGACTGGCCAGTGCCTTCAGCAGTTCCGTCACGCGGCCCGACTTGCCGAGAAAGCGCGCCTTGGCGTTCTCCAGCTCGGCAGGGGTCGGCGCGCGCGCGAACTCCTGCTGCGCGCGGTCCACCAGTTCGTCCAGTTCGTCCATGGTCTCGATCGACAAAGTGAAAAGGGCAGCCCGCCCCCGAGGTGACGGCCTGCCCTGTTCGGCTGCAACCTGCGGCTTCGCGCCGCGTTGCGTGGGCCGCTCACGCGGCCCTCAAGCTGTTCAGGCGAGCTGGGCCTTCACCTTGGCCACGATGCTGCCAAACGCAGCCGGGTCGTTGACGGCGAGCTCGGCCAGCACCTTGCGGTCGATGTCGATCGCGGCCTTCTTCATGCCAGCCATGAACTGGCTGTAGCTGATGCCCAGCTCACGAGCCGCGGCATTGATGCGCGCGATCCACAGCTGACGAAACACGCGCTTGCGCGCGCGCCGGTCGCGGTAGGCGTACTGGCCCGCCTTCATCACCGCCTCCTTGGCGATGCGGAAGACGTTCTTGCGGCGGCCCCTGAAGCCCTTGGCTTGCTCGAGGACCTTCTTGTGGCGTGCGTGTGCGGTGACGCCGCGTTTGACGCGAGGCATGTGAGAGCTCCTTCGTGCGAGTCAGTCGATCACAGGCCGGCAAAGGGCAGCATCGCAGCGACGTGCCCCATGTTGGTCTCGTGCACACCGGTGGCGCCGCGCAGGTGGCGCTTGCGGGTGGTCGACTTCTTGGTGAGGATGTGGCGCTTGTACGCTTGACCGCGCTTGACGGTACCACCCGGACGCACGCGGAACCGCTTGGCCGCGCTCTTCTTGGTCTTCATCTTGGGCATGACTGCTCCTTCTTGCTGTTGCTGCCGCAGGCGGATGCGCTGACTGCGCACATCGCTTGATTGGGCCTGCGGTGGCTTTGTGAGCCCCCTACACGGCGACCAAACCGCGCCGGGAGCCGTGAAATCGAACTGTGCTTACTTCTTCTTCGGTGCCAGCACCATCACCATCTGACGGCCCTCGAGCTTGGGCATGTGCTCGACCACCGCCACGTCGGCCAACTCGTCGCGGATGCGTTCCAGCAACCGCATGCCGATGTCCTGGTGCGTGATCTCGCGGCCGCGGAATCGCAATGTCACCTTGCCTTTGTCGCCGTCCTCGGCGATGAAGCGGCGCAGGTTACGCATCTTGATGTTGTAGTCGCCCTCGTCTGTGCCCGGACGGAACTTGACTTCCTTGACCTCGATGATCTTCTGCTTGCTTTTCGCCTCGGCCGCTTTTTTCTGCTCCTGGTACTTGAACTTGCCGTAGTCCATCAACCGGCACACCGGTGGATCGGCAGTGGCAGCGATTTCGACCAGGTCCACGTCGTATTCGCCCGAGAGGCGCAACGCCTCCATCAAAGGGACGATGCCCAGGGGCTCGTTGTCGGGCCCGTTGAGCCGCACCTGCGGCGCGGTGATCTCTCGATTGAGCCGGTGCTTGCGCTCGGCGTTGGGAATGCGACGGTCCAGAAATGTAGCGATGGTGGTGACCCCTTCAACGACCCTTCAGGCAAGCATCGGGCCGAACAAAACGAAAAGCGCGCCGAAGGCTCAGGCCTTGCGGGCCACGTCGTCCGCGATCTTCTCAAGGAACGCGTCAACCGACATGGCACCGAGGTCCACATTGCCCCGGGCGCGCACCGAAACAGCCCCGCTTGCCTTCTCCTTGTCGCCCACGACCAGGATGTACGGGACCTTTTGCATCGAATGCTCGCGGATTTTATAGCCGATTTTGTCGCTGCGCAAATCGGGCTGGGCCCTAACTCCTTGTTTTTGAAGCCGTTTCGTCACTTCCGACGCGTAGTCGGCCTGGTTTTCGGCAATCGGCGCCACGACGCTCTGCACCGGCGCGAGCCAGGCCGGCAATGCGCCGGCGTGGTGCTCAATCAGGATCCCCGTGAAGCGCTCGAGCGAGCCGAAGTTGGCCACGTGCAGCATCACCGGCCGCTGGTGGGAGCTGTCCTCGGCCACGTAGGTCGCGTCAAAGCGCTCGGGCAGGTTGGGGTCGATCTGCAAGGTTCCGCACTGCCAGTCGCGCCCGATCGCGTCGCGCAGCACGAATTCGAGCTTCGGCGCGTAGAAAGCGCCTTCGCCCGGATTGATCTCGAAGGGCTGGCCCATCGACGTCAGTGCCTCGCTCAGCGCGCCCTCGTAGCGGTCCCAGTCGGCATCGCTGCCGATGCGCTTCTCGGGCCTCGTCGACAGCTTGATCCGCACATTCGTGAAGCCGAAGTCGGCGTAGATCGACAGGATCAGCGTCACCACGTCGCGGCACTCGGCGATCAGTTGGCTCGGCGTGCAGAAGATGTGCGCGTCGTCCTGCGTGAAGTGGCGCACCCGTAGCATGCCGTGCAACGCGCCGCTGGGCTCGTAGCGGTGCACCTTGCCGAACTCGGCGAAGCGGATCGGCAGCTCGCGATAGCTGCGCAGCCCGTGCTTGAACAGCGCCACGTGGCCGGGGCAGTTCATCGGCTTGAGCGCGTAGACGCGCTGATCCTCGGTCTGCGTCTGGAACATGTTCTCGCGGTAGTTCGACCAGTGGCCCGAGATCTCCCACAGCGAGCGGTCCATCACGTCGGGGGTATTCACTTCGACGTAGCCGGCGGCGGCGCGGCGCATGCGCATGTAACCGATCAGGTCCTGGAAGACGCTCCAACCTTTCGGGTGCCAGAACACCGAACCGGGTGCGAAGTCCTCGAAGTGGAACAAGTCGAGCTCGCGCCCGAGCTTGCGGTGATCGCGCTTTTCGGCCTCCTCGAGCATGCGCAGGTAGGCCTGCAGTTCGTCCTTCGTCGCCCACGCGGTGCCGTAGATGCGCTGCAGCTGCTCGTTGTTCTGGTCGCCGCGCCAATAGGCGCCGGCCACCTTCATCAGCTTGAAGTGCTTCAGCCGTCCCGTGCTCGGCACGTGCGGCCCGCGGCACAAGTCCTCGAAGCCACCCTCGCGGTACAGCGATACCTCTTCGTTGGTTGGGATGCTGCTGATGATCTCGGCCTTGTAATGCTCGCCCAGTCCCTTGAAGTACGCCACCGCCTCGTCGCGCGGCAACACGCGGCGCACAACCGGCTCGTCCTTCTTCGCGAGCTCGGCCATGCGCTGCTCGATCGCCGCCAGGTCCTCGGGCGTGAACGCGCGCTTGTATGCGAAGTCGTAATAGAAGCCGTTCTCGATCACCGGGCCGATCGTTACCTGGGCTTCTGGGAAGAGCTCCTTGACCGCATAGGCGAGCAGGTGCGCCGTCGAGTGGCGCAGGATCTCCAGCCCATCGGCGTCCTTGTCGGTCACGATCGCCAGCGAGTCGTCGGCGGCGATGCGGTGGCTGAGGTCGACGAGCTTCGAGCGCTCGCCGCGGCCCAGGCGGCCGGCCAGCGCGGCCTTCGCCAGGCCGGCACCGATCGATGCGGCGACTTCCCCCACCGTGGGTGCCTGCGCGAACTCGCGTCTGGAACCATCGGGTAGCGCGATCGTGATCATGGGTTCATCTCGGCAAGCAAAAAAAAACGCGGCTGGTGCCGCGCTTCGTGATGGGATTCTGAACGCTCAGGGGCGTGCGCGCGCGGCCGATCGGGCAACGGTGGTAGTGCCGGTCGTTCGCGGTGTCATAACCATGGTGCCTTTCCAGCCCTTGTGCGTCGCGATGCAGCGATTGTAGGGCAGCGTCGATCGCGGCGCACCATCGCCGGGTCGTTCGTGGCGAATCGTCCACGGCAAAAAGCGCCGCCGTTTTCACGGCGGCGCCTCGCGGCACGATGTGCCGAACTACTGCAGTACGGTCGGCTCAGCGGCGTCGTCGCCCGGCACGCTCGTCACGCCGTTGCTGGAGACGCCGAAACCTTCGCGTACCTCGGCCCCCGGCGCCTTGGACAGGCGATCGAGGAAGCTGATCCACGCACTGACCGATTGCGTGGCTTCGGGCGGCAACGCGTCGAGCGGATCGGCCTGCACCGGCGGCGTGTCATCGCCGCCTCCGCCGCCGCCGCACGCGGCGAGCACCACCACGGCGCCCGCGAGCAGCACACTGGTCTTGAACTTCGTCATGTGAGGCTCCTCGTCAGTTGCTGCCCGCGCCCGCGCCCGGCGTGGGCGTGAACAGGTACGGGAACTTCGGCAGCAGCGGGATCACGGCCTGGTCCACCGCGTCGTGCAGCTTCAGCGAGGTCGCGCCCAACGGTACCGACGACGGCTTGCACTGGCTGGTGAATCCGAGCGAGCCGTTCAGTCCCAGTGCATTGTTGTCGCCATTCAGCACGCACAGACCACCAGCCACCGCGACCAGCGAGACGTCGACCACGTCGTCCTTCGGCCGCCGCCCGTTGGGGAAGCCCGCCGCGTCGCCACCGGCCAGGCCGAGGCGGTTCTGCATCGCTTCGGGCGTCGCCGGCGTGTTGGTGTTGAGCCGCAGCATCTCCGAACCACCGCCACTGGCCGGCCGGTTGACACCCGCGATGCCGGTCAGGAACACGTTCATCAGATCGGTGCGCGGGAAGTTCGTCGGTGCGATCTTGCCCTGCGCGGTGCCGCCGAATGCAGGATCCTTGTCGAGGGCGATCTCCAACAAGCGCGGCAACGTCGGATTGGTCACGTAGTCGAGGAACTGCGCGTCGTCCTTCGGCTTGCTGCCGTTGAAGCGGTCCTTGTCGGGCAAGCCGATCACCACTTCGTTGACCAACGGCATGCCCAGGCGCGACACCTGCACCCACGCACCGCCGCTGATCTCGGTGGTCTGCAGCCCCTGGCGCGGCGTCGGGTCGAGCAGCGAGCCTTGGCGCAGACTGGCCGTCGTCCAGCCGCCGATCACCGGGTCGTTGCCCTTGGTCAGGCAGCTCTTGTGCACTTCCATCGCCAGCGTCGTGATGTTGGCGTCGTCGATCGTGTTGGGCACCGCGTTGATCAGCGTCGGATCGGTGATCACCGAGACCGGCGC
Organism: Burkholderiaceae bacterium; assembly: GCA_035764445.1. Taxonomy (GTDB): domain Bacteria; phylum Pseudomonadota; class Gammaproteobacteria; order Burkholderiales; family Burkholderiaceae_C; genus JAEUPI01. Next base: position 14,356 of record DASTZF010000133.1, read on the forward strand.
GTTGACCAGGTCGAAGATGGTGCCGAGGTTGACTGCGAACGGCTCCTTGCGTTGGCCGACGAACAGCTTGGCCGGTTGCGAGCAGCCGGGAATGTTGACCGTGTAGACGTGCTTGTCGGCGTAGGCAGCGTAGTCGGGAATCGTCTTGGTGCCGATGTTGTCCACCGGCTTGTCGAACACGGCGCTGCCGCCAGCTGCATTGGTGATCGCCTGACGATTTCCAGTGCGGCGGTCGCCGCGCATGATGTCGACGGTGAACTGCTCGTTGACATTGAGCGCGGCCGCGTTGCGATCGGTCACTGTGCCAGCCTGGATCAGCGGGATCGCGACGTTCTTGTTGCCGATCGGCAGCGACACGCTCTTCAGGTTGTTCTTGAAGCGGAACTGGAACGTGATGTCCTCGCGGTTGTCGCCGTCGTTGTCGATGTGGATCTCGTACAGCGCGGTGGGGTCGAGCGAGAAGTAGTTAGGGCCCCCGTAGGGATCCTGCAGCGGCAGGTAGTTGGCAAGCAGCGTCACGTAGCCCGCACGATTGGGCTCGTAACTGGCGAACATGTAGAAGTCGGTGCCGTCGACCTTGGGTCGGGTCGTGATGTACGGCGCTTCGCGGTGACTGGATGCATGGGCCGCCGGAACGAGCGCGGCACCCGCGACGGCACCCAGCGCGGCGGCCGCGATGGGCAGCAGTCGGGCGCGTAACGTGAACGAAGCGATCATGGGTAGGGTCCTCGAAAGCGTGTTGACAGTCCACCCATGCGCGCTCACGCGATGGGCTGCAGGACCACCGATAGCTAAGACGCCACGATGAGTCTGGGCCCGTGTTACGCGGGCCCGTTTGGAATGGATGCAGCGCCGCGGGCGGCGCGAGTTACGGCAGCGGCTCCGCGTGAACCGACGCCGCGTTCACGAGCTGCTCGAACTCGTCGGCCAGTCGCTGACTCTCGGCCAGTGCGATGCGCCACGCGCGCATGCGCGCGTCGGCGTCGTCGCCATAGGCCTTGAAATCGCCGCGGTCGGGCAGCTTGCCGCCGGGCAGCGTGGCCACCCACGCCGGCTGCGGCACGAGCAGCACAACGTTGTCGAGGCGCGGACTGGCCCGGTGCCTGCTCTTGAATGGCTTGTCGAGCCAGCCGGGTACCAGCGTCGGCTGGAAGTGCGGGAGCAGCACCAGTCCGTCACCGAGACTCGCATAGTCGAGGTGCATGTGGTAGTCGGTGATGCCGCCGTCCCAGTACGCGCCGCGTGGTGCGCCGGCGATGTCGTGCACCGCGTCGAGCCAGAACGGGATCGAACAGCTCGCCAGGATCGCCGCTGCCAGATTGCCCGCGTCCAGCGCGACGCGGTGCGTTGGATATTCGTGCAACGCCAGCGGCAGCGCGTCGCGCGCGTCGGAGAAGACCACGCGGTCGAGCAGCAGGCCCAGCCCTTGGCGATGCAACAGGTTCGCGGCGAAGGCACCGACGTATCCGAGCGGCGTGCGGATGCGCCCTTCCCTCGCCAGCAGGCCCTTGCCACGGCTGGTGAACACGTGCAGCCGCCGCGCCGGATGCGACAACACCTCGCCCTCGCGGCCGCCGAAGCGGCGCTGCAGGGCCTCGCTGAACACCGCGCTGACGTGGCCGGGTAGCGGCGCGCGACCGGGCGCGTGCTGGTAGCGTTGCGCGATGTAGTCGACAGCCATCTCGGCGAGTGCCGCGTCGGCATCGATGCGACACGCGCACGCCATGCGCCAGGCGCCGATCGAGGCGCCGAGCAGATGCACCGGCGGCGCGTGACCGTTCAGCCAATGGCCGAACACGAAGCGATCCAGCGGATTCAGCACCAGGCCCTTGGGCCCGCCGGCCGCACCGGCGACCGCGCGCACGTCAGCCGCACGCAGGCCGTGCTTGCGCAGGTGCGCCATGGCGCGCGGCCCGGCGAGCACGCGCAGTGCACGCGGGCGCGCGACGGTCGGCGGCGCGCGTCGCGAGGCCTGCGCGTCAGCGCGCACGCAACGCGGCGCGCAGTTGCCGACCCATCTCGGGCGCGTCTTTCAACGGGTCGGTGGGGTTGCGCTGCTGCAGCACGTCTTCCATGCGCGTCTGCACCGACCCCAGCGCTTGCGGGTGGCTGTAGATGTAGAAGCGGTCGTCGCGCACGGCATCGAGCACGAACTGCGCGACCATCGCCGCGCTGACCTTGCCGCTGCCGACCGCCTTGTCGGTCATCGCCTGCGCAATCAGCTGGCTGCGCGTGGGCTTGGCATCGGGATTGGCAAGCTCCTTGGGTCGATTGCGGCCGCTCTGCCCGATGCCGGTGGGCACGAAGAACGGGCACAGCACATGCGCGCGCACCTGGTCGCTCACCAGCGACAGGTCGTGGTACAGCGTCTCGCTGAGCGAGACCACCGCGTGCTTGCTGACGTTGTAGACACCCATGTTCGGCGGGTTCACGAGGCCGGCCATCGAGGCGGTGTTGACGACGTGGCCTTCGTACTGAGGGTCGCGCTCGGCGGCCTCGAGCATCAATGGCGTGAACACGCGGACGCCATGCGCGACGCCCATCACGTTGACGCCGATCACCCATTGCCAGTCGGCCAGCGTGTGCTCCCAGATCAGCCCACCCGCGCCGACGCCAGCATTGTTGAACACCAGGTGCGGCACGCCGAATCGTTGCAGCGTGGCGTCGCGCATCTTTTCGACTTCGGCGGCGCTCGACACATCGAGCTTGTACGGCAGCACCGCAGCGCCCAGCGACGCCAGTTCCAGCTCGGCGCGCGCCAGCGCATCGGATTGCACGTCGGCCGCCACGACGTTCATGCCGCGCTGAGCGCACAGGCGGGCCAGCTCGAGTCCGAAGCCGGATCCCGCGCCGGTGATGACCGCGGTATCGCCGCGTTCCAGATGTCGTTCGCTCATCGCCTCGTCCTCATCGCCGGTGTTGAATTGCTCAGCGCGGCATCGCACGGGCGATCAACGCGTCCATCGGGGCGCGCGCAGCCAGCAGCCCGAACGCGCCGCCGCCGCCGACCTGCTCGCCGCAGCGCGACGCGCAGAAGGTGTCGAACACCTCGGCCGGCGCATGCTGCTTGAGCAGCGCGGCCTGCACCGCGATCGCCACGTCGCGCGCCAGTCGTCGTGCGTCGGCCTCATCGGTCGCACCATCGACCCGTGCCGGCAGGCTGTCGGCCAGCCGGTCGAGCCCGCTGTGTGAGCCGCGCGCCGGCGCCAGCTCGTGCATCAGCGCATCGGCCACCGGCCCCGTGCGCAGCGCGCGCAGCAAATCAAGCGCCATGATGTTGCCGGCGCCCTCCCAGATCGAGTTGAGCGGCATCTCGCGGTACACGCGCGCCATCGTGCCCTCGCCGTGCTCCTCGACGTAGCCGTTGCCGCCCAGGCACTCCATCGCTTCCTGTGCGAACACGCTGCCCCGCTTGCAGATCCAGAACTTGGCGATCGGCGTCAGCACGCGTCGCACCAGCGCCTCGTGGCCGCTGGCGTCGTCGCCGGTTTCGCTGCGGTCGACTGCCCGCGCCAGCCGCAGTGCGAGGGCGGTGGCGGCCTCGCTCTCCAGCGCGAGGTCGGCCAGCACGTTCTTCATCAAGGGCTGGTCGATCAGCAGTTGGCCGAACGCGCGCCGCTGGCTGCAGTGGTGCAGCGCCAGCGCCAGCGCCTGCCGCATCAGGCCGGCAGTGCCGAGCGCGCAGTCGAGCCGCGTGATAGCGCCCATCGCCAGGATCTGCGGCACGCCGCGCCCTTCCTCGCCGACCAGCCATGCCGCCGAACGATCGAACTCGACCTCGGAGCTGGCGTTGGCCTTGTTGCCGAGCTTGTCCTTCAGGCGCTGGATGCGCAGCACGTTGGGTGTGCCGTCGGGCAGCCAGCGCGGCAGGAAGTAGCAGCTCAGGCCGCCCTTGGCCTGAGCCAGGACGAGGAACGCGTCGCACATCGGCGCCGAAAGGAACCACTTGTGGCCGGTGATGCGCACGCGCGGGCCCCACGCGTCGTCGCCGTCGGGCTCGGCACGCGTGGTGTTGGCGCGGACGTCGGAGCCGCCCTGCTTCTCGGTCATGCCCATGCCGAGCGTGACCGCGGTCTTCTGCGCCATCGGCGCAAAGTGCGGGTCGTATTGCGTGCTGGCAATGCGCGTGCGCCAGGCCTCGTACAGCGGCGCATTGGCACGCAGCGCGGGCGTCACCGCATAGCTCATTGATACCGGGCACAGAACCGACGGCTCGGCCTGCGTCCACAGGATGAATCCCGCCGCGCGCTCGATGTGCGCATCGCGCGCGCGCGACCACGGCGTGCCGTGCAGACCGTGGCGCAGCGCGCCGCCGAGCAGCGCGTGGTAGCTCGGGTGGAACTCGATCTGATCGATGCGGTGCCCGAAACGGTCGTGCGAGTGCAGCTCCGGTGTGTGCACATTGGCCAGCCGCGCGTGCGCCACCGCGTCGGCGGCGCCCGCTTCGGCACCCAGCGTCGACAGCGCACGGGTGCCTAGCTGGGGCGCGTTGAAGCACACCGCATCGCGCAATCCACGATCGCTGTCGAACAGGTTCACGTCGAGCAGCGGCGTGCTCTGGTTGATCACTTCATGGGTGACGTGACTCATGATGCATTCCTTCGCATGTCAATGTGCGCGATGCCGTCGTCGAGGTACTCGTCCGACACGGTCTGAAAGCCGTGCTGTCGATAGAACTGCTGCAGGTGCGCCTGCGCGCTGATGACGATCGCCCGTTGCGGCCATTGCGAGCCGCACTGCGCGAGCCCGCGGCGCATCAGCTCGTGGCCGACGCCACGACCGCGCAGCTTGGCGTCGACCACCACGCGGCCGATTGCCGGCTCGTCGGACTTCACGCCGGGGTCCAGCAGTCGCAGATAGGCCAGCAGCGCGCCCGCCTCATCGCGGCCCAGCAGGTGCCATGCGCGGCGATCGGCACCGTCGGGATCGAGGTACGGCACTTGCTCGACGATGAACACGCGGCAGCGCAACGCCAGCATGTCGTAGACGCCATCGACACCGAGGTCTTCAAAGCGTCGCCAGGTCCAGGCCAGCGGCATTTAGGTCAGCTTGACCAGTTGCTTGCCGAAGTTGCGTCCCTTCAGCAAGCCGATGAAGGCGTCGGGCGCGCTCTCGATGCTCTGCGCCACCGTCTCGCGGTACTTCAGCGTGCCGCTGGCGACGCCCGCGCCGAGCTCGGCCAGCGCCTGTGGCCACAGCGGCATGTGCTCGCTGACGATGAAGCCTTGCACCTTCATGCGATTGGTCAGGATCAGCTGCGGCTGCGCCATCGGAATCGGCTCGCCGTTGTAGCCCGAGATCATCCCGCACATCGCGATGCGCGAAAACGCGTTGGCGTTGCTCATCACTGCGTCGAGGATCGGCCGCCGACGTTCTCGAAGTAGCCGTCGATGCCGTTGGGGCAGTGCTCTTTCAACGCCGCGGCGATTGCCACCGCGCCGTCGAGCTTCTTGTAGTCGACGCAGGCATCGAAGCCGAGCGCGCGCACGACGTAGTCGCATTTGTCGGCACCGCCGGCGATGCCCACCGCGCGGCAACCGCGCGACTTTGCGAGCTGCCCCACCACGGCGCCGACCGCGCCGCTGGCCGCGCTGACGACGACGGTCTCGCCCTGCTTGGGCTCGATGATCTTCGTGAGACCGACCCACGCGGTCACGCCCGGCATGCCCACCGCGCCGAGGTAAGCGGAGATCGGCACGCGCGAGGTGTCGACCTTGCGCAGCAGGCCGGGCTGGCTCGCGGCGACCACCGAATACTGCTGCCAGCCGCCCATGCCGACCACTTTGTCGCCGGCCTTGTAGTCAGGTTGCCGCGATTCGACGACTTCGCCGACCGTACCGCCAATCATCACCGCGTTCAGCGGCTGCGGCTGGGCGTAGCTCTTGCCTTCGCTCATGCGGCCGCGCATGTACGGGTCGAGGCTCAGGTAGTGGTGGCGCACCAGCACCTCGCCGTCCTTCAGCGTCGGCAGCGGCGCTTCCTCGAGGCGGAAGTTCTGCGGCGTCGGCTCACCGGTGGGGCGCGATGCCAGCACGAAACGCTTGTTGATCGTGGCCATGTCTCACTCCGATAGTTGACTACGGCGCTGCAGCTTCAGCCCGCCTTTCGGACTAGGCAGCGCACGCAGGTACTTGAAGGTGCCGGTGGCGTGGGCGCACAGGCGCCCCTCGCCGTCGAGCACCGAGGCTTCGCAGAAGGCGAGCGTGGTCGTGCGGTGCAGCAGCCTGCCGAGCGCACGCAACTCACCCTCGGCCGGGCGCACGAAACTGGTCTTCATCTCGATCGTCGCCACACCGGGACCGGAGACACCTTCGCCGCGATGCGCGCTGCGCGCGGCCTGCGCCATCGCGACGTCGAGCATCGTCATCAACACGCCTCCGTGCGCGACCTCCCACGAGTTGAGGTGGGCTTCGGCGAGGTCGACGCGCAGCTCGGCCTTGCCGTCGCCAACGCTGTGCAGCTCCAGCCCCAGCTCTTCGACGAACGGGATGCGGTACGGGAACGGGATGCGTTGATTCTTTGACATGCGCTCGTTGAAATAGGGCTTAGCCGCCGGTGACGCACGACACGCCGCCATCGACCGCCAGAACCTGCCCGGTGATGTGCTTGCCGGCGGCCGACGCGAAAAGGACCGCGGCACCTTTCAGGTCGTCGTCGTCGCCGAGGCGACGCAGTGGCGCGTGCGACGTCAGCTCGTCGCCCTTGGCCTGCAGCATGCCGCGTGTCATCTTGCTCGGAAAGAAGCCCGGTGCGATCGCGTTCACGGTGATGCCGTACTCGCCCCATTCGGCGGCCAGAGCGCGCGTGAAGTTCACCACCGCGCCCTTGCTCGTGTTGTAGGCCACCATCTCGATGCCCGGCGGGTTGCCGCCAAGGCCCGCGATCGACGCGATGTTGATGATGCGCCCTCGTCGGCGCGGCAGCATGCTCGCCTTGCCGATCGTCTGGCTGAACAGGAAGATGCTGCGCACGTTGAGGTCCATCACCTTGTCCCACGCCTCAAGCGGATGGTCCTCGGCCGGCGCGCCCCAGGCGGCTCCGGCGTTGTTGACCAGGATGTCCACTTGACCGAGACGCTCGAGCGTCTCGCCGCACACCTTGCGCACTTGCTCCGGGTCACTGGCGTCGGCGGCGATCCAGCGCGCGTCGATGCCCTTGTCCTGCAAGTGCGCTGCGGCTTCTTCGAGATCGCCGGCCTTGCGCGACGTCAGCATGATCTTGGCTCCTGCCTCGCCGAGCGCCTCGGCGATCTGCAGGCCCAAGCCTCGCGAGCCGCCGGTGACCAGCGCATGCTGGCCCTGGAGATCGAACAACTTCAGCGCCGGTGTCGACACGGCCGTCTCCTTTGAGTTTCAGAACCACTCATCGCGCATCTCGCGGCACACCGGGTCGCGCGCGTTGACGACTGCCAGCCAGGCCGCGACCTTGGGCAACTCGTAGGCGTAGAAGTAGCGCATCGCCTGGCGGCGGCCCGCCGTTGCGTCGCTGCCCGAGTCGGCCGCAGCCAGGCCGAGCTCGAGCCAGATCCAGGCGATCACCAGATGACCGAACGCCTGCATGTAGGGCATCGCATTGCTCAGCGCATCGTCGGGGTTGCCGCTGGCCCACGCGGCGCGCGTCGCTGTGGTGACGGCCTGCAACGCGGTCGCCAGCGCCTGCGCGTGCGGCGTCAGGTCCTTCACGCGCAGTGCTTGCTCGATGGTGGACTCGATGCGCGCGCCCAGCAGCTTCAGGCCCGCGCCGCCGTCCATCACCACCTTGCGGCCCAGCAGGTC
>DASTZF010000134.1:0-4416 GCA_035764445.1 Burkholderiaceae bacterium
CGGAGGGCACCGACGCAGCCGACCGGCTGACGCGCCTGGCGCGCGACACACCGGTGTTCGTCGCCGGTGAGGCCAGCGACTGGTTGCGCATGCACTCGCTGGCACGCGACGAGCTGCGACGGCGCTTCGAGCATCTGCCGGCCGACGAGCGCGCGGCGCTGCATGCGCGTGCGTCGGTGGCGCTGGCCGACCTCGGGCTGGTCGAGGACGCCGCGCGCCACGCGCTCGAAGCCGGTCAGCGCGAGGTCGCGTACGACCTCGCCGAGCGCGCGTTGTACGACTCGATCGTTCACCGTGGCCATCAGAGCGCGGTGCTCGACTGGCTGGAGCGCCTGCCGGCCGCCGAGGTGAACAAGCGGCCGCGCCTGCTGCTGGCCGCCGGCTGGTCGCTGGCGCTGACCGACCGCCACCAGGAAGCCAACCGCTACGTCGAGCGCATCGAGGCGCAGACCGGCGTCGACGACGCGCTGCGCTGCGAGTGCGCGCTGATCCAGAGCGCGGCCGCGGTGTTCGCCGACGAGCCCGATCGCCTGGCGGCGCTGTACGACCCGTGGGCCAACGACCCGCCGCTGACCAATCCGCTGCTGCTGCAGATCCACGCCAACCGCTCGGCCTTCCGCACGCTGCTCGATGGCGAGCCAGCGTTGGCGCGCCTGCGCCAGCAGCAGGCGCCACGGGGTGATCGCGGTGCGGCTCTCGGCTATCCCGACCGCTGGGGCGACGTCATCGTCGCGCTGGCCTACCTGTGGGAAGGCCAGGTGCAGCTGGCGGCCAAACTGCTGCGGCCGACGCTCGCCCAGGCCGAGGCCGACCTCGGCCGGCGCAGCGTGTTCACCTGCATGCTCGCTGCGCTGCTTGCCGCCGCGCTGTGGGAGCGCAACGAGCCCGAAGAGGCCGCCGGGCTGCTGGCCAACCGGCTCGACGTGCTCGAGCGCAGCGCGCTGCCCGAGGCGGTGCTGCTGGGTTTTCGCACGGTGGCGCGCATCGCTGCGGCCGAGGGCGCCGAGCACCGCGCGCTCGAGCTGCTGGGCGCGCTCGACGCCGTGGGCGTGGCGCGCCGCCTGCCGCGGCTGCGCATCGCCAGCATGGTCGATCAGGTGCGGCTGCACGCTCGGCGCTTCCGGCCCGAGACCTGCCGCGACCTGTGCGCGCGCATCGACGCGCTGCTCGCCGAGCCGGCGACGCCACAGGGGCCGATGTGGCGACGCAGCGTCGCGGTGCTGCGCGACGTGGCGCAGTCCTACGCGGCCGTCGCGACGCAGGAATGGCGCAAAGCCGCCGAGGCGCTGGCGCAGGCCGACACGCGCGCGCACGGCCTCAAGCAGGGCCGCCTGCACCTCGAACTGCTCGGCCTGCGTGCCTACGCGCTCGACCGCTGCGGCGAGAGGTCGCTGCCGCTGCTGCGCGAGGCGGCCGACCTCGCTGACACCTACGGCCTGGTGCGCGTGTTCGACGACGCGCATCCGGAGCTCGGCGACTGGGTGCGCCGCACGCTGCAGAGCGCGGCGGCGCCGGGCACGATGCCCGGTCCTTTGGCCGCACCGATGGTGGCGCGGCCCGCGAGCCCCCCGCCCGCCGCTGCGCGAGCCACGCCGACGATGGCACTGACGCCCAAGGAGCGCGAGGTGCTCGAGCTGCTGGCACGCAGCCTGTCGAACAAGGAGATCGGCTTGGCGATGCAGGTCGGCGAAGAGACCATCAAGTGGCACATGAAGAACCTGTTCGCCAAACTCGATGCCGGCACGCGCAAGCAGGTGGTGCAGCGCGCGCGCATCCTGGGGTTGCTGGCGGCCCCGGCCTGATGGGGCGACGCGCGAACTGAGCCTGAGCCCGACCGACTCGCGTTTCGCGAGCCGGAAAAGCCCGTCCACGGGCACGGCCATCGCGTGCAAGCGCTGGCCGTCGGGCACAGCATTCCGGCGGCGCTGGCTCGCGAGGCGACCGGCCGTGCGCCGGCGCCCCCTCGTCCTGCCTCACCCCCTCCACGATGGGGGGCTGCCGGGGAGCCCCGGTTCTTACGCTTCGTATCCAAGCAGGGCGGCCACCAGGCAGCCCCCACGAAGGAGACGACACATGACACTTGCCACCGCCGCCGCACCCGCGGTCATTCGCAGCACCTCGCTGCCCGATTCGATCAAGGTCGAGCCGCTCACCTGCGCCATCGGCGCCGAGTTGAGCAATGTCAACCTCGGCGTCGCTTCGCGCTCGCCCGAGCTGATGGCCGAGATCCGCCAGCTGCTGGTCAAGCACAAGGTGCTGTTCTGGCGCAACCAGGACATCACGCGTGCCGAGCACGTGGCGTTCGCGCGCTATTTCGGCGATCTCGAAGACCATCCGGTGGCCGGCAGCGACCCGGAGAACCCCGGCCTGGTGCGCATCTACAAGTCGCCCGAGATGCCCAACGACCGCTACGAGAACGCCTGGCACACCGACGCCACATGGCGCGAGAAGCCGCCGTTCGGCTGCGTGCTGCGCTGTGTCGAGTGCCCGCCGGTGGGCGGCGACACGATGTGGGCCAACATGGTGCTGGCCTACGAGAAGCTGCCTGAAGCCATCAAGCAGCAGATCGCCGGCTTGCGCGCGCGCCACAGCATCGAGGCCACCTTCGGTGCCGCGATGCCGATCGAGAAGCGCCTCGCACTGAAGGCCCAGTTCCCCGACGCCGAGCACCCGGTGGTGCGCACGCACCCCGACACCGGCGAGAAGATCCTGTTCGTCAACGCGTTCACCACGCACTTCACCAACTTCCACACGTCGGCCAACGTGCGCGTCGGCCAGGACTACACGCAAGGCGGCTCGCAGCTGCTGCAGTACCTGATCAACCAGGCCCTGATCCCCGAGTACCAGGTGCGCTGGCGCTGGCAGCCCAACAGCATGGCGATGTGGGACAACCGCAGCACCCAGCACTACGCGGTGATGGACTACCCGCCGTGCCACCGAAAGATGGAACGCGCCGGCATCGTCGGCGAAGCCACCTACTGAATACCCACCACTCGACAAGGACGCACATCATGAATTTCCTCGACGGCTCACTGTTCACCGAGAACCAAGACAAGCTGGTCATCACCGCCGCGCCGTATGGCCCCGAGTGGATTCCTTCGGACTTTCCGGAAGACATTCCGGTGACGATGGAAGCGCAGATCCAGAAGGCGGTCGACTGCTACAACGCCGGCGCCACCGTGCTGCACCTGCACGTGCGCGAGCTCGACGGCAAGGGCTCCAAGCGCCTCAGCAAGTTCAACGAACTGATCGCCGGCGTGCGCAAGGCCGTGCCCGACATGATCATCCAGGTCGGTGGCTCGATCTCGTTCGCGCCCGAGACCGACGGCGCGGCCGCCAAGTGGCTGTCCGACGACACGCGCCACATGCTGGCCGAACTCGAGCCGACGCCCGACCAGGTGACGGTGACGGTCAACACCTCGCAGATGAACATCGGCGAGCAGTTCGATGTCCGCGACATCGCCGGCACCTCGCTGGCCGATCCGGAGAACTTCGCAGCCTACTCGAACATGATCGTACCGTCGACGCCCAGCTTCTTCGAGGAGCATGTGCAGCGCCTGAGCGCCCGTGGCATCCAGAGCGCGTTCCAGTTCTACAACATCAACAGCTACGAGACGGTCGAGCGCCTGATCCGCCGCGGCATCTACAAGGGCCCGCTGGTGTGCAACTGGGTGGCGATCGGCGGCGGCATGGACCAGCCGACGATCTACAGCCTGTCCAACTTCCTGCGCGCGATCCCCGACAACGCGGTGCTGACGGTCGAGAGCAGCATGCGCAACGTGCTGCCGATCAACATGATGGGCATCGCGATGGGCCTGCACGTGCGCTGCGGCATCGAGGACAACCTGTGGAACCAGTCGCGCACCGAGAAGATGAGCACCGTCAAGCAGATCGAGCAGCTGGTGCGCATGTCGCGCGAGTTCGGCCGCGAGATCGCCACCGGCAAGGAAGCGCGCAAGATCTGCAAGATCGGCGTCTTCTACGACTCTGTCGAAGAGACGCTGGCAGCCAACGGCTTCGCACCCAACCCGAAGGGTGGCCAGCAGGGCTACCTGCGCAAGGCGGCGTGACGATGAGCACGAAGGCTGAGGCATCGACCCCGGTCAGCGACGGCCTGCGGGCCAACGGCTACTGGAACCCGCTCTGGGACTCCTTCGCCGAGCTGGATTCGCAGTGGACCGAGGACTTCCTGAAAGTGGCGATGGCCCCGCACAAGGTGCTCGATGCGAAGACGCTCGAGTTCATCGCGATCGCCGTGAATGCGTCGTGCACCCACATGTACGCGCCGGGCGTCCGGCGCCATATCCGCAAGGCGCTGGAGCTCGGGGCGACGCGCGAAGAGATCGCCGCCGTCCTTCAGGGCGTTTCCATCCTCGGCATTCACAGCATGAGCATGGCCGCGCCGATGCTGCTGGA
>DASTZF010000135.1:0-3829 GCA_035764445.1 Burkholderiaceae bacterium
CAATCGGGATCCGACTCGCTGGTTCGCTTCGACGGCGCGATCGGTGTCGATCCGCTCACCCCAGTCAACGGGGTCGACGCGATCAACATCGTGCGCGGCGTCAACCCCAGCGGCCGCGTCTGGACGATCCGCAGGTTCAGCGCCAGCGTCGGCAGGGACGGCTCGATCAACGCGCGCGCCGGTGGCCTGCTGTTGGCCAGCGGCGACGTGATCGGCACCCGCGCCGGAGTCGCCCAGGTTGCGCTGACGCTGTTCTGCGGGGCGGCCAACAACACCGCCACGGCGTTCAACTCGGCACCGGCCGCGATGGACACCGAGGGCAACTTTCACCTCACCGGCGTGCTCACGCAGGACGGCGTCAATCGCGCCGTGTTGCCGCAGACCTGCGACAACCCCGCGCTGCTGATCCGCACGGTCGGCGCCAATGGCGCGCCCGGCGTGTGGCTCGCCGCCGGCATCCCCGACCCCGACGCCCGCGATTGACGCTTTTGTCGCGTGGGCGGCGCCTTCCCGCGAAGGCACCGCCGCCCTACGCGAGCTTGACGTGCTTCAGCGGCAGGCTGCGCACCGGCTTGCCGGTCGCAGCGGCGATCGCATTGAGCACGCTGGGCGTCACCACGCAGATCGTCGGCTCGCCGACGCCGCCCCAGAAGTCGTGGCTCGGCACGATCACCGTCTCGACCTTCGGAAACTCCGCCAGCTTGAGGATCGGGTAGGTGTGGAAGTTGAGCTCGTTGACACGGCCCTTGTCGATCGTCATCTCGCCGAACAGCGCGGCCGACAGCCCGTAGGCGACCGAACCCTCGACCTGCGCCGCGATCTGGTCGGGATTGACCGCGTGGCCGCAATCGAGCGCCAGCACCATGCGATGCACCTTGAGCTCGCCGCGTGAGCCGATCGACACCTCGGCCACCGCCGCCGAGTAGCTGCCGTAGCCCATGAACTGCGCGATGCCGCGGTGCCTGCCTTCGGGCAGCGGGGTGCCCCAGCCCGCCTTCTCGGCCACCGCGTTGAGCACCGCCAGGTGCTTGGGGTGCTGCTGCATCAGCGTGCGGCGAAACGCCAGCGGGTCGGCACCCGCGGCGCGCGCCACCTCGTCGATGAAGCACTCCATGTAGACGCCGTTCTGGTTGGTGTTGACGCCGCGCCACGGGCCCACCGGCACGTGGGTGTTGCGCATCGCGTACTCGATCAGCAGGTTAGGCACCGTGTAGCCGAGCTGTGCGTCGCCCGCTTCGGCCCACCAGCCCTGCGTCTGGCGGCGATCCTTGCCGTCGATCACCGTCTGCGGCGCGACGAAGGCGTTGATCGATTGCCCCGACAGCCGCACGTGGAGTCCGACCAGCGTACCGCCGGCGTCGAGCCCGGCGGTCAGCTTGCACACCGAGATCGGGCGGTAGAAGTCGTGCGCCTGGTCCTCCTCGCGCGACCACAGCATCTTGACCGGCGCGCCCGGGAACTGCTTGGCGATCGCCACCGCCTGGCGCACGTAGTCCTGGTTGCCGCCGCGGCGGCCGAAGCCGCCGCCCAGATCGAGCCGGTGCACGGCGCACTTGGCCAGCGGCAGCCCCGACTCCTCGGACAGCGCGGCGTGTGAGGCCTCGGCGTTCTGCGTCGGCACCCAGATCTCGGCGCCATCGACCGCGACGCGCGCGGTGCAGTTCATCGGCTCCATCGTCGCGTGCGCCAGGAAGGGCGTCGCGTAGGTCGCCTCGACCTTCTTCGCCGCGCCGGCGATCGCCTTCAGCGCGTCGCCCTCGTTGCGCTGCGCGAACGCATTGCCTGCGGTGAGACCTTCCTCGAGGTGCTTGGCGATCAGCGCGCTCGTCTGCGGCGCGCCGGCACCCTCGTCCCACTGGATCGGCAATGCATCGAGCGCGGTCTTGGCGTGCCACCAGGTGTCGGCAACCACCGCCACCGTGCTGTCGTTGACGCGCACCGCGCCTTTCACGCCAGGCCGCTGCGCGATCGCCGCGTTGTCGAAGCCGACCAGCTTGCCGCCGAACACCGGGCACGACTTGACCGCTGCGTTCAGCATGCCGGGCAGCCGCACGTCGATCGCGTAGGTCTTGCTGCCGTCGAGCTTGTCGCCGGTGTCGAGCCGCTTGATCGGCTTGCCGGCGACCTTCCAGGTCTTGGGATCCTTCAGCGCGATCGCCTTCAAGTCCGGCGGTGGCAGCTTGGCCGCTGCCGCCGCGACCTTGCCGTAGGTGGTGCTGCGCCCGCTGGCTGCGTGCGTGATCACACCGTCGCCGGCGCGCAGCTCGGCGACCGGCACGTTCCATTCGTTGGCCGCCGCCTGCAGCAACATCATCCGCGCGGCGGCGCCGCCGCGGCGCACGTAGTCCTGCGACGTACGGATGCCGCGGCTGCCGCCGGTGCCCATCTCGCCCCAGGCGCGCTTGGATGCGAAGTTGGCCTGCGGCGAGATCTGCTCGGTGCTGACCTTCGACCAGTCGCACTCGAGCTCCTCGGCCACCAGCTGGGCCAGCCCGGTCAGCGTGCCCTGCCCCATCTCCGAGCGGGCTATGCGGATCACGCAGCGCTCGTCGGGGCGCACGACGACCCACACGTTGAGCTCGCTGCCTTCGCTCGCCCCCTGCGCAGCGGCCTCGAACAGCGTGGCCCAGCCGAGCACCAGCGCGCCCGCGGCCGCACCGGACGTGACGACGAAATCGCGGCGCGACAGCTCGAGCGCGCTGGACGACGGTGTGGTGTTCATCATCGCCTCCTCACGCCTTGGCCAGCTTGATCGCGGCGGCGCGATGCACCGCGGCGCGGATGCGCTGGTAGGTGCCGCAGCGGCAGATGTTGGTCATCGCGGCATCGATGTCGGCGTCGCTCGGCCGCTCGGTCTTGGCCAGCAGCGCGGCGGCGGCCATGATCTGCCCCGACTGGCAGTAGCCGCACTGCGGCACGTCGAGCTCGGCCCACGCACGCTGCACCGGGTGCGAACGGTCGCGCGCTAAGCCCTCGATGGTGACGATGCGGTCGCCCGCACCGACGCTGCCCGCGCTCACCGAGCACGAGCGGCGCAGCTCGCCGTTGATGTGCACCGAGCAGGCACCGCACTGCGCGATGCCGCAGCCATACTTGGTGCCGGTGAGGCCCACCTGCTCGCGCAGCACCCACAGCAGCGGCGTGTCGGCCTCGACCGCGACCTCGAGCGCTTGACCGTTGACGTTGAGCTTGGCCACGCCAGCCTCCGCAGTCCGCGTTGGGGGGGACCGCAGTCTGATCGATGGCGGACCCGGTGGCAACCGGACCCCTGCCGCCGGCGCGGCCAACGCAGCGCAGGCGCGGCGCGTCAGCGCGGGTGGGTGCGCAGCAGATCGGCGAGGTCGGCGGCGGCGACCGGCTTGCTGAAGTAGAAGCCCTGCATCTGGTCGCACGCGCGATCGCGCAGGAACTCCTGCTGCTCGCGCGTCTCGACGCCCTCGGCGACCACCGTGAGGTTCAGGGTCCTGCCCATCGCGATGATCGCTTCGGCGATCGCCTTGTCTTCGCTGTCGCTCGGCAGCTCGCGGATGAACGAACGGTCGACCTTCAGCGTGTCGATCGGGAAGCGCTTGAGCTGCGCCAGCGACGAATACCGTCTTCTCGCATCTGCGCTCGCCGAGGCGGATGTTCGGATATCGGCCACCGGCGCAACCGCTTGAGCGTCAGCACCGACCTGTCACCGCCCGTGCGTGCCAAATCCGACAGTAACCGCGCAGTGGCGCTGGCTATAATCCGCGCCCCGGCGCCGGTGTAGCTCAGTTGGTAGAGCAGCGCATTCGTAATGCGAAGGTCGACAGTTCGAGTCCGTCCATCGGCACCAATGAAATCT
>DASTZF010000136.1:0-21829 GCA_035764445.1 Burkholderiaceae bacterium
TCATTTCGTCCCGCCTTCCTGATCCTTGTTGGCCTTGTCGTAGCTCTCGGCCAGCGCGAACCGGGCCTGGACCTGATAGTCCTCGAGGCGTGCCCGGCGCTGGTCCAGTTCCTGGACTGCCATGGCTTCGAGCACGTGGCCTTGCCGCGCCATCAGCGTCGCCACCTTGTCCTGCGCCTCCCGCACCTTGCGACGCAGCGCGCCCAGCTGCTTGTCGTAGCCCTTGTAGCTCTGCGTCGCGGCCTGGCGCGACCTGACGAACGAGCCGTGAATCGCGTTCAGCCGTTCCACGTCGGCGTCGAGCTCGTGAAGATGCTTGTAGGCGGACGTGAGCCGACTGTTGTAAGTGGTGTGGATCTCAAAGTGCAGCACGCCCTGCAGCCGCACGATGCGCCTGCGCAGGTCCTGTCCAGCGGCACTCGTGTCGTTCTGGTACCGCTCGCTCAACTGCCCGAGCCGCTCACGCACCATGCGCTCGTCGGCCGTCTGCAGGAAGTCCGGGCGCGGCGCCACCAGCAGCTGTTGCAGCCGCTCGTGCAGGGTCCGCCGCTGCTCGATGCGCAAGCGCATTTGCGAGTCGAGTTCCTTGAAGCGCTTGTCGACTCCCGGAAGTTCCGTGCCGTAGTAGCGGCCGCGCAGCTCGATGATCTCGGCGAACGAGTCGAGCGACTCGCTCCATGCAACGAGCCTGCGCCTCAGCTGTTCCAGATCGAAGTAGTTCTGCAGCGACTCCTGGAAGTCGTCGGAGGCCATCAACTCGAGCAGGTAGTGGGTCTCGGGCGCGTCGGGCAGCTCGCGCAGCTTCACGACCCAGTTGCTGTCCAGTTTCGCCTCGTCGCGCACCAGCGCCGCGCGGAACCTGCCTTCGCGGATGCTCTTGAGCGAGGCGTCGAGCTTGCCGAGCTCGGTACCGAACGTCTGCAGCGCAGTGGCATAGAGCGTTGCGGCGCGGCCGTGCAGCGTGAGCTTGCTGTATGCGTAAGGCGCGCCGAGCAAACCTTCCTGGACCGCCTTGTCCGTGCTGTTGCGCTGGATCAGGGTCGACCACGGCACGAGCGCGCTATCGAACTTTCCTTCGGCGGCGTCTGCCCATCCCGAGCTCAGCAGCGCCCTGGTGGAAAAGGGGCCGCTGATGCGCACTCGGTCGAGGTATTGCTTGGCTTCGCCTGGCCGGCCGGACGCGATCAGCCGGCTGCCCAGCAGCAGATTGGCCTTGTCCTTGATCGCGAGGTTGGCTTCGTCATCGGCCGGCAGCGAACCCGCCTTGGCCAGCTGGTCGAAGCCGGTGGCCTCCTGGCCGCTCAGGACGAAGGCAATGCCGAGGTTGTAGGCCGCAAATCCCTCGAAGCCCTTTTCACTCTTGAGCCCCTCGAATGTCTTGATGGCCTCCGCAAACCTGCCGGCATGCAGATAGACCTGGCCTCGCAGCAGCTGCTCTTCGGCACGGATCTTCTCCGGGATGCGGCCCTTGATCTTCTCGACGGTCGTGAGCGCGGCGCTGACATCGCCCTTTTGCATCAGGATGCGCGCCAGTCGCCAGGCCGCCTCGTTGCGGATCGCCTCGTCGACATTGCCCTCCAGCACCGCCTTCATCGCGCGGCCCGCCCGCTGGTGCATCCGGTAGGACAACTCGAAATCGCCCACCGAGAAGTTGGCCTGGTTGACCTGGTAGTGCAGTGGATCCAGCTTCGGGTCGTCGAGGCGGTAGAACTGCCAGAGTTCGGTGTCGAGGCGGCCGATGGCGTCGAAGTAGTTGCCCTGCGCCGCTTGGTAGTAAGCCTCACCCAGATAGAGATCCTTGGCGAGCGCCTTGTTCTGCGGCGGCGCCGCCAACGCCATCGGGCCGAAGCACAGCCCGACGAGGCAAAGGCATCTGCGGATCACGACGTCCTATTCCTTGAACTGGATGGCCTTGCCGGCCGGCTCAGAGCGGTCGACGACGATTTCCAGCAGCTTGGGCTCGACAGACTTCTTGAACTCATAGGCCGCCACCTGTCGGAATTCGCCACCGTCGGCGCTCTTGCCGATCACCGACACCTCGAGTGCGTGCGCACCGGTCCGGACGTTGCCGGTATGGATGCGTTGCACACCGCCGCTTTGCAGTGCCTCGAGCTCCTTGAACGTATAGATGTGGCGCGCCGCGTCCTTGCCGTCGAGCTTGATCTGGACTGAATCGAGGCGAAGCTTTCCCTCGCCCACAAGACTCACGAAGAGCGCCAGCTGGGTGTTGGAGGGATAGAGCAACTTCTCTTCGAGTTGCGCCAGCTCCGAGGAGATGGCCAGCGCGTCCTTCTTGATGTCCTGCACCTGCTCGTCGAGCCCTTTGATCTGTTCCTTGGATACCTGTTGTGCCAGGACCGTGCACGCCAGCGCACCGCTGGCGACCGCTGCGATGAGTTTGCAAAAGCAATTCATAGGGGCATGCCTCTGATTAGCAAAGCCGCGCGAACAGACCAACGGTCCATACGAGCTCCAAGCCGCATTCCAAAATAAGCTGGGGGCATGCTGCCACAGCGGCCGGAGCCGTTCTTCGGCGTTCGGTCGCTTGTTGTCGCGTGCTGACGAAAACGTCGACGACATGTATGCGTTGGTGCGTCGTCGACGTCGGCGGTTCGTGAGACTGATCACGAAGTGCCCAGCGTCCAGCATGACCGCCGCGGGGTTGCAATCGGTCGGCCTGCAACGCCAACAGACCTCTCGATGCGACATTCGAAACGCGGTCGCGTGGTCCACCGATCCGCGTCGGTGTCGAGGCAGCGATTGGGAAAAGGCACGATCCGGTCGCGCCAGATTCCGCGCGAAGTTGGTCGGCGGACGCGAAGAATCCCCCGATTTGTTACATCCGACTGTTCGTTAATTTGTGGGCAGAAGACCCATTTCAGTTGTTTTGTAGCTGAGCAGACCTCCGGTTTTTCAGCCGGTTGCAAGTTGCTGGCTGCGGTTCTTCGGCTTCCGGCACCGTCACGAATGCATCAACACGACGGGAGGACTGCGTGATCGGAGATCTGGAGTTCAGGCAAGGGCGCGATCCGCGCCGCCTGCCGTTCGCTCCTCGCAGCCCCTCGCGCTGAGCGACACCTTGGCGCCTTCTCCCGGGGCCAAAGGTCGCTGCCGCGCCGTGCGCGCCGCCCGTGGCACCACCGGCCCAGCCGGTCGGAACGACGGCGCGGCGGCAGCGCAGACCAAGACGAATGAACAGCAGTTTCGCGATCCCTAGTCGTACGCCGGCCCTGCCGTGCAAAGCCCATGCCGGCGTGGCTGTGGGTGCGCGATGGCTGCTGCTGCGGCTGCTCGCGCTGGTCCTGCTGCTGGTGGGCAGCTCCGCGGTGCGAGCGGCGGATGTCTCCTGCAGCAGCTTCCCGCTCGACGCCAACGGCTTCCATGTCATCGACGGCAACGATCCGAGCCTCACGCCGGCGACGCTGCCGTCGAGCATCTCCCTCGACGTCGACAAGTGCTACTTCAAGAACTTCCCGATCTCGGCGAAGTGGCCGAATGGTTTGGATACCGGTACGGGACCGACGGGAAACATCAACTTCGACGGCAATACCACCCTCGGGCTGACGATCTTCGACAACGTCGTCCTCAGGTACAACTTTTCGTGCCCCAACACGCAGCAGCGCATCTGGTTCGTGAACGGGTCGGTCTTCGACCCCCACAACGGCCTGCGCAACTGCGCCAACCTCTTCTTCATCGCGGTCGAGAAGATCCGCAAGCAGGCGCCGGGGCCGACGGCGACGGTTGGGGTGCCGTTCACCTACACGCTGACGATCCCGGTCATGTTCCAGCCGGACGGCACGGGCGGGGGCACCGAGGTCAATCAGCCGTCGCCTAACACGCTGTCCAACGCGACGATCTATGACGACCTGACGGCGATCGGTGCCTCGGCGACCTATGTCGGCAACACGGCCTCGATCAACGGGACCCCGATCGGCTCGCTGAACCTGACGCTGGGCACGCCGCCGAGCGTGACCGATCCGATCGTCGGCGACGCGACGAAGCACATCGTCTTCTCGTACGCCAACAACCCGGCGCTGGCCAACATCCCAGCCGGCTCGCAGATCCAGCTCCAGATGACGGTGGTGCTCGACGACGTGCCCGCCAATGTGGCGGGCACGCAGTTCACCAACACCGCCAAGTGGTGGTTTGGCCGGGTGATCGGTGGTGTGGCGTATGAGCCGCTGCCCGGCGAGTCGGGACGCTCCGGGCCGATGACCATCGTCGAGCCCGGGCTGACGATGGTCAAGAGCGGCACCACCGCGATCCTGAACCCGAGCGGGACAGGGACGTTCCGCTTGAACGTGCAGAACACCGGCGGCACCGGCGCCGACGCCTGGAACGTCACCGTCACCGACATCCTGCCCGCCGGCATGCGCACCACCGTCCCGAGCGTGGTCTCGGCCGGCATCTATGCCGCCGACGGCTCGACCCTCGTGCAGGCGTTGACGGCTGGCACGCACTACACCGTCAGCTACGGCGCCGCTAACGGCCAGTTCACGCTGACGCTCGCGGACAGCGTCAAGATCGGGCCGAACCAGCGCCTGATCGTCGACTACCGGGCACAGCTGGATGTCGGCACGGCGCCGGGCCTCACCTTCACGAACGTGGCCGGTGCGACGCAGTGGTTCAACGCGCCGGCCGGTACCGCCGCGCGCCGCGTCTACAACAGGACGCTGACCAACGGCACACCGGGCACGCTGGACTTCCAGGACGCGTTCACCGTCACCTCGGCGTTCCAGGGCTACTACTTCCTGAAGTCGGTCGCGAACCTCACGCAAGGCATCTCGACCCCGGCGACAGGGGCACTGCCCGGCGACAGGCTGCGCTACACGCTGCAGATCCAGAACTTCACGCTGCCGACGCTCAGCAACATCAGCGTCACCGACGACTTCGGCGCGCTCAGCGCGAACGGCTTCGCGCCGGGTTCGCTGGCGCTGGTCAGCAGCGACCTGCCCGCCGGCACGCTCAGCGTCGCCCCGAACGGCGGCACCAACGGCGCTGGTTTGGTCACGATCAGCGGCCTGACGCTGGCCCAGGACCAGCAGTACACCGTGGTCGTCGACGTGACGCTGGCGTCGAGCCTCGCCGCCGGCGCGATCGTGAGCAACCAGGGCTCGATGAGCGGCACCGATGCAGCGTCGACGACCTGGCGCGGCCCGAGCGACAACCCCTATGTCAACGGCGCGGCGCTGCTGACCCGATCGACCGACCCGTTGCCGGCGTCGGATCCGACCAGCGTCACGATCCAGTCGGTCGGACCGCTGACCAAGGCCACCACGCAGACCACGGCAGCGCTCGGCCAGCCCTTCACCTACCGCATCACGGTGCCGGCGGCGGCTCGCACCACTGCACTCAACGACGTGCGGGTGCTCGACGACATCAGCCTCGCGGCCCGCGGCGTGTCGCTCAGCTACGTGAGCGCGAGTGCTCGTCTCGCGTCGAACACCAGGACCTGGGCGACGCTCACCAACAGCGGCACGGCCACCAGCCTGGTGCTGCAGGACACCGTCAGCGGCGGACTCGACATTCCGGCCAACGACCAACTCATCGTCGATGTCGTCCTGGTCCTCAACGACGACAGCACGAACAACACGCCCGGCAAGCAGTTCACCAACACGGCGAGCTACACCTACAACAGCATCAACGGCAACGACGCGAGCCGGGTCACCGGCGCGCCGGGCACGAGCGGCGCGATGACCATCGTCGCGCCGAACCTGACGTTGCAAAAGAGCGGTCCGGCCACCTTGCGCCTGGGCGCGGCGGGCACGTTCACGCTCAACGTGCAGAACACCGGCACCGGCACGGCCTGGAACACGGTGCTGACCGACCGCCTGCCGAACGTGACCACCGCGCCGACCGGCGGCATGTGCGCCGCGGCGCCGACCACCATCACCGCGCGCGTGTTCCAGGCCGACGGCACGACGCCGGTCTCGGCCAACCTCGTCAGCGGCACCGACTTCACGGTCGGATTCGCGGGCGCGCCGACCTGCACGCTGACCATCAGCCTGCAAGGCAGCGCCGCCGCTATCGCGCCGACGCAGCGCCTGATCGTGACCTACAGCGCCTCGCTCGACCCCGGCACGAGCAGCGGCATGACGCTGACCAACGTCGCCGGGGCCACGCAGTGGCTCAGCGCCAATCCGGCCGTGGCCGGCAGCTCGGGCCGTATCCACACGACGCAGAACACGCTGACCAACGGCACGCCGGGCGTGCTCGACTTCCAGGATGCGCACGCGCTGACCACGGTGGCGCCGACGCTCGACTTCGTCAAGAGCGTGCTCAACGTCACCACCGGCCAGAACCCGGGTAGCAACGCGCGGCCGGGTGACCTGCTGCGCTACACGGTGACGGTGAGGAACGTGAGCCCGCTGGCGGTCGCCGACGGCACGCTGACCGACGAGCTCGACCGCCTCAACGCGACGGCCGCGTTCGCGCCCGGCAGCCTGACGCTCGTGTCCGCGCCGGCAGGCACCACCGTCAGCGTCAATGCGAACGGCGGCGCGAAGGGCACGGGGCTGTTGACGGTGACCGGCATCAACATCGCCGCCCAAGGCTCACCGGGCGACGCGATCACGATCGTGTTCGAAGCGCGCCTGGCCGTGGTGATCACGAGCGGCACCGTCGCCCTGAACCAGGCGCGACTGACCAGCGCGACGAGCCAGCCCGCCATCAGCGACGACCCCAACGTCAGCGGCGCCGAGGACCCGACGCGCACGCTGATCGCGTCGAACCCGGTGCTGCAGGTGCGCAAGGTTTCGCAGGACATGACCGGCGATCCGGCCGTGCTGCGACAGAGCGACCGCCTGCGCTACACGATCACGGTCAAGAACGTCGGGACCGAGAACGCGGTCAACGTGACGCTGCGCGACCTGGTGCCGGCGAACACGACCTACGTCGCGGGCAGCACCACGCTCAACGGCGCTACGGTGGCCGACGTCAATGGTGCCTCGCCGCTGCAGGCCGGGATGACGATCCGCTCGGCGAACGAACCGACACCCGGCGTCCTGCGTGCCGACGCCTCGTCGACGACCGCGAACGTCGCGACGATCACTTTCGACGTCACGATCAACGCCAACACGCTCGACGGCACGCTGATCAGCAACCAGGGCTTCGTCAACGGCTCCGGTACGGGCAGCGGTGCGTTCCCCGAGCGGCCGTCCGACGACCCGCGCACGCCGGCCGTCGATGACCCGACGCGCGACATCGTCGGCGCGTACCCGCTGCTGGTGACGCGCAAGACGGTGGCAATTGTGGTCGACACCAACGGCAACGGTGTGCTCGATCCGCTCGATGTCATCCGCTACACGATCACGATCGACAACCTGTCCGGGCTGGCCGCCACCGGAGCCGTGCTGACCGACGCGGTGCCGGCCAACACGACCTACGTCGCCAACACGGTGACCCTCAACGGCAGCGCGGTCGCACGGCCCGATGGCGGAGTGTCGCCGCTGATCGCCGGAGTCCCCGTGAACTCACCGGCCGCGGCGAGCGGCACGATCGCGCCGCGCTCCAGCGTCGTGGTCACCTTCGACGCACGCGTGAACGCCGGCGTCGCGGCGGGCACCGTGATCAGCAACCAGGGCAGCCTGGCCAGCACCCAACTGCCGAGTCAGCTCACCGACGCCGACGGCGACAGCAGCAACGGCTACCAGCCGACGACCATCATCGTCGGCAGCGCGCAGCAGGTGTCCATCACCAAGGCCGTGCAGGTGGTGGGTGGTGGCCCGGCGCTGCCTAACTCGCAACTCGAGTACCTGGTGGCCGTGACGAACACCGGCGCGGCGGCTGCCACCAACGTGGTGATCACGGACGATCTCGGTGCGCTGCCGTTCGCGTCGCAGGTGACGTATGTCGCCGGCTCGGCAAGGCTCAACGGATCGCCGAGCGGCGTGAGCCTCATCGGCGCGCAGCTGCGGGCCGACTACGCGGCCACGTTCGGCACTCTGGCGCCGGGCGCGAGCGCGCAGCTGCGCTTCAGGGTGCAGATCGTTCCCGGTCTGGCAGCGGGCACGCTCATCACCAACACGGCGCAAGCGGCGTGGAACACGCCGACGCTCACCGCCTCGGCCAGTGCCTCCATCGCGGTGGGCGCCATTGCGGGTGTGGCCACCTTCAACGGCCGCGTATGGCACGACGCCAACCTCGACAAGGTCGCCGACCCGGGCGAGACCCCGCTGCAAGGCTGGACGGTGGAGGTGCTGCGCAACAACGTGCTGCTCGGCACGGTCACCACCGACGCGAACGGCCAGTACGTGATCAACGGTCTGTCGCCGTCCGTCACGCCCGCCGATCAATTTGCATTGCGCTTCAGCGCACCGGGCAGCGGCGCGACGACGGCCAAGCTCGGCCGCGCGGACTCGGCTTTCGTCAACGGCATGCAGGCCATCAGCGGCATCTTCGCGCCCGCGGGCAGCAACCTGCAGAACCTCAACCTGCCGCTGCAGCCCAATGGCGTGACCTACGACTCGATCGTGCGCACGCCGGTGATGGGTGCCACGCTCCACATCGTTCGCGCGGGCAGCACGATGCCGCTGCCGTCGACCTGCTTGGACGATCCGGTCCAGCAGGGCCAGGTCACGCTGGCGGGCGGGTACTACAAGTTCGACCTCAATTTCAGCGATCCGTCTTGCCCCTCGGTGGGCCAGTACCTGATCCAGGTGACGCCGCCCGCGGCCTACACGCCCGGTGTGTCCAAGGTCATCCCGCCGCTGTCGGATGCCAACACGGTGTCGTTCTCGGTGCCGAGTTGTCCGGGCTCCGCCTCCGACGCGGTTCTAACCACGAGCACTTTCTGCGAAGCGCAGGCATCGGAGCGCCCGCCCGGCGTCGCGGTGCCTGCCGGTAGCACAGGCACCAGCTACTACCTGAATCTGACGCTGAACAACAGCGGCATGCCTGGCACGAGCCAGATCTACAACAACCACATCGCGATCGACCCGCGCCTGAACAACGCGGTGAGCATCACCAAGGTGACCGCGCTGCAGAACGTGCCGCGCGGCCAGCTGGTGCCGTACACGATCACCGTCACCAACACGATCGCGGCGCCGCTCACGCGGCTCAGCGTGATCGACACCTTCCCGGCCGGCTTCAAGTACGTGCCCGGATCGGGCCGGGTCGACGGCCAGAGCGTCGAGCCGACCGTGGCCGGCAACCAGCTCACCTGGGCCAACCTGCTGCTGGCGACCAACACCAAGCGAACGATCCAGCTCGTGCTGATCGTAGGCGCCGGCGTCAGCGAGGGCCAGTACGTCAACCGGGCCCAGGTGTTCGCGCCGCTGCTCGGCACCGCTGCATCGAACGAAGCCACGGCGACGGTGCGGGTCGTGCCCGACCCCACGCTCGATTGCACCGACGTCATCGGCAAGGTGTTCGACGACGTCAACATGAACGGCTATCAGGACGAGGGCGAGCCCGGCCTGCCCGGCGTGCGCCTCGTGACCGTCGACGGCCTGATCGTGACGACCGATCCGCACGGCCGCTTCCACCTGACCTGTGCGGTGGTGCCCGATCCCGATCGAGGGTCTAACTTCATCCTCAAGCTGGACGATCGGTCGCTGCCCACGGGTTATCGCATCACGACCGAGAACCCGCTCGTGCAACGCGCCACGCGCGGCAAGATGATCAAGTTCAACTTCGGCGCCGCCATCCACCGCGTCGTCAAGCTCGACCTCGTCGACGGCGTGTTCGAGCCCGGTACGACCGAGATGCGCATCCAGTGGAAGCAGCGCATGAAGCTGCTGCACGGCGAGCTGAAGAAGGCGACCTCCGTGCTGCGGCTGTCGTACATGGCCGAGAACGAGAGCGAGAGCCTCGTCAAGCAGCGACTTGCGGCCATCAAGCGCGAGATCGAGACCGCCTGGAAGCGCGAGGGCGCCGGCTACGACCTGACCGTCGAGACCGAGGTCTTCTGGCGAACAGGGGCGCCCCGATGAGCGGGTCGGGAACTGCCATGCGTAGAACACTCGTTGCGCTCGTTCGCCTCGCGCTCGGCCTGCTGCTGCCGGCCGTGGTCATGGCGCAGACGGCCCCGGGCAAGGATGACCCGGTGAAGCCGGGCACGCAGAAGATCGTCACGACGCCGAAGCTCGGCCAAGCGGTCGAGAAGCAGCTCGATCCCGACGCGCCACTCACGCCGTGGAAGCTCGACGAGAGCACCCTGCCCCCGCTGGTGAAGGAGCGCACCGAGAGCAAGGAAGTGCTCGAGAAGAACGTGCGGACCATCAAAGTGCAGAACCTGCTGCCGCCGATCTACTTCGAGTCGGGCAAGGCGAACATCTCGAACGAATACGTCGAGAAGGTGCGCAAGATCCTCGAGAGCATGAAGGACCGCCGCAACGTGCGCCTGCACCTCGTCGGCTACACCGACAACGTGCAGCTGTTCGGGGAGACCCGGATCCGGTACGTGGACAACGACGGCCTCTCGCGCGAGCGCGCCGGCGTGGCAGCCGAGTTCTTCCAGAAAGCGCTCAGCCTGCCACCCGAGTCGGTCACCTACGAAGGCAGGGGCGAGCGCGAGCCGGTCGCTTCCAACGCCACCGAGGCAGGCCGCGCCAGGAACCGCCGCATGGAGGTGGAAGTCTGGTACGACGAGATCGACGAGAAGCCGGTCACCAAGCAGGTGGTGGTGCAGGAGAACGTCCAGCGCGTGAAGGTCTGCCGCATCGAGCAGATGTGCAAGCTCAGCTACAAGGAGGGCCAGGCCAAACGCACGCGCGTGAAGAACCTGATCCCGCCGTTCCACTACGAGGAAGGCAACGTCACCGTGCCGCAGGAATACCAGCAGAAGCTGCAGCAGGTGCTGAACGATCTCGGCGACAAGCGCAACGTGGTGATCAAGTTCATCGGCTACACCGACAGCGTGCCGCTTTCCGGGCGCGACGAGCGCATCTACGCCAACCACGTCGGCATCTCGAAGGCGCGTGCCCGACGCCTGGCACTGGCGCTGCAGGACGCACTCAAGCTGCCGGCTGCCGCCATCGAGAGCGACGGCAAGGGCGCGGCCAACCCCGTCGCCTCCAACGACACCGACAACGGCCGTGCAGCCAACCGGCGCGTCGAGGTCGAGTTCTGGTACGACGATGCCCTGAAGGAGCTGTCGCCAGAGCCGCAGATGTGCCCGCTGCCGGCCGAGCCGGAGACGGTCACTCGCGTCTACCAGTCGCCGAACATCACCATCAAGCCCGTCGTCTACGAGAACGGCAAGCCGTTGCTGCCGCCCAATTACGCGCAGGACCTGGCGACCGTGATGGGCGAGATCAAAGACAGAAAGCGGGTGCGCCTGCGCTTCGTCGGCACCACCAGCAACGAGCGGCTCGACCGGCGCACCGCCCTGGCCTACGGCGACGACATCGGCCTGTCGACGGCGCGTGCCCGCACCGTGATGGACACGGTCGCTAAGGAGCTGGGCCTCACGCCCGAGCAGGTCGAGCATGAGGGGCACGGCTACGTGCAGACCGACGACGTGGTCAACAACGGCTTCGTCGAGGCCGAGGTCTCGCGTGTGCAGGCGCAGGTGGTCTACGACGATCTCGCGACCGTGGACAACCTGGAGGGCCTCAACGTCACGCGCTTGACGCGCGACGTGGAAGTGGCCAACCCATATGCGCTCAATCTCATGCGCATCACGGTCGACGGCAAGCCGCTGGACGATCCCGGCAAGAGCATGCCGGATGTGCAGCGCTGCACCGACGTGGCGCTTGAGACGGCCCGCATCCAGTTCAAGTACGACAACCTCGATCTGAAGCCGCGGCTGAACGTGACGGCCTGGCCCGCTTCGATCCGCTACCAGGATGACCCCGCCACCGATCTGATCGACGATCTGGTCCGCTTCAAGGCCTATTCGAACTTCCGTGCCTTCATCGTCCGCGGCGAAGTTCGCATCTTTGACAAGGACAAGTCCCTGCGCGACGAGCCGCTGGCTGTGGTGCCCATCGACAAGGACGGCAACGCGCAGTGGCGCGCCGATTTCCCGTCGTACTCTGCACCCGGGCGCGACCTCAAGTTCGTGCTGCGCGTGTACGACAAGGACGGCAACTTCAACGAAACCGCGGCCCAGCCGTTGTGGATCATCGACGCCCTGGCGCCCGACATTGCCGAGAAGAACGCCGAGCGCGAGCTGCTCGCAGGCTACGGCGAGAGCCGCCTCGCGGTGGAGAACATTCCGCTGCACGGCGGCACCATCAAGGTGTTCGGGACCGACATCCCGGATGGGCATCGCGTGTCGGTGGCCGGCCGAGACGTGCCCCTGGGCAAGGACAGGAAATTCGTCGTCGAGGAGATCCTGCCGCAGGGCATGCACACCGTCGAGGTGTCGGTGCTCGACGCCGACGGCAACGGCCAGATGTACCTACGCGATCTCGCGCTCCAAAAGACCGACTGGTTCTATGTCGCCATTGCCGATGTCACGGCGTCGAGGTCGTCCACCAGCGGACCAGCCAAGCTGGTCGCCCCCGACAACGCGCACTACGACAACAAGACGTCAGTCGACGGCCGGTTCGCGTTCTTCACCCGGGCCAAGTTCGGCGACCAATGGAAGCTGACCGCCAGCGCGGACACACTCGAAGGGCCCTTCAGCAGCCTGTTCAGCAACTTCATGCAGAAGACGCCGGACGCGATGTTCCGCCGCATCAACCCCGACTACTTCTACCCGACCTACGGCGACGACAGCACGACGGAGGAGGCGGCGCCCACGCTCGGCAAGTTCTACGCGAAGCTGGAGAACCGTGCCCACTACGGCCTGTGGGGTAACTTCAGGATCGGCTACACCGACAACAGCCTGGCGCATGTGGACCGCACGCTGTACGGTGCGAACCTGCACTACGACCCCTCAAGCACCACGCGGTTCGGCGAAAAGCGCCTGGTGCTCGACGGCTTCGCCGCGCAGCCGGGCACGCTGGCCGGGCGCGACGAGTTCCGCGGCACCGGCGGCTCGCTGTACTACCTCAAGCACCTCGACATCATGCAGGGCTCGGAGAAGGTGCGCATCGAGTTCCGCGACAAGACCTCGGGCCTCGTGGTCGCCGCGAAGAACCTGGTTCCAGTCCAGGACTACACGATCGACTACCTGCAAGGCCGCATCGTGCTGTCGTCGCCGCTGTCGCCGGTGGCGAGCGACAACCTGCTCGTCGTCAGCGACGTCAGCCCCGGCAACGAGGTGTATCTGGTCGCCCGCTACGAGTACACCAGCGGCTTCGCGGAACTGGACAACGTGTCGACCGGCGGACGCGTGCACTACTGGGTCAACGATCACGTAAAGCTCGGCGCGACGGCCAACAAGAACACCGATCCCGGCGCGGAAAGCACGCTGCGGGCTGCCGACATCACCTTGCGCTACAGCGCGACCACTTGGCTCAAGGTCGAGGCTGGCGCCAGCACGGGCACCGGTGCCACCGCGTTCGGCTCCAACGACGGCGGCTTCAACTTCACGCCGACCACCACGACGAATGGCCCGGTGCCGCCCGTTGTCGACAATGGTCAAAAGGGCGCGAATCGCGTCGAAGGCAGCGTCGACCTGAACGACGTGCACAAGGGAGCGAACGGCCAGGTGACCTTCTATCGCCAACAGGTAGAAGGCGGCTATGCGGCCCCCGGCGCCATGACTCTGACGGATGTGAACCGCCAGGGCGCGTCGGTGAAGACCGCCATCACCGACAAGGTGGACCTGCGTGCCAAGGTGGACAAGCGGTCGCAGGACCTGTCACTCGACACCACGGCGCTCGAAGTCGATGCCGACTACAAGCTCGACGACCGCTGGAAGCTCAGCTCGGGCGTGCGCAAGGACAGCCGGACGGACAACTCGACGGTGGTCCCGCCCACCCAGGTGCAGGGCGACCGCACCGACGTCGTGGTGCGGGCCGACTACGACTCACAGGGCAAGTGGGCCGCTTACGGCTACGTGCAGGACACCGCCTCGACCAGCGGCAACCGCGAGCAGAACGGGCGCGTCGGCGCCGGCGGCGCCTACCGCTTCAACGATCGCCTCAAGGTGGGCGGCGAACTCTCGAACGGCGATCTGGGGGTCGGCGCACGGCTCGGGACCGAGTATCTGGTCTCCGAAAAGACCGCCACCTATCTGAACTACGCGCTGGAGAACGAGCGCACGGACAACGGCATCCTCGCCAACAAGGGCAACCTGATCGGCGGCATGAAGAGCCAGTACTCGGACACCATCAACATCTTCGGCGAAGAGCGGTACACGCACGGCGACGTGCCGGTCGGTCTCATGCATTCGGCGGGCGTCGAGTACCGGCCCACCGAGCGTTGGAACTTCGCGACCCACG
The DNA here is from genome assembly GCA_035764445.1 of Burkholderiaceae bacterium. Taxonomy (GTDB): domain Bacteria; phylum Pseudomonadota; class Gammaproteobacteria; order Burkholderiales; family Burkholderiaceae_C; genus JAEUPI01. The sequence continues at coordinate 14,280 of DASTZF010000136.1, forward strand.
TCGACGTCGGTACGCTGCGCGACAACCTCACGGGCGCGGAGATGGATCGCTCGGGCTTCGCCGTGTCGGTCGGCTATGGGCTCGAAACGATCAAGCTCGCGACCCTATTCGAGTTCCGGCGCGACCAGGTCCAGTCGCCCATCGACCTCACCTACTCCAACCGCAAGAACTTCCTCACGAAGAACAGCCTGAAGTACCAGATCAACCCCGATTGGCGCCTCATCGGCAAGCTCAACTACTCTCAAAGCACGAGCTCGCTGGGCGAGTTCTACGACGGCAGCTACACGGAGGCCGTCGTCGGCTATGGCTATCGTCCGGTCGCGAACGACCGCCTCAACACGCTCGTGAAGTACACCTACTTCTACAACCTTCCGTCCTCCGGACAGGAGTTGGTGCCGAACACAGCCGCCACCTACATCCAGAAGAGCCACATCGTGTCGGTCGATGCCATTTACGACCTCAGCCCGCGCTGGTCGGTGGGCGGCAAGTATGCGCGCAGGATGGGGCAGATCAGCCAGGACCGGGTCAACCCGGTGTTCTTCGACAGCACGGCCGACCTGTACATCGCTCGCGCCGATTGGCATGTGATGCGGAAGTGGGACCTCACGATCGAAGGCCGCTTGCTGTCCGTCCGGCAAGCGAGTGACACGCGAAGCGGCGCGCTGGTGGCCCTCTACCGGCACCTGACGGACAACGTCAAGCTCGGCGCGGGCTGGAACTTCACCGACTTCTCGGACGATCTCACCAACCTCAGCTTCACGCACCGTGGCGCGTTCATCAACATGGTGGCGATGTTCTGATGATGCGATGAGCCCGCGCACGGTCGACGTCCACCGCGCGCGGCTGATGCGCAAGGTCGGCGCGGTGACGACGCCGCGTTGGTCAACCGGCTGCTGGCCTAGGAGCCTGAGCTCCTCGCGCTCACACGATCTTCTCGCGCAGCCACGCCGGCAGCGGCATCGACTGGCCGGTCGCGAAGTCGAGCCACACCATGCGGGCACCGCCTTCGGCCCAGACGGTGCCGGGGTCGTCGGTGCGCTCCATCGTGATGAAGGTGTCGAAGCTCGACTTGCCTACCGTCGTGACGTGGTGCTTGACAAGCACGTCGCCGGGATAGCGCAGCTGCTTGATGAAGCTGCAGTAGGCGTTGACGATCACCGGCCCTTGCTTCGATTCCGACGGCGTGCAGCCGACGCTGCGGCACCAGTCGATGCGCGAGGTCTCCATGTAGCGGAAGTAGACGGTGTTGTTGACATGGCCCATGGCGTCCATGTCGCCCCAGCGGATCGGGATGATCGACTCGTAGACCAGCTTCCTGTGCGCTGGCGGGTGAAACCGCATTCAGGCCTCGTGTGGCCGCCTGACAAAGTGCGATCCCCCTCCGAGAGACGCAAGCGCAGCGAGCCGGCGGGTCATCTTCACCCCTCCTTGTTGCGGTCCATGGCCGCGCCAAGCCGTGCCACCGTGGCCCGCAACTCCTCCATCTGCGCGATCAAGCGCACCTGCTCGGCCTTGATCGCGGCCAATTCGCTGGCCGCCGCCTGCAGGCTGTCATTCAGCGGGCCCGGCGCAGACGTTGGGGACGCCGTTGCGTCCGGCTCACCGCACAGCAGGTGCACCCAGCGCGACTCGCGTTCGCCCGCCGCACGCGGCAGTTTGCGCACGTACGGCGGCGATTTGGCCTGCAGCTCGTCGAGGAAGCCTTCCACCGACGAGACGTCGGCAAAGCGGTGCAGCCGCTCGCAGTTGGCGCGCAGCTCGGCGGCGGTCTGCGCGCCACGCAGCATCAGCACCGCGAGCAGCGCCACCGCCGCGCCGGGCAGCCCCCATGCGCGCGGCAGGTTGTGCTCGTAGCGCGTCACCCGCGAGCCGCTGGATTCGATCACCAGGCTGGTGGCGCGCAGGGTGTCGAGTGCCTGCAGCGCCTGCGCGTCGCCGACCGTCAGCACCGGATCGCGTGCCGTCTTCTGGTTGCAGCCCGCCGTCAGCGCGTTGAGAGACAGCGGATAGGTGTCGGGCACCGTGGCCTGCTTCTCCACCAGCACGCCCAGGATGCGCGCTTCGACGGCGGTCAGCGGGTGCATCGACGGTCGCTCGCCGCGGGCGTCACGCGAGGCCGAAGCCGTCGTCGGCCGCGAGCACGGCACCGTTGATGAAGTGGCTCTCGTTGGCGCACAGCATCATCAGCGCGGTGTCGAGGTCCTCCGGCGCGCCGACGCGCTTGCGCGGCAGCGTGCCGATCACCTTCTGGCCGGACTCGCCCTGCCACTGATGATGATTGATCTCGGTGTCGATGTAGCCCGGGCACAGCGCGTTGACGTTGATGCCGAAGCGCCCCCACTCGAGTGCCATGGCGCGCGTCATGTGCACCACCGCCGCCTTGCTCATGCAGTACACGCCGATGCGCGCCCCGACCCGCAGGCCGGCCACCGATGCCACGTTGACGATGCGTCCGCCGGTGTAGGTGCCGGGCGCCGTGCCCTTGGCGCGCGCGATCATGCGCTTGGCTACTTCCTGCGCGACGAAGAACGCGCCGCGCGCGTTGGTGTTCATGATGAAGTCGTAGTCCTCGGGCGCCACTTCGGTGAGGTGCTGCGTGGTGCCGACCCCGGCGTTGTTGACCAAGATGTCGATCGCGCCGCACTCGGTCTCTGCGTGTGCCACCGCAGCCTTGATGCCGTGGTGGTCGGTGACGTCCATCGCCACCACATGAGCGTCGCCGCCCGCGGCCTCGAGCTCGGCGCGCAGCGTCTTCAGGCGCTCGACGCGACGCGCGGCCAGAACCACCGCAGCGCCGGCGCCGCTCAGAGTGCGCGCGAACTGCGCACCCAGGCCGCTGGACGCGCCGGTCACCAGGGCGACACGGCCCGACAAGTCGATGGTGTAGCTCACGTCCCCGATCCTTCCTTCGCGACAACTCGGCGCCGAAGATAGCACGCGCTCGATGGCACCACCGCTGCAGGCGGGCTCACCTAGAATCGGCGCGCGCTTGGCCCACAGACGAGCGCCCAACCGCTTGGGGACTGCCCATGACGCCGCACGACATCCTCGAAAAGTACGGTCCGCGAGAGGCCATGGAGTACGACGTGGTGGTGGTGGGCGCGGGGCCTGCCGGCCTGGCCACGGCGATCCATCTGAAGCAGCTGGCCGCGCGCGACGGCCGCGAGGCGTCGGTGGTCGTGCTCGAGAAAGGCTCCGAGCCGGGGGCGCACATCCTGTCGGGTGCGGTGATCGATCCGCGCTCGATCGACGAGCTGTTCCCAGACTGGAAGCAACTCGGCGCCCCGCTGAGCCAGCCCGTCACCGGCGACGACGTGTTGTTCCTGTCGGCCAGCGGCGCGACGCGCACGCCCGACTGGCTGGTGCCGCGCAACCTGCACAACGACGGGTGCTACGTGATCTCGCTCGAAGACGTCGTCAAGTGGATGGCGCAGCAGGCCGAGGGACTCGGCGTCGAGATCTTTCCGGGCTTCGCGGCCGCCGAGGTGCTGTACGACGAGCAGGGCCGCGTCAAGGGCGTGGCCACCGGCAACGTCGGCATCGGCAAGGACGGCGAGCCGCACGACGGCTTCCAACTCGGCATGGAGCTGCACGGCAAGTACACGGTGTTCGCCGAAGGCGCACGCGGCCACCTCGGCAAGCAGCTGATCGCCAAATACAAGCTCGACGCCGGCCGCGATCCGCCGAGCTGGGCGATCGGCATCAAGGAGCTGTGGGAGGTGCCGCCCGCGAAGGCCAAGCCCGGCCTGGTGGTGCACACCGCGGGCTGGCCGATGACCGATGCCTTCGGAGGCGGCTTTCTCTATCACCTGGCCGACAACAAGGTGACGCTCGGCTTCGTGATCGGGCTGGACTACGCCAATCCCTACTTGAGCCCCTTCGAGGAAACGCAGCGCTGGAAGACGCATCCGGCGATCCGCACGCACATCGAGGGCGGCAAGCGCATCGGCTACGGCGCGCGTGCGATCAACAACGGCACGCCACAGGCGCTGCCAAAGACGATCTTCCCCGGTGGTGCGCTGGTCGGCTGCGACGCCGGCTACCTGAACGCCGCGCGCATCAAGGGCAGCCACGCGGCGATCAAGAGCGGCATGCTGTGCGCCGGCGCGATCCACGAGGCGCTCGGGGCCGGGCGCGCGCTCGACGAGCTGACCGCCTATCCGGCCGCATTCGAAGCCAGCTGGCTTAACGTCGAGCTGCAGCGCTCGCGCAACTTCAAGCTCTGGTTCAAGAAGGGCAAGTTGATCGGCAACCTGATGACCGGCATCGAGCAGTGGCTGTTGCCCAAGCTCGGCATCGACAACCCGCCATGGACGCTGCACGCAACCAAGCGCGACAACGAATGCCTGCTGCCGGCCGACCAGTGCCAGAAGATCGACTATCCCAAGCCCGACGGCAAGCTGACGTTCGACCGCCTGAGCTCGGTGTTCGTCAGCAACACCAATCACGCCGAAGACCAGCCCGCGCACCTGACGCTGAAGGACGCGTCGATTCCGGTGGCGGTCAACCTCAAGATGTACGCCGGGCCCGAAGCGCGCTACTGCCCGGCCGGCGTCTACGAGTTCGTGCCGGCCGACGGCGGCGAGCGCCTGCAGATCAATGCGCAGAACTGCGTGCACTGCAAGACCTGCGACATCAAGGACCCGCGCCAGAACATCGTCTGGGTCACGCCCGAAGGCGGCGGCGGCCCCAACTACGCCGGCATGTAGCGCTGGCCGGCCGACGGCGAACGTGAATTGAACCGATCGTCCGAGCCGAGCAACTGAGCTCGACTGCCCAGGTGTACAACCACGTCAGCGCGCACCCCCGCAGCGCGTGTGCTCGTCCCGGCCGGGAAGGATTCGAATGACGACAACCGCGACTCGCAGCCTCGCTCGCCTCGCCGCCGCGCTCGTGGCCTCGATGGCGGCGGCCTGCGCCACGACCGGTGGTCCGTCCGAAGGCGCTGCAGGCGCCGTGGCGGCGGCGCCGTCGACCAGCGCCCTCGCCCCCGCGCTACGCTGCATGGACGCGCTGTTGCTCGAGCACGGCGTGCGCGACCTGTCGGTGATCGTCGAAGACCTCGCCGACCCATCGCAACAGAAGGCGCAGGCCGGCACCAAGGAGCTGCTGGTGACCGCGGTGTCCGACATGACACAGCGCAGCCGCGCGATCCGCCTGGTCGCGTCGAACGCCGAGTTCGGCCAGACGAGGGCGGTGATGACCCAAGCTCAGAAGAGCGAGCCATATGCCGTGGCGCCGCAGTTCGCGCTGCGCGGCACGCTACGCGTGCTCGACGGCGGCCGCTCGGTCAGCCTCGATCTGACGCTGCTGACCACGCAGGACATGAGCATCGTCCCCGGCACGGCGACGCACAACACCGCGGTGCTGCGCAACGGCAACGCCGAGCTCGCCAAGTTTGGCCAGCCGGTCGCAGTGAGCGCCGCCAGCGTGGCGCAGGCGCAGCGAGCGCTGGCGGAACTGGCGGTGGTCGAGTTGTTCGGCCGCCTTGCCAAAGTGCCGTATTGGAGCTGCCTGGGCGCCAACGCCGACAACCCTGCGGTGGCGGCCGAGATCCAGGACTGGTACGACGCCATGGCCGCGCGTCAGACCGAGATCGTCAGCTACTTCCAGCAGCAGTTGCGCATCCGCCAAGCCTACGACGGGCCGATCGACGGCACGATCAGCAACGACTTCAAGGACGCCGTGGTGAAGACACGCGCTGCGCTCGGCCTTTCGCGCGAGCCCAAGCTGTCGCTCGATTTCTTCAAGGCGTATCTGGGCGCCGACGTGTCCGCGCTGCAGACCAAGATCCGCGCCGCGGCGCCGGCACAAGCGCCGGCTGCCCCGGCACCACCGGCGCCGCTGACGCTGCAGGTGGCCAGCTCGGCCGACGGCCGGCGCCTGGCGCGCGGCGAGGCGGTTCAGTTGTCGATCCGCCCCAGCCGGGACGCTCACGTGTACTGCTATCTGCAGGACGAGAAGCAACAGGTGACGCGCTTCTTCCCCAACCGCTTCCAGCGTGACTCGCGCGTGGCACCGGCCACCGGCCTGCAACTGCCGGGATCGCAACGCTTCGAACTGACGATGAACACGCGCGGCGTGCCCGAGACGGTGGCGTGCTTCGCCACCGAGCGCGACGTGCTGGCCGAATTGCCCGCCGGCGTCAACGGCAGCGACTTCCAGCCGCTGCCGGTGGCCACGCTCGACCAGGTGCGCCAGGCCTTCATCAAGGTCTCCGGCGGCGCGCTGGCCCACGAAGCGCTCGAGCTGCGCGGGCGCTGAATCAGCGCCTTCGGCCCCGTTCCCCGCCCGCCGGGGGCGTGAGCTCGCGCGCCTGGCCGCCGGCATGGCCAAATGAGCTTGAACCGCCGCCGTCGAGCGTGCAACCCATCGGCAATCCTCCCAACTAGGAGTTCCCGCATGGCCGGCTCGGCTGCAACCCTGCGCGCTTGGCGCACCCGCCTGTGGATCGCGCTGGTCGGCGCCGCCTTCACGGTGACGCCCGCGTTCGCCCAACAACCCTGCAATGGGTCTCTCGGTAAGAAGTCGACCGACAGCCTCGAGCGCTACAGCATGATCAACGCGCAGTGCCAGTCGCTGGCCGCGCCGATGACCGTGCACCGCGCCGCGCAGCTCGACCTGTACGAGAAGCCGGTGGTCGCGCTGACGATCGCGCCCGGCCCGGCGGCGTCGGCCCCTGCCGTCAGCGCGCCGGTGCCACCGCTGCTGCCGCCACCGATCGACACCACGCCGCCGACGCGTGACCAGTTGCGCGTGATGTCGCTCGCTCCAACGCTGATCGAAGCGGCACGCGACAACCAGATCGACCCGCTGCTGCTGCACGCGATCGCCCACGTCGAGTCGCGCCACAACCCGCGCGCAGTGTCGAAGGCCGGCGCACGCGGCGTGATGCAGGTGATGCCGGCCACCGGCAAGCGATTCGGCGTCAACAACCCCGAGCAGGGCCTGTTCGACGCCTCGACCAACCTGCGTGCAAGCGCCGCCTACCTGCACACGCTGCGCGAGCGCTACGGCGACGACCTGCGGCTGATGCTGGCCGCCTACAACGCCGGCGAAGGGGCGGTCGACAAGGCCGGCGGCAACGTGCCGCCCTACCCCGAAACCCAGGCCTACGTGCGCGACGTGATCGCCGTGTACCGCCGCCTGTCCACGTCTTTCTCGGTGAGCGCCAGCGGTCAACTGATTGCGCGCGGAGGCAACTAGATCATGAGCATGTCGGCGTACTTCCGCAGTGCCGCGATCACGCGCGAAGGCGCGTTCGCGCGCTACAGCGACCTGCTGCTGGTCGGCGGCATCGTCTGCATCGTGGCGATGATGATCCTGCCGCTGCCGGCGTGGCTGATCGACATGCTGGTGGCGCTCAACATCGCGTCCGGCCTGGTGCTGTTGCTGCTGGGCGTCTACATCGCCTCGCCGCTGGAGTTCTCGGTGTTCCCCAGCGTGCTGCTGATGACCACGCTGTTCCGGCTGTCGCTGTCGATCGCCACCACGCGCATGATCCTGCTGCACGGCAACGCCGGCCACATCATCGACACCTTCGGCAAGGT
>DASTZF010000137.1:0-2271 GCA_035764445.1 Burkholderiaceae bacterium
GCCTCGACCTTGGCCATTGCTTGGCCGTCGATCAGCGGGCCCTGGTTGATGCCGGGCTCGAAACCGTTGCCGACCTTGATGCCCTTGGACTTGGCCGCCAGTTTTTCGACGAAGGTGTCGTACACGCCATCCTGCACGTACAGCCGGTTCGCGCACACACACGTCTGGCCCGCATTGCGGTACTTGCTGACCATCGCGCCGTCGACCGCGCTGTCGATGTCGGCGTCGTCGAACACGATGAACGGCGCATTGCCGCCGAGCTCGAGCGACAGCTTCTTGATCGTCGGCGCGCACTGCGCCATCAGGATGCGACCGACCTCGGTGGAGCCGGTGAACGACAGGTGGCGCACGGTGTCCGACGCGCACAGCGACTTGCCGACCTCGATCGACTGCTTGGCATCGGCGGTCACCACGTTGAGGACACCGGCGGGCATGCCAGCGCGCTGCGCCAATTCGGCGCAGGCCAGCGCCGACAGCGGCGTCGCCTCGGCCGGCTTGATGATCACCGGGCAGCCCGCCGCTAGCGCCGGAGCGACCTTGCGCGTGATCATCGCGATCGGAAAGTTCCACGGCGTGATCGCCGCGCACACGCCGATCGGCTGCTTGATGATCAGCGTGCGCTTGTTGGCGTCGGTGGTCGGGATCGTCTCGCCGTAGACGCGCTTGCCTTCCTCGCCGAACCACTCGATGAAGCTGGCGCCGTAGATCACCTCGCCGCGCGCCTCGGCCAACGGCTTGCCTTGCTCGGCGGTCATGATGCGCGCCAAGTCGTCGGCGTGCTGGTTCAGCAGCGCGAACCATTTCATCAGGATCGCGTGACGCTCCTTGGCGGTCTTGCCGCGCCAAGCCGGCCACGCGGTGTTGGCGGCGATGATCGCCTGTTCGGTCTCATTGATGCCGAGGTTGGCCACGTCGGCCAGCTTGCGACCGGTGGCCGGGTCATTGACCGCGAAGCGGCTCGGCCCACCGACCCAGTGGCCGTCGATCAGCGCGTTGGTCCGCAGCAGCGATGCGTCCTGCAGCGACGACAGCGGAGAGGTCTTCATGTCCATCGTGGGCTCCTGAACCAGTTCACTGCGCGCCGGGCCAGGCGTCGCCGCGTGCCAGCGCGTTGCGGATGGCGGGCCCGTGCTCATCGAGTCGCGGCGCCGGACGATCCGATACTGCGCGCTCGCCGTCCAGGCGCATCGGCGGTGCCACCATGGGCATGCCGGCGTTGTGGATCTTCATGCCGCGCGCCACCACCTGCGGATGCTTGAACACCTCTGGCAGCTCGAGGATCGGGGCGCACGGCACGGCGTTGGGCTCCAGCAGCGCAGTCCATGCGGCCGTGGTGCGTTCGAGCATCCACACGGCGATCTCGGCGCTCAGTGCGTTGCGATGCTCGATGCGCAGCGCATTGGTCGCGAACAGCGGATCGGAGCCCACGGCCTCGCGGCCGGCCAGCTTGCAGAAGCGCTGGAACTGTCCGTCGTTGCCGACCGCCAGCACGATGTGGCCGTCGGCGGTCTTGAACACCTGGTACGGCACGACGTTGACGTGTGCGTTGCCCATGCGCTTGGGCGTCTTGCCACCGACCAGGTAGTTGCTCGCCTGGTTGGCCAGCATCGCCAGCTGCGTGTCGAGCAGCGCCGCGTCGATCCAGCGGCCGCGGCCGGTGCGGTGTCGCTCCTGCAGCGCGGCCAGGATCGCGGTGGTGGCATACAGGCCGGTGAACAGGTCGGCCACCGCGACGCCGACCTTCTGCGGCTCGGCGCCCGGCGTACCGTCCTTCTCGCCGGTCACGCTCATCAGGCCACCGGTGGCCTGGATCGCGAAGTCATAGCCGGCCGCGCTCGCGTACGGGCCGTCTTGTCCGTACCCAGTGATCGAGCAGTAGATCAAGCGCGCGTTGAGCTGCCGCAGCGACGCGGCGTCCAGTCCGTACTTCGCGAGCTGGCCGACCTTGTAGTTCTCCAGCAGCACGTCGGCGTGTGCAGCGAGCTTCCTGACCAGCGCCGCGCCGTCGGCGCTGGCGATGTCGATCGCAATCGAGCGCTTGCCGCGGTTGGCGCTCAGATAGTAGGCAGCCATCCTGTCGGCGGCGTCACCCCACCACGGCGGGCCCCACTCGCGCGTGTCGTCGCCACTGCCCGGGCGCTCGACCTTGATGACGTCGGCACCGTAGTCGGCCAGCAGCTGGCCGGCCCACGGGCCGGCGAGGACGCGACTGAGGTCGAGCACACGCACGCCGGCCAGTGGCTGCGGCTTTTCGCTCATGCCGCGCTCACG
>DASTZF010000138.1:0-3188 GCA_035764445.1 Burkholderiaceae bacterium
CGGCGGTGACGGGCCGGCTCGCGTCGAACGATCCCAACCTGCAGAACATCCCGGTGCGCACCGCCGAGGGCCGGCGCATTCGCGAGGCGTTCATCGCGCCACCGGGCCGTCGCATCGTCAGCGCCGACTACTCGCAGATCGAACTACGGATCATGGCGCACATCAGCGGCGACCCCGGCCTGCGGCGGGCGTTCAGCGAGGGCATGGACGTGCACCGCGCCACCGCCAGCGAGGTGTTCTCGGTGCCACCCGACCAGGTGAGCGCCGAGCAGCGGCGCTACGCCAAGGTGATCAACTTTGGCCTCATCTACGGCATGAGCGCGTTCGGGCTGGCGCAAAACCTCGGCATCGAGCGCAGCGCGGCGACGCTGTACATCGAGCGCTACTTCCAGCGCTTCTCGGGCGTCAAGCGCTACATGGACGAGACGCGGGCGAGTGCTGCGCAGCGCGGCTACGTCGAGACGATGTTCGGCCGCCGCATCGAGCTGCCCGACATCCGCGGCGGCAGCGGCCCGCGCCGCGCCGGCGCCGAGCGGCAGGCGATCAACGCGCCGATGCAGGGCACCGCGGCCGACCTGATCAAGCTCGCGATGCTCGCCGTGCAGGCGGCGATCGACGCCCGGCACAAGCGCACGAAGATGGTGATGCAGGTGCACGACGAGCTGGTGTTCGAGGTGCCCGACGACGAGCTCGAGTGGGCGCGCTCTGAGGTGCCGAAGCTGATGTCGGGGGTCGCGCAGCTGTCCGTGCCTTTGCTGGCCGAGGTCGGGGTGGGGGCGAACTGGGACGAAGCGCACTAAGTGTTTCAAATGCGGTGCGACTGAGCGAGCGTGCAAAGCGGTGGGCCGGCGGCGGCGCCCGTGATGCGGCAGCCCTCCGCTGCGCGGCAGGTTTCCTGCGGTGCTCGCTCTCATGGCCCGTCGCGACACTCGCTTCACCCGCAGCTTTGCAAGCTCTGACCGGCGCATGAACAAGGCCATCGCGTTGCAGCCGACAAGGCTCGTCCCGTCTCCATAGAATCGCGCGCTTTCCCGCCCTGTGCTTTCGGAAAGGAGACCGCGATGATTCAGCAGGACGTCGACAGCCTCGCGCCGAGCCGCGACTTCAGTCGCCGCGACTTCGTGCGCACCTCGGTGGGCAGCGGATTCGCGGCCGCGGTGCTGCCGGTGGTCGCGCAGACGACCATCAAGACCGATACCAGTGGCGTGACCGCCGGTGAAGTGACGATTCCGGTGGGCGACTTCAAGATGCCGGCGTACCGCGCCGCACCTGCCGGAAAAACGAACGCGCCGGTGATGCTGGTGGTGAGCGAGATCTTCGGCGTGCATGAGCACATCGCCGACGTCGCGCGGCGCTTCGCGAAGGCGGGCTATTTCGCTGTCGCGCCCGAGCTGTTCGTGCGCCAGGGCGACGCCGGCTCGTACGGCGAGATCTCCAAGCTGATCGCCGAGGTCGTCTCCAAGGTACCCGATGCGCAGGTGATGGGCGACCTCGATGCGACGACCGTGTGGGCCAAAGGGCAGGGCGCCGACACGAGCAAGCTCGGCGTCACCGGCTTCTGCTGGGGCGGCCGCATAACATGGCTGTTCGATGCGCACAACCCGGGCGTCAAGGCGGGCGTCGCGTGGTACGGCCGGCTCGTCGGCACCAGCAACCAACTGACGCCGACCAATCCGATCGATCTGACCGGCAAGCTGAACGGTCCGGTGCTCGGCCTCTACGGCGGCGCCGATCAAGGCATCCCGCAGGACAGCGTCGAGAAGATGAAAGCGGCGCTGGCCAGCGGCGACGCGGCAGCCAAGAAGAGCGAGTTCGTCGTCTACCCGGACGCGCCGCACGCTTTCCATGCCGATTACCGATCGAGCTACCGCAAGGAAGCGGCCGAGGACGGCTGGAAGCGCTGCCTCGCGTGGTTCAAAGCGAACGGGGTCGCGTAGCGGCTTTGGCTGCGCCGAAGCCCTCCGTTGCTTTGGCTTCGGCTCGCATCGCTGCGCGATGTGACCCTTCGCCAAAGCCCTTCGGGCTTTGCCACAATGGCCCGCCTGCACCGCGCCCCAGGGCGCGGTGTTCATTTGCGCTGCGCACCAACAACGACATCGGTCGACGCCCATGATCCTGCTCTACATCGTGCTGGCCACGCTGGCCGGCGGCGTGCTGTCGGTGGTGATCGCGGCGGCACTGACCGTGCAGGTGCTGAGCCGCCTGGTCAAGCACCTGGTCAGCCTGTCGGCCGGCGTGCTGCTGGGCACCGCGCTGCTGCAGGTGTTGCCCGAGGCGTTCGAGAGCACGGCGGGACCGCAGTCGCTCTTCGTCACGCTGCTGGCGGGGCTGCTGTTCTTCTTCTTGCTCGAGAAGGCCGAGCTGTACCGGCACGGTCACCATCACGAGGGCGATGGCCACGCGCATCACCACCACTACGACGAGGAGCAGGCTGGCCGCGGCGGCTGGGCCGTGCTGGTGGGCGACAGCATCCACAACTTCTGCGACGGCGTGATCATCGCCGCCGCCTTCCTGGCGGACGTGCGGCTGGGGGTGATGACGTCGCTGGCCATCGTTGCCCACGAGATCCCGCAGGAGGTCGGCGACTACATCGTGCTGCTCAACGCCGGCTTCACGCGGGCGCGTGCCTTGCTGTTCAACGCCCTGTCGGGGCTGGCGTCGGTGCTCGGCGGCGTGCTCGGCTACCTGGTGGTCGGGCCGTGGCGCGAGCTCTTTCCGTACCTGCTGGTGGTGGCGGCCAGCAGCTTCGTCTATATCGCCGTGGCCGACCTGCTGCCCCAACTACAGCGGCGCCTGGATTGGCGTGACACGCTGGCGCAGCTGGCATGGCTCGCTGCCGGTTTGCTGTCGGTGGTGGTGATCGGCGCCGAGACGAAATGAAGCCCGGCCGGTGGCTGGGCTCACGCGCATGAAGCCCGGCCGATCGCCGGGCTCGTGCGCGCTGCGCCGCCGCTACTTGACGATCAGCACCGGCAGACTGCTGTGGATCAGCACCCGCTGCGTCTCGCTGCCCAGCAGCAACGCGGCCACGCCGCGGCGGCCGTGCGACGCCATCACGATCAGATCGCACTGCTGACTCTTGGCGTAGTCGAGGATCGCCTCCCAGGCATGCAGCGCCTCGACCGTGTGCGCCTGACAGGTGAGGCCGGCGGCAGTGGCGGCGTCCTGCACCGCCTTGACGCGGCTGG
>DASTZF010000139.1:0-2545 GCA_035764445.1 Burkholderiaceae bacterium
TGGCCGAACACCGTGCCTTCCTCGTGCACTACGCGCGGCGCCGGCTGCACGACCCGACGCTGGCCGAGGATCTCGTGCACGACGTGTTCGAGGCCGTGATGACCGGCCGCGCGAGCTTCGGCGGCCGCTCGGCGCCGCGCAGCTGGCTGGTCGCGATCCTGCGCCACAAGATCGTCGACCTGGTGCGCGAGCGCTCGGGTCACGACAGCCTGGACACCTGCGACCTCGAAGACGAGCTGTCGCTGCCGTGTCCGCAGCCGCGCCCGGACGAGGTGGCCGAGCAACGCGAGCTCCTCGCGCGCACGCTGGCGCGCATCGCGGCCCTGCCCGCCGGCCTGCGCGACGCCATGCAGCTGCGCGTGCTGCGCGATCAGACCAGCGATGCGGTGTGCCGGGTGCTCGGCATCAGCGAGCAGAACCTGTTCGTGCGCATGCACCGCGCACGCGCGCAACTGCTCGCGCACTGATCGCGTACCGCCCGGCCGCCGACGCGGTGACGAGTCTGCCCGTAGGATAGGCGGGCGTGCCATCGAACGTGGCCGCGCAGCCGACGATGCGATTGCCGATCGAACCGATTTCGCTGCGCGCGGTCGGCGCCGCGGTGTCGCTCGCGCTGATGATGTCGCTGGTCAGTGCGCAGGAAGTGCGCCGCAATGCCTTCGACGATCCGTTCGTGGTGGTGACGCAAGGCCTGGCCGCGTGCCCCGTTGCGGAGGGCCCGTTGCTCACCGAGGAGCAGGTGCGCGCCGAGGCGCACGACCGTGCCCAGCGTGGCACCAGCTGCTGGCTCGCCGGCCGCTGCCGGCTGCACAACGCCTATCTGTATGACAGGGAGATCATCCCGCGCGTCGTCAAGGCGGTGAAGGCCGACGGCCGCTACGGCGACACCAGCGTGTGGGCGCTCGGCCAGCGGCGTTGGGTGTGGCTGAAGGGCTGCGTCGCCAAGGCCGAGCAGCGCAGTGCGCTGGAGACGCTGGTGCGCCAGATCGACGACGTCGAGGGCGTGGTCAACGAGCTGATGGTCGGCACCACGGGACCGCCGCCGTACAAGAAGGTCGGCCCGTAGGGCAGCCATCAACGCGCCGGTACCAGTTCGAACTTCTGCGAGCGCCGTCCGAATCCGACTTCGGCTGTGTACAGATTGCCCTGTGCATCGATCGCCAGGTTATGGATCCACTTGAACTCACCAGCCATGTGACCGGTGCGGCCGAAGCTGCCCACCACCTGGCCGTCGTCGCGGCGCAGGATATAGATGCGGCCGTTGGCACCGTCGGCGACGTACAGGTAGCGCTGCGCCGGGTCATGCGACAGCACCATGTCCCACACCGATCCGTTGGCCAGCGTCTGCACCTCGACCCGGAACTCCTGCTTGAAGCGGCCCTGCTTGTCGAACACCTGCACGCGGTTGTTGACGCGGTCGCACACGTAGACCAGGCCATCGTTGGCGATGCGCACGCAGTGCACCGGATTGCCGAACTGGCGTGACGGCGGCTTGGTGGGGTCGTACGGTGGTTGTGGGTCGTCGTTCGGCACGTCGCCATAGGCGCCCCAATGGCGCTTGTAAGCACCGGTCTTGGCGTCGAACACGACGACGCGTCGATTGCCGTAGCCATCGGCCACGTAGAGCTCGCCCGCGGAAGCGTCGAGCGTCATGTGCGCGGGTCGACCGAGCTGCGTGCGGCTGCTGCTGCCCTCGGACTTGCCGGCATGCCCGATCTGCAACAGGAACTTGCCGTCGGGGGTGAACTTCAGGATCTGATTGTCGTCGTTGGCGTTGCCTCCGATCCACACGTTGCCGTCAGGGTCGACGAAGATGCCGTGCTCGGTCTTCGGCCACTCGTAGCCCGTGCCAGGCCCACCCCAGCCGCGCAGGTAGCGACCTTTCTCGTCGAACTCGACCACCGCCGGCAACGACTTGCAGCAGCGGTGCGTCACCGGCTTGCTGGTCTTCGCATCCCACTCGTCGGGCAGCAGCGAAGCCGGTCGGTGGATCATCCAGACGTGCCCGTTGCGGTTATCGACCGCGATGCCCGCCACCTGCCCGAACACCAGCTGCAGGCCGTTGTCCTCGGGCAGCGGCTGCGGCCATGCGGCGTCGACGCGAAATGTCGGCACGCCCGATCCCGTGCCGGACGACAGCGGCGCACAAGCCGCCATGGCGGTGGCCATCACGGCCGTGGTGATCGCTCGACGCATCGGTGTCTCCTCTGAGCCGCTTCGCGGGACGGCCGTTACAGCCGATCGTACGCGCCCTCACGACGGGCCGTCGCAAGCCGTGCAGGGGGTCACGAACCGGAAACCCTGCCGCTGGCACGGATTTGGTTGCTGAGGCAGAATTTGCCTAGTCAATCATTGACACGCCAATGGCACCGATCTCGAAACCCTGTCCGTTGTACGACGGCCGCAACTACGAGCTGGGCGATAGCGTGGCGCATCAGCTGTTCTGCGTGATGCTGGCGATGAAGCGCGAAGTCGACCGCCGCATGGTGGAGCACGACCTCACCGACGCGCAGTGGAAGCCGCTGTGGATGCTCAAGCTCGGCCG
>DASTZF010000140.1:0-16304 GCA_035764445.1 Burkholderiaceae bacterium
AAGCACGGATCGGATTGAGACGGCTTGGTCCTCGCGCGCAATCTCACCGCGCGGCACGCGGCAATGACTTCCGAAGACTAGAAAGTGCCGGGGTACGCGCCGCCGTCGAGCAGGATGTTCTGTCCGGTCAGGTAGCTCGCCTGCGCGCTGCACAGAAACGCGCAGATCTGTCCGAACTCTTCGAGCGTGCCGTAGCGCTTGGCGGGCACCGTCGCGCGGCGCTCTTCCTTCAGCTGCTCGATCGACTTGCCGGTCTTCGCGGCCTGGCCCTTCAGCGTGGCCTGGATGCGATCGGTGTCGAACACGCCGGGCAGCAGGTTGTTGATCGTCACGTTGCGCGAGGCCACGCGCGATTGCCGCGCCAGCCCGGCGACGAACCCGGTGAGCCCGCTGCGCGCACCGTTGGACAGCCCCAGCACGTCGATCGGCGCCTTCACCGCGCCCGACGTGATGTTGACGATGCGGCCGAACCCGCGCTCGGCCATCTTGTCGACGTTGGCCTTGATCAGCTCGATCGGCGTCAGCATGTTGGCGTCGACCGCCTTGATCCAGTCGTCACGGCTCCAGTCGCGAAAATCCCCCGGCGGCGGCCCGCCCGCGTTGTTGACGAGGATGTCGACCTGCGGGCACGCCTTCAGCGCCGCCTCGCGCGCCGCCGGCGTCGCGATGTCGCCGGCCACCGCGATCACCTGCCCCGCGCCGGGGATGCGCCGCAGCTCCTGCGCGGTGGCCTCGAGCGCCTCGGCGCCGCGCGCGGTGATCACCAGGTTGACGCCCTCGCCGGCCAGCGCCAGCGCGCAGCCCTTGCCGAGACCCTTGCTCGCCGCGCACACCAGGGCCCAGCGCCCTTTGATACCCAGATCCATCGTCGTGTCCTCGCTGTCGTTGCGGCCGCTGCTCGGTGCAAGCGGACCAGGTCGTTGACTATATCGGCGGTCGCTGCGCCCCGCGCGCAAGGCGCAGCGACCTGTCCGGGCACCGCGTTGGCGTCCGTAGCTCGACGGAGTCAGCAGCGAACGCCGACCCGTTCAATAGTGAACGCGCGCCCTCTGGTGGTTGTGTTAGCGCGGTGCTTCAATCGCTCTCGCATTGGCTCCGATGAGGGGACATGCAGCGAGCAAACTGGTTCGACGCAAGGCGGCCGCACGCGTCGCGCGGCGACGCACACGTGCGCGAGGCGATCGCATGAGGCGCCGCACGGGCCTGTTGGCAGTGGCCTCACTCGCGGCGCCGTGGCTGGCATCGGCGCAGGCCAAGATGCCACGGGTCGGCGTGCTCTCCCCCGGCACGCAATCCCCTGGCTTGCTGGCCGATGCAAGAGCGCAGTGGAAGCGACTCGGCTGGAGCGACGGAGAAACCCTGCTGACCATCTGGCGCCATGCGGCGTTCAATGCGGACCGCATGTCGGAACTGGCCAGCGACCTGCTGCAACGTCACTCGGTGGACCTGTTGATGGCCATCGGCCCCGAAGCAGCCGTCGCGGCAGCGCGCGCCACACGAACGGTCCCGCTCGTCTTTGTCTGGGGTTATCTGCCCGTCGAAAGCGGTCTGGTCGAGTCGTACTCGCGGCCGGGACGCAACGCCACGGGCATTGCCCTGAGCGACGGACTCGATGTCTCCAACAAGCGAATCGAGTTTCTGCGCGCCGTTGCGCCCGCCGCGCGCCGCCTCGCCATCGTGGGGCCCAACTTTGGGGACTACGCCGTCTCGGGCGAGCTGCTGGATCTGCCGAAGAAAGGTGTCGCAACAGCCCATGCGCACGGGTTCGACGCCACGGTCCACACCGCCCGCCGTGTCGATGAGGTTGACGCTGCACTGCTCGAAGCGGCGGCGGCACGCGCGCAGGTGGTGCTGATCAGCGGTGCGGCGTACAGCGGCGCCGCGGCTCGGGTCGTCGAATTCGCGCTGCATCAGGGCTGGGTCAGCTCAACGCTCAGCGTCGACTTGCTCGACGCCGGCTTGCTGATGTACTACGGACCTTCGCAGCGCGAACACCAGCGCATCTGGGCGCGCGGCTTCGAGATCGCAGACCGCATCCTGCGCGGTGCCAAGCCGGCCGACATGCCGGTCGAGCTGCCCACGCGCTACGAGTTGGCGCTCAACCTGAAGACCGCGCGCGCTTTGGATCTGAAGTTGCCGCAGGCGATCTCGATGCGTGCCGACCGAGTCATCGAATGATCGGCAACAGGCTTGTCGTCGTCGCGCGAGGCCGCCGCGGGGTGCTGGCATTGACGGTCGCTCAAGCGCAACTGCTGCGCGCTGACGAGGCGATCGAGTAGTCCTCGGTTAAGCAGAAGCTGCAGTCATCATCGGATAGGAGCATTGCCATGAAACGCCTCCGTTGGGTCCTGCTGACTACAGCAACCGCCGGAATGCTCGCTCTTGCTGCGTGCGGCAGCACCGCACCCGCCGCGTCGCCTAGCCTGACCACCGAGCGCACCGAAGCACTCTACGTCGACCGCTGTGCCCAATGCCACGACGCCGGCGTGCCGCGCGCGCTCACGCGCGCCGGACTGCGGGAGATGTCCGCCGATCGCGTTCGCGTCGCGCTCACCAGCGGTGTGATGAGCGAGCAGGCGCGCGGGCTCACCGCGGTGCAGATCGATGCGTTGAGCCGGCACGTGGGTCGCACCGGCGAGGTCGCGACGGCCACGGTGGCGAATGCGGGCGTGTGCCAGCAGCCATCGGCGTGGCCGGCCGACCCGGTCGCGCGGGCACACTGGAACGGCTGGGGCGTCGACCTGACGCAGAAGCGCTCGCAAACCGACGCAATGGCCGGTCTGTCCGCCGCCGACGTGCCGCGGTTGCGTGTGAAGTGGGTGTACGGAGTGCCCGAGACCGGCATCATGAATGCACAGCCCACCGTGGTCGGCGGCCGCATCTTCGTCGGCGGCCGCAAGGTGGTCTCGCTCGACGCGGCCAGCGGCTGTCTGCTGTGGGAGTTCGGGCCGGACGCCAACGTGCGCACCGCGATGACGGTCGGTGCCGGCTCGGCAGGCGCGTCGACGGTCTATTTCGGAGACATGCGCGCCAACCTCTACGCGGTGGATGCCGCTACCGGTGCGCTGCGCTGGCGCATCGCGGTCGAGTCGCATCCCGGCGCGCGCATCACCGGTGCGCCCACGCTGTACCAGAACCGCCTCTACGTGCCGACGTCGTCGTTGGAGGAGTTCTCGAGCTTGAACCCCAAGTACGCGTGCTGCACCTTCCGCGGCAGCGTGTCGGCGGTCGACGCGGCCACCGGGAAGGTGCTGTGGAAGCAGTACGTGATCGAGAGCGAACCGAAGCCTACCGGTACCGTCGGCGACGTGCAGAAGTACGGCCCTTCGGGGGCCTCGATCTGGTCGTCGCCGACGATCGACGTCGCGAAGCGGCGCCTGTACGTCACCACGGGCAACAGCTACTCCGACCCACCGGCGCCGACCGCCAATGCGATCGTCGCGCTCGACCTCGACCGCGGCGCCATCGCGTGGGCCAGGCAGATGACGGCCAACGACGCGTACACGATGGCGTGCAGCGGTTCGCCTCCGGGTCAGAACAATTGCCCGGCTGCGGGTGGCCCCGACGTCGACTTCGGTTCGTCGGCGGTGCTGATCACGCTCGCCAACGGCCGACGCGTGTTGGTGGCCGGCCAGAAGTCGTCGGTCGTGCACGCGGTCGACCCCGATCGCGACGGCGCGGTGCTGTGGCAGACGCGGCTCGGGCGCGGCGGCACGCTCGGCGGCGTGCAATGGGGCATCGCGGTCGACGGACGCCTCGTCTATGCGGCGTTGTCCGATGTGAAGATCCAGCGCGCTGCCGACAGCACGCCGGGCGCGCAGCGCGCGTTCGGTGGCTTCCTGCGGCTCGACCCGACCGCCGGCGGCGGCATCTTTGCGCTTGACGTCGAGACCGGCAAGTCCGTGTGGCAGACACCGCATCCCGGCTGCCAAGACAAGCCGGGTTGCAGCCCTGCGCAGTCGGCAGCTGTGACCGCGATTCCGGGCGTCGTCTTCTCCGGCGGGCTCGACGGCCACCTGCGTGCATACGACGCGCGCGACGGTCACGTGGTCTGGGACGTCGACACCGCGATCACCTACCCGGCCACCGTCAACGGCGTCGCCGCGCGCGGCGGCTCGCTCGACGGCCCCGGCGCGGTGATCGCCGGCGGCATGCTCTATGCCGTATCGGGCTACGCCGTCTTCGGCGGCATGCCGGGCAACGCCTTGCTCGCGTTCTCGGTCGACGGGCGCTGACGGCGCGCCCCTGAGAGGCCGCATCCCAGGGGCGACGCGATCGGCGTAACGGTCAATTCGGCCCGAACACGTTCTGCGGAATGCCTGCGGCCGAGAACAGAAAGTCGCGCGACGCTTCCAGCTCGCGGCGCAGGCGATTCAGGTTCACGCCGAGCAGGCGGCCCTTCCACTTGCGCACCTTGCCGGCGACGATCACCGTCTCGACGTTGGTGCGGTCCATCAGCGACACCACCGCTCCGGGCACGTTGTTGACCGGCGCCACGTTCAGCGCGTTGGCGTCGAGGATGATGATGTCGGCTTCCTTGCCCGGCGACAGCGAGCCGGTCTTCTGATCCAGCCGCAGGTGCTTCGCGCCGTTGATGGTGGCGTAGCGCAGCACGTCACGCGCCGTCAGCGGGGCGGGTATGCCCGCGGGCGGCTTCGGCCAATACGCAAAGCCCGGGATGTCGCCCGACGTGGCCGCGGATTGCGGGAGCTCCCAATTTCGCGGGTCGGGGAGGTTCTGGTTCCCATTGGGTTTGTCGAGCGTCATCTGATTCACCACCAGGCGCTGCAGATTCATCGCGACGCGCATCTGGGTGAAGAAGTCGGCGGTCATCGTGACTTCGACATCCGAGCTCAGCGACGGCTCCATTCCCATCATCTGCATCCTGACGATCGGCGGCATGCCGTGGCGCATGTTCATCTCGATCGGGAAGGCGATCGACACCTGCGCACCGACGTCCTTGACCTTCTGCCACGCCGTGTCCGACATCCCGGTCATGTGGATGAACAGGTTGTCCGCTCCGATCCCGATGTGGCCGTTGCCGCCCGTTCCGGCGGCAAGGGAGTCGAAGGTCGGCCGGATTCCGAACGGCGAGAGGATGTGCGCCGCGATCTGCAGATCCAGCTCGCGCCCGATCCTCCAGGAGTCGTCGGTGCTCTGATTGCCGAGATAGACCTCGCCGCCCATGATCATGTGGACGAGCTGGTCGCTCGAGGAGAACCACTGCCTCTTGATGCGTGGCGCGTCGAACGGATACTGGTTGCCGGGATTGGTGCCGAGAATGCCGGCGCCGGCGCTCTCGAAGAATCCGAAGGCGGCGCGGCGTTCCGTGTCGAACAGCGCCTGGATGGCAGCGTCGGAATGCTGCGGCGAGTGATGGATCTGCGAGACGTCGTGCACCGTGGTGACGCCGTCGTCGAGCTGCGCGAGACCCCCGAACAGCTCGCTGATGTAGACGTCCTCAGGCCGGTACTTGGGCGCGAAGGTGAGCAGGATGAACTCGAAATAGGTTGTGCTCCCGGCCACCGAGCCTGAGGTGTCGTTGATCAGCACGCCGTTGGCGAGGAAGCTCCGCAGCGCAGTCTCGAACTGGTGGTGGTGGGTATCGATGAAACCGGGCATGACGATCTTGCCGCGCGCGTCGATCACCGCGGCGCCGCCGGCGTTGACGTGGCTGCCGACCGCGACGATCTTCTTGCCTTCGACCAGCACATCACCGATGGCGAAGTCGCCCACGCGCGGGTCCATCGACATCACCGCACCACCGCGGATCACGTAGCGGCGCCCATGGCGCCCGCTGTCCTCCGGCGCGTCGTCGTCATCGCGCGCCAACGCCGGGCGCGGCGCGAACAGCGGCAAGGTGGTGGTGGCCGCGGCAGCCGCCGCGGCGCTGGCCTTGAGGAACCCGCGCCGCGAATCGAAATGGGCACGCGGCCTGCCCTCGATGCAGAACTTGCACATGGCTGTCTCCTTCTGGTTGGTAGCAGCGCTCGACCGGTGGCCGCCCGCGGGTCATGTCATTTCATATGACCGCCGCGGCGATTCTGCGTCCACCGTCCTGTGGGGCGCAAGCGGACAGGCGTGCAAGGGCGCCGAGCAGCGCGGTTCAGGCGGTGTTCAGTCTGGCATCGCCGCGCGGCGCGCCGTTCCCTTCTCGGCCATGCACTGCCATCGCAGCGACCTTGCGCAGCGCGACTACCTGCGACGTCATCGACACCGTGCGCCTGCCTCCGTACGCTGAGTTCTCTGGACCCAAACCGGCAACTCAATGGAGCCACGCCATGTCAGACGCCACCCGCATCGCCACCACCTACATCGACACCTGGAACGCCGCCGACGAAGCGCAGCGGCGGCGCCTGCTGCAGCAGCACTGGACCAACGACGCCACCTACGTCGACCCGCTGATGCGAGGCGCCGGCCCGCAGCAGATCAGCGGCCTGGTCGGCGCGGTGCACGAGCGCTTCCCGGGCTTTCGCTTCGCGCTGATCGGCACCCCCAACGGCCACGGGGACTACGTGCGCCTGTCGTGGTCGCTGGGCCCCGATGGCCGCGAGGCGCCGATCGCGGGCAGCGACGTCGTGCACCTGCGCGACGGCAAGATCGCCGGCGTGGTCGGCTTCATCGACCGCGCGCCGGCCGCAGCCTGAGGCGCGCGATCAGTCGTCGACCAGGTAGCCGCGCTGCTGCATCGCGGCCTGATTCTCGAAGATCGCCATCGCGGTGGTCATGCGCTTGAAGCCGAGCTTGCGATAGAACGGCTCCTTGCCAGGCACCGCGTACAGGATGATCTTGCGGTGGCCGTGCGATCGCTCGACCAGCCGCGCGATGATCTGCTTGCCCAGCCCCAAGCCCTGGTGGCTGGGCAGCACCGCGACGTCGCACAGGTACGAGCAGTCGACGCCGTCGGCGAGCGCACGGCCCGCGCCGACCAGCCGATCAGCGTCGCGCGCGAAGCAGCGGAACATGCTGTTGCCAAATGCCGTGCGCAGCCACGCCGGGCTCTTGTTGCCCAGCGGCGCGGCTCTGTAGAGCGCGGACAGCTCGTCCCAGTCGATCGCGTCGAGAGAATCGGACCACGTGATGGTCATCGCGTGGCCATTGTCGGCGATCACTCGGGCAGCACGCCGATCTCGCGCGTCACCGCCTGCCAGCGCGCAGACTCGGCGCGCAGGAAGGCGCCCACCGCGTCGGCGCTCATGCTGCCGTCGACGATCGGGCCGATCACCCCGATGCGCTCGGCGACCTCCTTGTCGTTGAGCCGCGCGTTGACGTCGCGATTGACGCGTGTAGCCCTGCGGGTAAGGCGGGTCGACCATCGTCATGCGGCGGATCAGGTGGCCGTCGACGCCAAAGTACTCCGACGACGTGAACACCTCGCAGTGCGGCGCCACCGCGTCGACCACGCCGATCTGCTGGAACACGCGCATCACCTCGTGGTCGAGCGAGATCGCGCGCGGGATCTCGTACACGCCGTCCATGCGGTCGCAGACGTAGACCGACAGGCCGGCCTGGCCGAGCAGCGCCGCGGCGACGACGCCGGCGGGCCCGTAACCGACGATCGCGACGTCGAAGGTCGCCGGCGCCGTCACGCGCCTTCCGCGACGATCGGGTTGCGAAGCACGCCGATCCGCTCGATCTCGATCTCGATCGTGTCGCCGGGCTTCATCCACACCGGCGGCGTGCGCGCCTGGCCGACGCCGGCCGGCGTGCCCATGATGATGGCGTCGCCGGGATCGAGCGTCATGCACTGCGCAAGCAGCGCGATCGTCTCGGCGACGCTGAAGATCATGTCGCTGGTGTTGGCGTCCTGCATCACCTGACCGTTCAAGCGGCTGCGGATGCGCAGGCCGCTGGCACCTGGCGCGAGCTCGTCTGCGGTCACCAGCACCGGGCCGAAGCCGCCGCTGCCGTCGAAGTTCTTGCCGATCGTCCACTGCGGCGTGCGCTTCTGGAAGTCGCGCACCGACATGTCGTTGAAGCACGAGTAGCCAAACACGTGGCGCAGCGCGTCGGCCTGCGACACGTGGCGCGGCACGCGCGTGCCGATCACCACCGCCAGCTCGGCTTCGTAGTCGAACTTGGTCGACACCTTGGGCACTAGAGCCGGCTCGCCGTGACCGACTAGCGAGCTCTTGCCGCGGTAGAAGAACCACGGGTAATCGGGCTTGTCGCGTCCGCCCTCTTTCGCGTGGTCGTAGTAGTTCAGGCCAAGGCAGACGATCTTGCCGGGCTCGGGTACCAGTGGCGCGAAGCGCAACGAACTCAGGGCATGGCGTCGCACCCCGGAGGCGATCGCCGCACGGCCGGCCGCGACGAGGTCGGTGCCGTCCTCGAGTTCGGCGCGCAGATCGGCGGCAAGGTCGATCGCGTCGTTGCCATCGACGACGGCCAGGCGCGGCTTGCCGTCGCGCAGGTAGGTGGTGAATCGCATGGTGATCTCTAGAGCGATGGAGCAAACAGGACTTCGCGCTGCGCCTGCTTCAGGCGCGCGCTCGGTGGGGCCGAGATGCCCCAGTGGTCGACGCGGCCCGGTGGCCACGCCCAATCGGTGGGGCCGCGCACGACGTAGCTGTCGTCGATCTGCTGCACCTCGGCGGTGTACTCGATGACGATGCCGAATGGGTCGATGAAATAGTTGAACGCGTTGTCGCCCGGACCGTGGCGCCCCGGGCCCCATTCGATCGGGTGGCCGGCGTCCTTCAGGCGGCCGCCGCCGCGCATCACCGCGTCGAGCGTCGGCATTGCGAACGCCACGTGGTTCAGCGCGTTGTTGTCGGCGTCGGCGAAGGCGAGCGTGTGGTGGTCGGCGTTGCAATTCATGAACGCCATGATCCTGGTGCGGTCGGCGAGCACGAAGCCGAGCGCGCGCTCGATGAAGGCCTGCGACTGCGCCACGTCGTGGCTGTTGAGCACCGCATGCGCCAGGCGCAGCGGCTGGTCTGCTGCGGCCGCTCTGTCCGGTGCACGCCGAACATCGCCGTGCACGATCTCGTAGCGCCGGCCGTCGGGGTCGCGCAGCACGAGCCCGTGACCACCAGCCGGGTCGAGCGCATCGCCGCGGCGCTCGATCACGCCGCCGCCCGCGGCGCCGGCCTGCGCGACCGCGTCGAGCGCCGCCGCGCTGCGTGCTCGCAGCGTCACCTGCCGCAGCCGCGGCGCGCCGGCGCGCCGGTGCAATGCGAGCAGATGGTGGTCGTCGCCGCAACCGCGCAGATAGAGCACGCCGTCACCGCGGGCCGCCACGTCGAGCCGCCAGGTGCGGGTGTAGAACGCCTCGGCGGCCGCGAGGTCGGGCACGTCGAACGCGACGCTGCGCAAGCCCTCGATCCATGGTGACTTCATGCCGATCGTTCCGCTGTCGGCGATTGCCCGAAGCGATTCATGCTGGCGAACGCAGGCATGCACGGATGGGGCACGAAGCGCGTGCGGCAATCGAGCACGGCGGGGCGGCGTGCGGCGAGCGCCCGCTGCAGCGCGCCGGCCACGTCGTCTGCGCGCTCGACGGTCGCACCCATGCAGCCGAAGCCGCGTGCGATCGCGGCGTAGTCCGTTCCCTCCAGCGACGTGCCGAATTCGAAGTCGTGTGCCATGCGCTGTCCGGCGCGAATGA
Organism: Burkholderiaceae bacterium; assembly: GCA_035764445.1. Taxonomy (GTDB): domain Bacteria; phylum Pseudomonadota; class Gammaproteobacteria; order Burkholderiales; family Burkholderiaceae_C; genus JAEUPI01. The sequence continues at coordinate 9,611 of DASTZF010000140.1, forward strand.
TGCCCCAGGCCTCGTTGTTGTGGATCACGGTCACCACCGGCAACCCTTCGCGACGTGCGGTGTCGAGCTCGGGCAGCGTGAAGCCGAACGAGCCGTCGCCGGTGATGTGCACCACCGGCCGCTGCGGATGCAGGCGCTGCAGCGCCAACGCGAACGGCAGCCCGTAGCCGAGGATATTCCGGGCGGCTCGGGTACATTTCCGGCCTCCATGAAGCCCGCGTCGCCGATCGCCGTCGCCTTTCGCGAGGTGCGGCACTTCAAGCCGGACGACTGGCTGCACTGCGAGGACATCGCGGTGCGTGGCCGGCTCCAAGATTGGACGATTCCGGCTCACCGCCACGAGGGGCTGCATCAGTTCCAGCTGCTCGAGCGCGGCCAGGCGCAGGTGATGCTCGACCGCGTGCCGCACCGCGTGCAGGCGCCCGCTGCGCTGATGGTGGCACCGGGCTGCGTGCACGCCTTCCGCTATGCGCCGGACAGCGCCGGCACGCAGGTCACCGTGCCAAGCGCACGGCTGAGCGCCGCGCTCGCCACGGCGCCGCTGCTCGCCGCTCGGCTGCCGACCTCGCACGTGCTGCCGGCGGAGCAGGTGCGCCGCGCGCGCGACCACGTCAAGCGCCTGTTCAGCGATCTCGGCGCCGAATTCGAACGCGCGGCACCGGGGCGCACCGAGGCGTTGGCCGCACACCTGCTGCTGCTGGCGACCTGGTTCCTGCGCGAGGCCGGCGACGTGCCGACCGAACACGCGCGTGTGTCGTGGCGCGACACGCTGGTGCAGCGCTACCGCGCGCTGCTCGAGGTGCAGCTCAAGCGCCATCAACCGCTGGGCGCGTACGCACAGCAGCTGAACGTGACGCCCGACCACCTGAGCCGCGTCTGCCGCGCGGCCACCGGGCTGTCGGCGCTCGAACTGCTGCACGAGCGCCTCGTGCTCGAGGCGCGGCGGCTGCTGGCGTACACCGAGGCTCCGGTGGGTGAAGTCGCGCGCGAGCTCGGTTTCGACGATCCGGCGTACTTCAGCCGCTTCTTCGCGCGCCGCGCCGGCGCGGCGCCGCACGCCTACCGCGTCGCATTCGCGCAGGGGGAGGCGTTGCCGCCGTGAACAGGACGCCCCCGGCGTTGCACTCGGTCACCACCGAGTGTCCGCGGCGGCCACGCTGGCTGGACCGATCGCGTATAACCGCTGCGCCCCCGTCTTTCGAGGGCGCTGATGCGATGCAGGCGACTGACACCCCGGTGCCCTTCAGTCCCCGAGTCCCGACCCTTGTCGAGCGGCGGGTTTTCATCGCACTGGCCGTCGTCTCGTTCGCCTTCGTGCTGGCCATCGTGCCGTGGGCGCGCGAACCGGGCATCGACGATCCCCGCGTCACGCTGATCGTCGGCATCGCGGTCCTGCTGGCCAATGTCGGTACCGCGGTGCTGCTGGGAGCCTGGTATCGCAGCACCGGTCGTGTGCCGCTGCTGGTCCTGACGGGCACCTACCTGTTCAGCGGCATCATGGCCGTGCTGCACATGCTCGCCTTCCCCGGTGCGTTGCTGCCGCAGCCGCTGTTCGGCGACGAGCACACCGTGGGCTGGATCTACTCGGGCTGGCGCGGCGGCGTCGCGCTCGGCTACCTGGCCGCGGTCGCACTCGAGACGCGCGACGCGCTGAGCGAGCGGGCGCGATGGCGGGCGTTGCATCTGCTGATCGCCACCCTCGCGGCGATCGGCCTCGCAGCAGCGGTGGTGGTCTTCGCCGTCGATCCCATCGGCCCGTCGATGGCCGGCAGCGAGTGGACCACGCTCAACCACGACCTCGTCTGGGTCTGGATCGGCCTGTATACGGTCGCGCTGGCGGTCGTGTCACTGCGGCGCGCCTTCAACGACACGTTCTACCTGTGGCTGTCGCTGGTGCTGGTGGCGGCGATCGTCGACCTCGTGCTGAGCAACCTCGCGGGCGGCCGCTACACGCTCGGCTGGCACGCATCGCGCGCCAGCTTCGTCGTGTCGGCCTACCTGCTGCTGGTCTACGTGACGAGGGAAACTGCGCAATACCGGCCGCTGGCGCTGTTGCCGCTGATCGTCGGCTACGCCGCTGCCGTGTCGGCGGCGTGTGCGGCGGTGTTCCTGCGCTGGCTGCTGCATCCGTGGCTCGGGTTGAGCGTGTCGTACATCACTCTGTACGGCGCGGTGGCGATCTCGGTGTGGCTCGGTGGCTTCGGGCCGGCGATCGTGTGCGCGGCGGTCGGCTACACGCTGGTGACGCTGCTGTTCGTCGGCTTCGGCACCGACCTGCCGATCACCGATATAGCCGCTGCGATCCAGCTCGCGCTGTTCGCGCTGTCGTGTGCGCTCATCATCGGCCTCGGCGAAGGCATGCGGCGCGCCAATGTCCGCCATCGAGCTTCGGAGACACAGCTGCGCGAGAACCAACGGCTGCTGGCCGCGGAGCTGGCAGCGATGGAGCGCCTGCACTCGTTGAGCAGCCGCCTGCTGACGGCCAGCGATCTGACGTCGGCGCTCGACGACGTGCTGGCCAATGCGGTGGCGTCGTGCAATGCCGACTTCGGCAACATCCAGCTGCACAGCCCGCGCGCCGGCGGGCTCGAGATCGTCGCCCAGCGCGGGTTCACGTCGCGCTTCCTCGCGCATTTCAGCGTCGTGCCGGTCGACGACACGTCGACCTGCGGGCGCGCCCTGCGGCTCGGCGAGCGCGTCGCGGTGAGCGACGTGACGCTCGATGAAGCGTACGCCGAGCATCGTGCGATCGCCGCCGAGGCCGGCTATCGGGCCGTGCAATCGACGCCGCTGAAGGCGCACAACGGCGCCGTGATCGGCGTGCTGTCCACGCACTTCGAGAAGCCGCGCGAGCTGAGCGAGCGCGAGCAGCAGCTGCTCGACCTGTACGCGCGGCATGCCACCGACCTGGTCGAGCGCATGCGCTACGAGCAGGCGCTGAAGACCGCCGACCGCCGCAAGGACGAGTTTCTCGCCACGCTGGCACACGAGCTGCGCAACCCGCTGGCGCCGATCCGCAATGCGCTGGCGATCATGGGCGCTGGCGGCCCGCTGCCCGATCGGCTCGAGAAGGCACGGCAGGTGATGGGACGCCAGGTGCATCACCTGGTGCGGTTGGTCGACGACCTGCTCGACGCCTCGCGCATCACGCTGGGCAAGGTGCAATTGCGCAAGGAGCCTGTGTCGCTGCTGGCCGTGCTGAAGGAAGCCGTCGAGACGGCGACCCCCGCGATACGCGAAGCTGGCCACGAGCTTCACGTCTCGTGGCCGTCCGATCCGCTGCCGGCCGAGGCCGACCCGACGCGCATCGCGCAGGTGGTCGTCAACCTGCTCAACAACGCGATCAAATTTACCGCGCGCGGCGGTCAGATCTGGCTCACCGCCGAGCGCCAGGGCGACATGGCGGCGATCTCCGTGGGCGACACCGGGTCTGGCATCGACCCGGAGCACCTGGAGACCGTGTTCGAGATGTTCTCGCAGCCGGCGCCCGCGCTGTACCGCACCGAGAGCGGGCTCGGCATCGGGCTGGCGATCGTGCGCGGGCTGGTCGAGCTGCACGGCGGCAGCGTGCACGCGCGCAGCGCCGGCCTCGACAAGGGGAGCGAGTTCGTCGTGCAGCTGCCGCTGCAGCCCGCGCCCGCCGCCGCAGCCGCAAGCGCCCCTGCTGCCGCGCCGGCCGAGGAGCAGCCGGGGGCGCGCAAGCGTGTGCTGGTGGTCGACGACAACCGCGACGTCGCGACGACGCTGCGCGAGTACCTCGAGCTGCACGGTCACGACGTGCGCGAGGCGCACGATGGCGTCGAAGGCGTGCACGTGGCGAGCGAGTTCAAGCCCGACCTGGTGCTGCTGGACATCGGCATGCCGCGCATGAACGGCTACGAAGCCGCCGTGCAGATCCGCCGGCGGCTGGGGGCTCATCCGGTGCGGATCGTCGCGGTCACCGGCTGGGGACATGCCGACGACAAGCTGCGCGCGCGCGACGCGGGCTTCGATCTGCATCTGACCAAGCCGGTCGATCCGAGGGCGGTGGCCGGCCTGTTGTGACCCTGCGCCGATAGCGCGGAACAGAGCGCGGAGCAGCGATGTCCGCGCGGCTCAGCGCAGTGGCGTCCAGGCTCCGTTGTGGCGGTGGCTGTGCAGCACCGCATCGATGAACGCGAGGCTGCGCACGCCGGCCTCGAGTCCCGGTACGCGCAAGGCGGCCACCGTGTCGCCGCGCTGGTGCTGCCGCACGTCGGCAGCGAAATCGCGGTACAGCTGCGCGAACGCCTCGATGAAGCCCTCGGGGTGGCCGGCCGGCAGGCGCGTGGCCTCGCGCGCCGCGGCGGGCAACCCTTCCGTGCCGCGAGTCAGCCGCTGCGCCGGCTGTCCGAGCAGCGTGAACCAGAGCTCGTTGGGTTGCTCCTGCTGCCAGCGCAGGCCGGCCTTGTTGCCGTACAGGCGCAGGCGCAGGCCGTTCTCTTCGCCGCTGGCCACCTGGCTGGCCCACAGCATGCCGCGCGCGCCGCTGGCGTAGCGCAACTGCACCTGCACGTGATCGTCGACACGCCGCCCAGGCACGAACGTGCTCAGCTCGGCGCTGATCTCGCTCGGCGCCTGGCCGCTGACGAACTCGGCGATGTGCGCCGCGTGCGAGCCGATGTCGCCCAGGCAGCCCGCCGGGCCGGCGAGCGCCGGGTCGGTGCGCCACGCGGCCTGCTTCTGGCCGGTGCTCTCGAGCGGCTGCGCCAACCAGTCCTGCGCGTACTCGACCTGGACCACGCGCAGCTCGCCGAGCGCACCGGAGGCCACCAGCTCCCGCGCCGCCCGCACCAACGGATAGCCGCTGTAGTTGTGCGTCAGGGCGAACAAGCAGTGCTTCTGCGTCGCCAGCGCCAGCAGCTTCTCGCCATCGGCGCGCGACGTGGTCAGCGGCTTGTCGCAGATGACGTGCGTGCCGGCTTCGAGGAACGCACGCGCGACGTCGTAGTGCAGATGGTTCGGCACCACGATCGCCACCACCTCGATGCCGTCGTGGCGCTGGCTCTCGGCACTGGCCATAGCACGGTAATCGGTGTACACGCGATCGGACGCGAGCCGCAGTTCGGCGCCGCTGGCGCGGGCTCGCTCCGAGTCCGACGACGGCGCGGCGGCGACCAACTCGTACTCATCGTCCAGTCGCGCGGCGAAGCGGTGCACCGCGCCGATGAACGCGCCCTGCCCGCCACCGACCATGCCCAGGCGCAGGCGCCGCGGCGGCGCGGCGGCAGCCCGCGGCTCGGCGCGCGTGATCACGGCGCGATCCCCATCATGCGGCGGTTGGTCGCCGGATCCGTGGTGCTGGCCGCGAAGTCGTCGAACGCGCGATCGGCGACGCGGATCAGGTGCTCGCGGATGAACGGTGCACCTTCGGCCGCGCCCTGCTCCGGATGCTTCAGGCAGCACTCCCACTCGAGCACCGCCCAGCCGCGGTAGCCGTACTGCGTGAGCTTGCTGAAGATCGCGCGGAAGTCGACCTGCCCGTCGCCGAGCGAGCGGAAGCGCCCGGCACGCTCGACCCACGGCGCGAAGCCACCGTAGACGCCTTGCCGCCCGGTCGGGCGAAATTCGGCGTCCTTGACGTGGAACGCCTTGATCCGTGCGTGATAGAGGTCGATGTATTCGAGGTAGTCAAGCTGCTGCAGCACGAAGTGGCTCGGGTCGTACAGCAGGCACGCGCGCGGATGCTGCTTGACGACGTCGAGAAACCGCTCGTAGCTCGCGCCGTCGCACAGGTCCTCGCCCGGGTGCACCTCGTAGCAGACGTCGACCCCGGCGTCGTCGAACGCGTCGAGGATCGGCTGCCAGCGCCGGCCGAGCTCGTCGAACGCGGTCTCGATCAGGCCCGGTGGCCGCTGTGGCCACGGATAGAGGTACGGCCACGCCAGCGCACCGGAGAACGTCGCGTGGGCTTTCAGCCCGAGCCGCTGCGATGCCTTGGCTGCGAGCTTGAGCTGCTGCACCGCCCACTCGGTGCGCGCGGTCGGCTTGCCGCGCAGCTGCGGCGGAGCGAAGCCGTCCATCGGCGCGTCGTACGCCGGATGTACCGCCACCAACTGGCCTTGCAGGTGGGTCGACAGCTCGGTCACCCGCAGGCCGTGCTGCTTGAGCGTGCCCTTCACCTCGTCGCAGTAGGTGTCGCTTTCGGCGGCACGCCCGAGATTGAACAGCTGCGGTGCCGTGGTCGGAATCTGCACGCCGACGTAGCCGTGCGACGCGGCCCAGCGCCCGATCGTCTCCAGCGAATTGAATGGCGGCTGGTGGCCGGCGAACTGCGCCAGAAAGATCGCCGGGCCCTGGATGCTGTCCATCTGTTGACTCCGTTTGTCGAGACTGCGCGACTGCTACCCGCGCCATCATGCGTGATCGGCGCGTCGATCGTCAGAACCAGGTCTCGAACAGCACGCCCCAGCTGGTGCCGCGGGTCGCGCCGTCGGCGAGGCCGGTGAGGCCACGCGGGCCGGCCGCGGCATTGGCCGCGTCGTTCCAGCGCGCGAAAGTCACGTACAGCCGAAGCTCGGGCCGGTCCCAGAAACGGGGGCCGGTCGACCACGTGGGCGCGAACGTGAACTTGGTGAGCTGCTGCGTGTCGGCGCCGTCCGGCCTCTTCTGCATGTGGCCCGCTTCGGCCACCAGCTTGAAGTGCTGGGCCACTGCATACGACACACGGCCGCCG
>DASTZF010000141.1:0-14826 GCA_035764445.1 Burkholderiaceae bacterium
GGCTCGAACGCATCGGCCGCGGGCAGGTCCTGGCGCAAGGCGGCGAGGCGGCGCGGTACCTCCGACGCGCCGTCGATCTGGTCCACCAGCGCCATCAGCAGGCCCGAGCGGCTGCCGAACAGCAGATACAGCGTCTGCCTCGACAGGCCGGCCTCGGCCGCCACCTCCACCAGCGAGACGGCGGCGTTGCCGCGCCTGGCGATCATCGCCTGCGTCAGCCGCAGCACGCGCTCGCGCGTGCCGGGCTCGGGCGCGTCGGGCGCCACCGGTGGCGCTGGCCTGGCCGCTTTCGGGCGCCGGGGGGTCGATCTCATGCGGTGACTTTACACGTGTCAATTCACGTGCTACTTTACGCATGTCAAGTTTACACGTGTAAAGTCGGCACGCCACGAACCGGTCGTGGCTGCGCGCAAGGCACGCGAGGAGCACACGCATGGATCTGTACGAATCGGCGCGCGCGGTGCACATCGGCATCGGCGCAGTGGTGTTGGCTGCTTTCTGGACGGCAGCGCTGGCATCCAAGGGCGACACCTGGCACCGCCGCGGCGGCCGCGTGTACGTGTGGGCGATGGCCGCGCTGTTGGCGGCCACCGGCGTGATGTCGGCCGGCATGGTGCAGGCGGGCACGCCGCTGCGCGCGGTGTTCGACATGTACGTGTCGCTGATCTCGGTGGCGTCGGTCTGGATGGCGTGGAGTTCGGTGCGTCACCGCGGGCACATCGAGCGCTATTTCGGCTGGCCGTATCGCACGATCTGCGTGCTGCTCGGCGGGTACGCGCTTTTCCTGCTCGCGCTGGTGCCCAAGATGGGCACGCCCGCGCGCATGGCGATGGTGAGCGCGTTCGCGGTGCTCGGCTTGGCGATCGCCGGCGCGATGGCGTGGCGCTGGACGCGGCGCGACGATCATCCGCGGTGGTGGCTGTCGGAGCACCTGACCGCGATGGCCGTGAACTTCGCGGCCACGCACGCGTCGTTTTCCATCCTGGCCGGCGGCTCGGTGTTCCCCGTGCTCAAGGAGCCGTGGGTGCGCACGGCGATTCTGGTGTCCTGGATGCTGTCGGCGCTGGTGGTGCGGATGTGGGCAGGACGGCGGTTCCTCGGGCGGGCTCGCGCTCCCGATGGCTCGCGCGCGTCATCGGCTTCGCGGCTCAGCGCGCGAACTCGCTGAGCGACGAGCCGGCGCGTCGCACGCGGCGGGCAGACGCTGGCGACGAGGCGTTGTCCTACACGGCGATGGCCGATGCACCGATGCGCACGAGGCCCGTCCCTACGTTGAATGGAAGAAGTGCCCAGTCGGGCGCTCTGCGAAGGGACTACACATGCGCGGTCGTCACTACCTCTCCGTTCTGCCGCTGCTGTTGGGGCTGGCGCAGCCGCCGGCGTCGGCCGCGGTGGGGGTCAGCGTGGGCATCAGCGTGCCGGGCGTTCAGATCGGCATCAACGTACCGGCTTACCCCGAGTTGCAGCCGGTGCCTGCATACCCCGTGTACTACGCGCCCGGGTTGCCGAGCAACTACTTCTTCTACGACGGCCTGTACTGGGTGTACGTGAACGACATCTGGTACTCGAGCTCCTGGTACAACGGCCCGTGGTACATCGTGGAGCCGGCGTTGGTGCCGGTGTACGTGCTGCGCGTACCGGTGTACTACTACCGCGCGCCGCCGCCGTACTTCCGAGGCTGGGCTGTGGCCGAGCCGCCGCGCTGGGGCGCGCACTGGGGCCCGCAGTGGGAAGCGCAGCATCGCGGCTGGGACCAATGGGATCGTCGCCAGGCGCCTGCGCCCGCTCCGTTGCCGGCCTACCAGCGTCAATACGCGGGCGACCGCTATCCGACGGGCGAACAGCAGCATGCGATTCGCCGACAGCAGTATCAGTTCGAGCCGCGTGATGCGCAGGTGCGCGAGCGCCTGGCCGCCGAAGCGCGCCAAGACGCCGAGCGCGATCAGCGCGGCGGCGCGGCCGCAAAGATGCCGCAGGCCGGGCAGCGCCCGCAACCGCAGGCGCCACAGCAGAGCGAAGCGCGTGAGCGCGCGGTACAACAGCAACAGCAGGAGCAGCAGGCCCGCCAGCGACAGGAGCGCGAGCGCGACCAGCAAGCCGCTGAAAAGCAGCAAGCTCGGCAGCAGCAACAGGCGCGCCAGCAACAGGAGCGCGAGCAGCAAGCCGCTCAGCAGCAGCAGCAAGCTCGGCAGCAACAGCAGGCGCGCGAGCAACAGCAACGCGCGCAACAGGCCGGCGAGCAGCAGGTCCGCCAACGGCAACAGCAGGCGCAACAACAGGCGCAAGAGCGCGAGCAACAACAGCAGTCACGCCAGCAGCAGCAACAGCAACACGAGCGGCAGCAGCAGGCCCGTCAGCAGCAAGAACAGCAGCAACAAGCCGAGCGCCACGCTGCGGAGCGCGCGCGTGCGCAAAAGCCGCCCCGTCAACCCGAGAAGGGCGAATCGCCTCGCGACGGCGGCGGCTGACGGGGCTGTCTTCGACAGCGCCGTGGACAGGCCCTGGCGATGATTTCCGCGCTGGCGGCGCTGCTCGATCAGCGCAGCGCGCGGCGGGGAGGGTGGGCTCGGCGGCGGTGCGCGTGCCGCGCTGACACCGTGTTCAGCGCCCGAACTCGCCGATGTCGCGCTGCGGGTCCGGGTACAGCACCCGCCGCGCGCCGCTGCGATCGAACGGCCGCCACGCGCCTTCGGGTTGCGCCAGGCGGTCGGCCAGCGCGTACAGGGCCAGCGGGTTCACGCCGAGGCCGAGGTGGCTGGCGTGCACCTCGATGTTCTCGGCCATCGGGCCCGGCGTCTCCACGCTGCATTGCCAGGCGACGATGCCGTCGGCGCGGGTGTAGATCGACGTCGTCGGCACCGGCGGCGGAGCGCGAAGGTCCTCGTGCCTGTGCGGTGATTGCGCGCGGCCGCGTTGCAGCCACTCGTAGGTGCGCCGGGCGTTGCTGGCATCGCGCGGGCCGGTGAACGGGCTGCCGAGCATGACGACGACGCGCACGGCCTCGGGCGCCATCTTGGCCAGCTCGCGCGCATACAAGCCGCCGAGGCTCCAGCCCACCAGGCTCACGTTGCGGCCCGTTTCGGCGCGCACGGCGCGCACGCGTCCCAGCGCTTGATCGAACACGTCGCTGCGGGCGCCCAGGTTGCGGCCCTGCTCCCAGCCGCGTGCATCGTGGCCCAGTGTGCGCAACAGGCGCCGCAAGGGCCGCGTGCTCAAGTCGGACGCCAGCAGGCCGGGGTACACCAAGACCGCATGGCCGTCGCCGCGCGGCGCGCTCAACAACCACGGCGCCGCCACGAGGCTTGCGGCGTACTCGAACGGCGCGCGCGCCTCGAGCAGCAGCCTGAAGAGGCCCGGCGGGCGGACCGATGCTTCTTGCTGTGGCGGCTCCATCAGACGGCACGGCGGCGCGCGCCCGCGGGCGCAGCACGCATTGCTTTGACCGGCGCAGCACGCGGTGCCTTGACGGGCGTGGAGCGCCGCACTTTCACGCGCGTGGCACGCGGCGCTCGCGCGGGTGTCTTGGCGGGCGTTTTCGCGGGTTGCTCGGCTTTCACGCCCGCGAGGGGCGACTTGTTGCGCCGCTGAGTGGCCGTCGGCATGTCGGGCGCGGCTGCTGCGGCAACGGCCACCGTCGTTGCCGGCGCGGGCAGCGCACGCGCGGCCTGCATCGCACGCTCGAGCTGGCCGGCGAGGTCGCGCACGTCGGGCATGGCGCGGCGACACGCGATGAGGCCGAAGCAGAGTTGCCCCATGTAGCTTTGCACCGTGATGTTGAGCGCCACGCCATGCACCACGATCGACAGCGGATACAGCCCCGCCATCTGCGCGCCAGCCAGGTACAGCGGCACTTGCGGGCCCGGCACGTTGGAGATGGTGACGTTGGCCACGCGCAGCCGGTGGGCCAGCCCCGAGCGGCCATAGAGCGAGGCCAGGCCGCTGAGCAGCCACGGCGAGCCGAGCGACGGAAAGTCTTTGGGGATCAGGCTGCCGAAGGTGCCCATCTGCGCCTTCATCGCGCGCGTGCCGGCCATGATGTCGGCCAGGCGCTTCATCGGGTCCTTGCGCTGCGTGGCGAGGTCGATCACCGTGCCCGATACCTGGTTGTTGCTGCTGGTGTCGCCCTCGGCGCGCAGCGAGATCGGCACGCCGGCGACGAGCGATTTCTCGGGCAGCTCGCGCCCTTCGGCAAGGTACTCGCGCAGTGCGGTGCTGCACAGCCACAGCACCATGTCGTTGATGGACGCGCCGTGGGCCTTGCCGATCGCCTTGACCTCCTGCAGGGGCAGCGACACACCGGCGAACACGCGCTGGTTGGTGATGGAGGTGTTGAACGGTGTCGGCGGCGCGAGCTTGAAGCGCGTGGGCACGGCCGACTTGCCACCGCGCGTGCCCCGCGCCGCCAGCGCCGACTTGGCCGACGAATAGGCAGCTCCCGCCAGCGGCGGCAACAGCTTGGCGAACTGCACCACTTGCTGCGCCTGGTTGCTCAGCGCCGCGCTGAGCAGCTCGGCCACACCGAGCTGATAGCGGTTGCTGCGCACGGCGCGTGGCGGCTTCACGCGGCGCGGTTCGACCGTCACATCGAAGATGCTGTTGGCCATCGCCACCGCGGCCTGGCCGTCGACGGCCGAGTGGTGCACCTTGGAGTAGAAGCCGACGCGCCCGTCGGCCAGGCCCTCGATGACGTAGAACTCCCACAGCGGCCGACTGCGGTCGAGCAGACTGGAGTGCAGGCGCGCGCACAGCGCCTCCATCTGCGCCATCGTGCCCGGCTTGGGTAGCACGAGGTAGCGCATGTGGTAGTCGAGATCGATGTCGTCGTCGTGGATCCACACCGGGTTGGCGAGGTCGAACGGCATCAGCGCCAGCTTGCGCGTGAACACCGGCGCCAAATGCATCCGGCTCGCCACATGCGCCTTTACCGCGTCGAACCAGACGCTCTGCCCGCCTGGCGGCGCATCGAAGAGCGCCAGGCTGCCCACGTGCATCGGCATCTCGGGGCTCTCGAAGTGCAGAAACGCGCCGTCGACGACGCTGAGGTGCTTCATGTCGGTCATCGCGTGTCTCCGGGATCTTCTGCGCTCGGGCCGATGGACTATAGGCCACATGGTGCCGGCGAGGCATACTGTCGCTCGCCCGTTCAGCGGCGGCCACATGCACACTCTGCGATACGACGCCGGCGCCGGCGCATACGACCGCCTCACCGGCCGTTGGTCGAGGATGTACGTCGATCGGGTGCTCGATGCGGCGGGCCTGGCTGAGGGCAGCCAGGTGCTCGACGTGGCCACCGGCACCGGCGACGCAGCGATCGCGGCGGCCGACCGCGTGGGCACCTGCGGACGCGTGGTGGCAGTGGACATCTCGGCGCCGATGCTGCGCGAGGCGGAGGCCAAGGCGGGCGCTCGGCGCATCGAATTTGCCGAAGCCGATGCGCAGCGCCTTCCCTATGCAGACGGCAGCTTCGATGCGATCGTGTGCCTGTTCGGCGTGATGTTCGTGCCCGACAAGGTGGCCACGCTCAGCGGCTTCCGGCGCGTGCTGCGTCCGGGCGGGCGCGGTGGCCACGAGTTGGGCCACACCCGCGCAGGCGCCGTTCGCCGGGCTGGTGGCCGAAGCCCTCGCCGAGCAAATGCCGGAGAACCGGGTCGACCTGCTGTGGCCGTTTTCACTCGCCGATCCCGACGCCAACGCGGCGCTGTACAAAGCCGCTGGGTTCACCGACATCCGCGTTGAGCTCGAAACGCGGGTCTCGCCGTTCACCTCGTTCGACGGTGACTTCTGGGAGCCGATCGAAGCGGGCGGCGGGCGGCTCGGACAGGCGTACCTCGGCCTGCCGGAGCCGGCGCGCCGTGCGGTGCGCGAGCGCGTGCTGAGTCGATTGCCGGTGCGTAGTGCGTCGGAGCCGTTTACCCTTCAGCACAATGCCTGGGTCGTGGTCGCGAGCGCGCGGTGAGCGGTTGCGCCGGTTTGCCTCCCGGTGGGCAGCCCCGCTTGAGGGATAGGATGGGGTGATGTCGACCCAAGTCCCCACGCCGCACGGCGGTGATTCCAACGATGACGACGAGGAGCGCCGAGCCTATGCGTCGCCGGTGTGCTACGCGCACGAGTTCGAAGCGGCCTTTGCCGAGCGCGCGGGCGCCGTGCCGCAAGGTGTGTACCGGCTGATCGTCGAGCAGGCGTCGGAGGCAGTGATCTTCGCCGACCGTGGCGGCACGATCAGGCTCTGGAACCGCGGTGCGGAGCGGCTGTTCGGGCACAGCGCGGCCGACGCGCTGGGGGTCAACCTCGACCTGATCATCCCCGAGCGCTTTCGGGCCGCACATGCGCAGGGTTTTCAGCGCGCCATCGACAGCGGCGAACTGCGCAGCGCGGACAAGGTGCGAGTCACGCGCTCGCAGCACAAGGACGGGGGCAAGCTCTATGTCGAGATGAGCTTCAATCTCGCGCGCGATGCCGCGGGCGCCGTGATCGGCGCATTCGCCATCGCGCGCGATGTCAGCGATCGCCATGCGGCGAACGCGGCGCGCTGAGGGGCGTGGGTGCCGAGGCGCCGCTGTCGGGTTCGCAAGTTGCCCCCGCGAAAGGTGAGTCGCACCTTTCAAGGAGTCAGAGATGAAGAAGTTTCTGGTGCTTTACCAGATCCCGACGTCAGTGATGGACGAGTGGAAGCAGACGTCAGCCGATGAGCGCAAGTCTGCCGAGGACAAGATGGGCCGCGAGATCCAGGCCTGGACCGGTGGGCGCGGCAAGCTGTTCACCGACCGCGGCGCGGGCCTGGGCAAGGCCAAGCGCATCACGTCGAGCGGCGTGTCCGATGCACGCAACGATCTCGTGATGTATGCGATCGTTCAGGGCGAGTCGCAAGACGCGGTGGCCAAGTCGTTCGAGAGCCATCCGCACTTGCAAATTCCGCAGTCATCGATCGAAGTGATGGAGCTTTTTGCGCTGCCCGATCAGCCGAGGAAGTAGCGAAAGTTTGCATACCGATGGAGGCAGCACGCCGCCTCCACCGGCTTTTGGGGCCACTCGCGACTGCCGTCGCGTACAATGGTGGCTCTTGCCGCGGTTGCTCACCAACGCGGCAGTTGTCGACTGACACGGCCGCGGCATCACACTTGCCACCGCCAAGCGCCTCCCGTCGGGCCCTGACCCGTTTGTTCCGAGGCAGTCAGCTTCTCCCTGCGGCGAGCTGTTCATCCCGGTCTGTTGTCATGACCGGCCACCCTGTGGCGCCCGCGCGCGCTGCACCGCCCCGCGGCACGTCCGCCGGGAGTTTCTTTTCACTGCTTTTCGGTGCCGCCAACGAAGCGGCTTTGCACATGACCACCAGCCACGAACCCGCCATCGCGGTGGGGCCATTCGTCGTCTCACCACTCGTCACGCCGACCGACTCGGGCCGCTATGCCGCGTCGGCGGTCATCCGCAGCGGCGCGGGCCGCGCCACGCACCATCGCGTGTTGCGTTTCGTGCCGCGCTTCCACTCGCGCGAGAGCGCGCGGCGCTATGCCGTCGAGCACGGCGTCGCGCACGCGTCGGCGCTCATTCAGAAGGAGACCACCTGATGGCCAAGGAAGACCTGATCGAGATGCGTGGCAAGGTCGACGAGGTGCTGCCCGACTCGCGCTTTCGCGTCACGCTCGACAACGGGCACTCGCTCGTCGCCTACACGTCGGGGCGCATGCGCCGGCACTCGATCCGCATCCTGGCGGGCGACCAGGTGTCGCTCGAGCTTTCGCCGTACGACCTGACCAAGGGCCGCATCACCTTCCGCCACATCGAGCAGCAGCGCCCGATGGGCCCGCGGCCGCCAGCGCGCCGCAGTTTTCGTTGAGTGGTCGCGTTCGCGCGCTGCTCGTGTCCCCCGCGTCGCAAGCCGATTTCGGCCGCTGCGCACGCAACTTCCGTTGAAAGGAGCCCTCCGTGGGCAACAAACTTTACGTCGGCAACCTTGCTTACTCGGTGAACGACGAATCCCTGCAAAGCAACTTTGGCCAGTTCGGCACCGTGGTGTCCGCCAAGGTGATGATGGACCGCGACAGCGGCCGCTCCAAGGGCTTCGGCTTCGTCGAGATGAGCACGCCCGACGAGGCGCAGGCGGCGATCCGCGGCCTGAACGGCAAGTCGATCGACGGCCGCGGCATCGTGGTCAACGAGGCACGCCCCAAGGAATCCAGCGGCGGCTTCGGTGGTGGCCAGCGCCGTGACTCGGGCGCCGGTGGCGGCTACCGCGGCGGCCGACGCGGCTACTGAAGCGCGGCCTTCGGAGGCTATCGCCGCGTCATCGATAGCGGCGAGCTCGGCGCGCTGACGGCGTGCAGCGAAGGCTTGAGGGCGCCGATCGGTGCATCGCGCGGTGTAGTTGCAACGCTGCGCTCGCATGGTTCTCTACAAGGAACCCGCCAGTCCCACCAGCCGCACCACGCCCGCGGCGATCAGCACCAGCCCGAGCAGCGCGGCCAGCTGTTCGCCGTGCGGCAGCAGCTTCTCGATCGCCACGGCGATCGACAGCGCGGCGATCCAGGCCAGGTTCATCGCGCCGCCCGCGAACAGCAGGGCCATCAGCGCCCAGCAGCAGCCGAGGCAGAACAGGCCGTGCCGCAGCCCCATCACGAAGCCGCCGTGCACGCCGGGCCGCCATTCGCCGATCAGGAACGCCATCGGCGTGCGGCAGTGGGCGAGGCACAGCCGCTTCAGCGGTGAAAACTGGTACACGCCGCCGATCACCAGCAGCGCAGCGGTGAGTGGCGCCGACGTGCTGACGATCATCGGATCGAGCCACCCCACGGCTTGCAGCCCCCATTGCAGCGCGGTAGCGGCGATGCTGAACGCACACCAAATCAGCAGATAGGCGCCCACGAAGCTGCGCCCGCGCGCCTGCTCACCCGCGCGTGCAGACAACTCCACGAAAGCCAGCGCCATCGGCAGCGCCGACGGCAGCATCATCGCGGCCATCATCACCGCCCACATGCACCAGATGGCCAGCAGGTTGGCCGCGCTCCAGCGCGCCGACACCGGCATCGTCATCTGCGCCACCGGGTGGCCCATGTCGAACGCGATCCACGCCAGCAGGGCCCAGCCCACCGCGCTGATCGCCAGCAGCCACAGCGCAGGCTTGGGCTGTCGCGTGATCAGCGCCCAGGCGCTGTCCACCCCGCCGTCGGCTGAGCGGGGTGTCTGCGGCGGCACCGTCGACATTGCTCTTTCCGTTCGCCCGTTGCGGTGTGATCGGTGTGCTGTTCAACGCGGCCGATCGAATGCAGGAGTGCTGCGGGTGGCTTGCAAGCGCCCGGCGATCGGCTTAGGCTTTCGAGCCCAGGATCATAGGAGCGGCGGGTTCGCACCGGCCGCTCTTCGCGCATGCCCTGAGTGCACGGCGCCACGAAGGAGATTGACCATGGCCGGATGGCAAATCAAAGGCGAGTACATGGAGACGTGCAACTGCACGCTGCTGTGCCCCTGCATCTGGTCCAACCTCGCGGCGCAGCCCACCGAAGGTGACTGCAAGGCGGCGTTAACGCTGCGCATCGACAAGGGCACCAAGGACGGCGTGACGCTCGATGGGCTGTCGTTCATCGTCATGCTGCATTCGCCAGGTGCGATGGGCGACGGCAACATGACAGTGGGCCTGATCGTCGACGACAGCGCGTCCGACGCGCAGGTGGAGGCGATCAAGGCCATCGCCACCGGCGCGGCCGGCGGGCCGATGGCGGCCCTCGCGCCGCTGGTGGGCCGTATCGCGGGCATCGAGCGGCGGCCGATCCAGTTCGACATGAACGGCCTGAATCGCGTGGTGCGCGCGGGCGAATTGATCGATCAGGCTTGCGAGGGCCTGGCCAGCGCCACGGCGCCCGGGCAGGCGATCGGCATCGACAACACCGCACATCCGGTGAACAGCCGGCTCTCGCTCGCCAAGGCCACGCGCAGCCGCTTCAACGTATTCGGCATCCGCTGGGACGATTCGACCGCCACGCGCAACGGGCACTTCGCGCCGTTTGCGTGGTCGGGTTAGCGAGGCATCGCGCGCAAGGCAGGCACGCTCGGCCGCCACGGTGCGCGCCGGCAAGAAGCCTGGCGGCATCACCGACAGGCATGCCAGCACGTCGCGGTCTTGCGGCGTGCAGCGTTGCCACGCCCGATCGACCGCGTCGCGCAGCGCTCCTTCGTCGTCCGCCGTCGATGCCGGTGGCTCATCACGCTGATCGGCCGCGTAACGGCGACGTAACGCGGTGCCGCGCACGCTGTGCGGCATGGAATCGACGCTATTGCTGCTGCGCGTGTGGCAGCTCCCGCTGAGCGACGGCACGCGAGTCTTTCGAGGCTGCGTCAACCGCGTGGCCGACGACGAAACGCTCTTCTTCGAGCGCGCCGACGAGGTGGCGCTGTACTTGGAGCGCTGCGCAGCGACCGCGCCGGTGGCGCCGGTCGACGTCGGATCGGCCCTCACTCATGGCGTGAAGGGTAACGCGCTGACGTATCCTGAGCCATGAGCGAACCCGAGGTCGAACGGCCGGCCATCACGCCCGAGGAATTTCTGGCCTGGCGGTCGCCCAGGGTGGGCGTCGCGAACCCCACCGACCTGACGAACCCGTTGTGGGTGTGGATGGCCCGCATGCGCCTCAACGGCTATCAAGGCAATGAGGCGTGGAGCGGGCCGTCTTCGTTCGACGCGGGACCGATGTGGTGCTTCGATCGGTTCGGCCAGAGCAGCACCAAGCTCGCCGATGGGCGCACGCTGTACATCGCCGGAGAGCACGAGGATTTCTACGACCCGGACTTCTACATCTACAACGACGTGGTCGTCGTCGGCCCCGACGGCTCGTTGGCCATCTACGGCTACCCGCACGAGGCGTTTCCGCCGACCGACTTCCACAGCGCGACCCTCGCGGGTGGGCGCATCGTGCTGATCGGCAATCTGGGCTATCGCGAGCATCGCATCGTCGGCAAGACGCAGGTGCTCGAGCTGACCCTCGAGACGCTCTCGGTGCGCAGGATCGAGACGCACGGCGCGGCTCCGGGTTGGATCAGCGACCACGTCGCCACGCTTTCTCCCGCCGGCACCGCCATCACCGTCTCGGGTGGCAAGCTGTGTCGCAGCGGAGATCAGGAGTTGTGGGAGAACGTCGACGAGTGGGAGCTGGAGCTGTCCACTTGGACGTGGACGCGCCAAACCCGCAAGGGGTGGCCGCAGTGGGGCTACATCCGGACAGATCGCAAGCGCAACGCGCTGTGGGACATTCGGCACGCGCTGTGGTATCGAGGGGTCGGGTGGAAGGACGACCTCGCCAAGGCCATGAAGAGCCTGGTCAAGTGGTTGGGGTTCGAACCGGACCTGGATCTCGTGCGGTCGCTCTATCTTCTCGATGCATCGGTCGTCGAGTTGCCGGCGCGCGAGGACGAGCACGGCATCGTCCGCGTCGTCATCGACGGCGTGACCGTGAAGTTCGACGAGGACGGCTCCTGGGTGCATGCGGTCGCCGAAGGCCAGCTCACCGACGACAGGCTCAAGGCCCTGCAAGCGTCGGTGCTGGAGAAGCTGTCGAAGCTGACGGGGGCGCAGTGGAGCTTTCACGTGCCGCCGTAGTCAGGCGCTTAGCCTCGGCGCGTGCCCTTGCG
The DNA here is from genome assembly GCA_035764445.1 of Burkholderiaceae bacterium. Classification (GTDB taxonomy): domain Bacteria; phylum Pseudomonadota; class Gammaproteobacteria; order Burkholderiales; family Burkholderiaceae_C; genus JAEUPI01. The sequence continues at coordinate 11,617 of DASTZF010000141.1, forward strand.
GCACGTGTCTTGCCGGCCGACGGTGGTGCCTGGTAACCCCTCCGCCCTGGCCGAGATACGCAGCTTCGCGCTGCGCACAGTGAAGGCGTTTCGCGCCAACCAGGGCTTGCTGCTCGCCGGCGCGGTGGCGTACTACTCGCTGCTGTCGATCGTGCCGCTGCTGATCCTGATCGTGATCGCGCTGTCGCACGTGATCGACCCGACGCTGCTGCTGAACACCATCGGCCGCTACCTGGCCTGGCTGCTGCCGGGTCAATCGAACGCCATCGTCGACGAGCTGGCCAAGTTCGTGAACTACCGCGACGTCATCGGCTGGGTGCTGCTGGTCACCATGCTGTTCTTCAGCTCGCTGGCCTTCACCGTGCTGGAGAACGCGATGTCGGTCATCTTCCTGCACCGCGTGGCGGTGCGCCGCCGCCACTTCTTGGTGTCGGCGCTGATCCCCTATGCCTACATCCTCACGCTGGGCATCGGCCTGTTGCTGGTGACGCTGGTGGCCGGCAGCCTGCAGGCGATGGGCGACGAGAGCTTCGCATTCCTCGGGCGCGACTGGTCGCTGCGCGGCGTCTCCGGCCTGATGCTCTACCTGCTGGGCTTCCTCGGCGAGGTGTTCGTGCTGACCTCGGTTTACCTGGTGATGCCGGTGGGCCGGCCGGCGCTGCGGCACGCCTTGGTGGGCGCCGTCACGGCGGCGGCGCTGTGGGAGGTGACGCGCCACTTGCTCGTCTGGTACTTCAGCACGTTGTCGCAGGTGAGTGTGGTCTACGGCTCGCTCACCACGGCGATCGTGGTGCTGCTGAGCCTGGAGATCGCCGCCACGCTGCTGCTGTTCGGTGCACAGGTGATCTCCGAATACGAGCAACTCGAGCGCGGTCGCGCCTCGCCAGCGCAGCGGCCGTTTCACACCGGCTGACGTGCCCTCGCGCGGACGGCTTCGAGCGCTGCCTGCCGGAGCGGCTGGCGGGCCTGATGCCCAGCGCACAGCACACTCGGCGGTGCGCCAGATGCCCATGCTGGCAGCAGTCCGACGATTGATGTGTTGCGCGCAAATGGTTCAGACTGGCGCCAGTTCCGTGAGCCGTAGCGCGGGGTTTGCAACCGTGTGCCGATCACTTCTCGCAGCGAGATCGTCATGATTTCATCGCGCCTGTCCCAATACTTCGACCAGCTGGGCTTGCAGTACGAGGTCACCGAGCATCGCTTGAGCCGCAGCAGCGCCCAGACCGCTCGCGTGGCCCACGTGCCGCCGCGGCTGGTGGCCAAATCGGTGATCCTCGAGGACGACGGCGGATTCATCATGGCCGTGATCCCGGCCGACCGTTATGTCATGGTCGGCCGCCTGGCCAGCCTGCTGGGGCGGCACGACCTGCACCTGTCCGACGAGAACCGCATCGCGGCAGTCTTCGGCGATTGCGATCGCGGCGCGGTGCCGCCGGTGGGCATGGCGTGGGGCATCGAAACGGTCGTCGACGACGATCTGGTGGGACACGAGGTCGTCTACCTCGAGGGCGGTGACCACAGGCGGCTGCTCAGGATGCCGGGTGCGGAGTTCGTCGAATTGATGCGAGCGGCGCGGCACGGTCGATTCAGCAGGTCACCGTTGCACTAGGGCTCCGATCGGCGCCCGGGCTCGCAAGTTGCCCGCGAGCGGTGTTGAAACCCCAGGAGCAGTCGATGATGCAACGAAAGAACTCCGGCGCAGCGGTCGCCGAGCCGCGCTCGGCCGCGACGCAATCGCAATCTTTCGTGAAGGGTTTTCATGGCGTTCGCTACCAGGTGAGCGACGTCGCCGAGGCGGTCGCGTTCTACACCGAGCGCCTCGGGTTCAAGCTGGAGCGGCAGCAACTGCCGGCGTTTGCCAACGTGTCGCTCGGCGCGCTGCAGATCCTGCTCAGCGGCCCGGGCGCGTCGGGCTCGCGCCCGCTGCCCGATGGGCGCCAGCAGGAGCCCGGTGGATGGAATCGCGTGGTGCTGCGCGTAGAGGACCTGCAGGGCTTCGTCGAACTGCTGTCGAAGGCGGGGCTGCACTTTCGCAACCGGATGGAAGTGGGTCCCGGCGGCAAGCAGATCCAACTGGAAGACCCCGACGGCAACCCTATCGAGCTGTTCGAGCCGGCGGCGCACTAGCGCGCAGTGCCGGGCGTTCAGCGCTCGGCGATGTAGTGCTGCATCGTGACCGCCTCGCCTTCGGGCACGAACGCGCGCACGCGCGCCTCGAGCTCCTGGTCGGCCAGCGTGGCGCGGCTGCGCTGATGCAGGTAGTCGGCCCAGCTGGTCACGATGAAGCGCTCGCAGTAGCGCGACGGATCGCCGAGATCGCGATAGATGCGCCAGAAGGTGGCGCCGTCGCGGCGCCGCGGCGCGCGCATCGCGGTCAGCGCCTCGAGAAACGCCGGTGCGTCTTCGGCGCGGATGCGGTAGGCGATCTCCACCGCCACCGGGCCGGCCTGCGGGTCGGGCTCGTGGGCTACGAACAGGTCTTCCCATGGCCGCGCGGTGACCTCGTGCTCCTCGCCGATGCGCAACGGAAACGGCTTGGCCAGCACCATGCTCGCCAGCATCGCGAGCGTGGCGAGCGTCAGCGCGGCTTGCAGGCCGAACGCGCTCGACGCCACGCCCCAGAACGCGGAGCCGAACGCGAACGCACCGAGCGCAGACAGCGCATGCAGCGCCGCCGCACGTGAGCGCACCCAGGGTGGCGCGCTGGTCTGGGTGGCGGTGTTGAAGGTGGACATCACGCTCATCCACGCCGCGCCGCCGGCCGCCAGCGCCACATAGACGAGCGCATGCAGGCGCGACCATGCGGCGATCGCCATCGCCGCGGCGAAGATCACGCAGCCCGCGTGCACGAGCATCTCGAGCCCGAACCGTGCGCGCGCGCGGCCGACCACCAGCCCGGCGCCGACCGCGCCCAAGCCCAGACAGCCGATCAGTACGCCGAAGCCGGCGGCGCCGGTGCCGAGCTGCTGCCCGATCACCGGCAGCAGCGCCCACAGCGCCGAACCGGCCGCGCTGTAGGCCATCGTGCGCAGCAGCTGCGCGAGGATGAGGTCGGAGTGGCGCGCGAAGCGCAGCGCCGCCAGCGTGCCGCCCCACAGGCGCTCGGCCGGCAGGCGCGACGGCGGGTGCGGCTTCGGCGGCCAGCGGCGGATCGACACCCACATCAGCAGCGTGGCGGCCACGGCAATCGCGAACACCCAAGCGCTGCCG
>DASTZF010000142.1:0-18147 GCA_035764445.1 Burkholderiaceae bacterium
GCACGCTGCAGCAGATCGATCCGCTCGGCGATGTCCTTGCAGGTGAAGCTGAGGACGTTCAGCGCTTGAGCGAGGCCATACAGGTCACCACTGCCGCGCGCCAATTCCGCGGCATGCTCGGCCGCCCGGCGCGAAGCGGCCTCGTGAATCCCGCGCGAATGCGCGATCGCGATCAGCCAATGGGCGCGACCGAGGCTCACGGTGTCGCTGGTGCGCTCGAAGTTCGTCGCAGCGCGGCGGCCATGGTCCAGCGCCGCCTCGGAATCCGACAAGCGCAGCCGAGCTTCGCCCAACGTCAGATGACTCAAGCCCAGCGAGGCCGGATCGCCGGTCTTGACGGCCAGTGCCAGCGCCGATTCGGCGAGCTGCTGCATGTTGCCGTAGCGCGTGGAGCGGATCATCACCAGCGCCTGGCAGCACAGCGCGCGCACCCGCCAAGCCTGGACGCCCTGGTCGTTCGCGAAGTCGGTCATCGCCGCGGCAGCCGCACTGGCCTGGGCGAACTGGCCCAGCGCCAGATGCGAGCGCGCGCGCAGTTCCAGCAGCGCAAGGCGCGACGGCGCCGGCAATGCGAGGGCCGCGAGCGCCTCGTCGCAAACCGCCAGCGCTGCCGCATGGCGGCCCGACCACGCCAGATCGTGCGCGTCGCTGGCGGTGTCGCCCGCCGCGGACCGCCTGCGTGTTGGCACGTTGCGCCCGACAACCGGCGAATCCACGTCAGCGTGCCTTACGGATAGCCGATTGCACGAGCGCCTCGACCAGCGCATCGACGCGAATCGGCTTGGTCACGTAGTCGTCCATTCCAGCGGCCATGCACTCGTCGCGATCGCCTTGCATCGCGTTGGCCGTCATCGCCACGATACGCGGACGTTGGCTCGCTTGCCAGCGCTGGGTGATTCGGCGCGACGCCTCGAGACCGTCCATCTCGGGCATCTGCACGTCCATCAGCACCACATCGTAGGTCTGGCGTTCGAGTGCCTCGATCGCCTCGATGCCGTTGGAGGCCACGTCGGCGCGGTAGCCCATCTGGCTCAGCAAGCGCAGCGCCAGCTTCTGGTTCACCACGTTGTCCTCGGCCAGCAGGATCCGCAACGGGTGGCGCTGCGCCATCCCGGCGTCGATGATGGGCTTGGCCGGCGCGGTCTTGGCCTTGCTTTCGACAGGCGTCGGCGACACCAGTCCGACGAGCGTGTCGAACAGCTGCGACTGGTGCAGCGGCTTCGCGAGATAAGCCGCGAACAGCCCTTCGGCGTCACCCGCCTCGCGTCGGCCCAGCGAGCTGAACAGCACCAACGGCATCGTGACGCCCGCCTGGCGGATGCGGCGCGCCAGCTGCAGGCCGTCCATCTCGGGCATGTGCATGTCGAGGATTGCGAGATCGAACGTCGCAGCGGCCGCCAGCCATTGCAGCGCCTGCGCAGGCGAGTCGGTGTCGCGCACCTGCATGCCCCATTTGGCGCTCTGCAGCGCCAGTACTTTGCGGTTGGTCGCGTTGTCGTCGACCACCAGCACGTGCTTGCCACTCAGCGCCGGCTGCTCGCCGATGAATTCGCGCCGCGCGCTCGGTGGTTGCTGGGCCACCGGCGCGACGATCGTGAAGTGGAACGTCGAGCCCTTGCCGGGTCCGTCGCTGTCGGCCCACATCGTGCCGCCCATCAGCTCGGCCAGGCGCTTGCTGATGGCCAGGCCGAGCCCGGTGCCGCCGTAGCGGCGCGTGGTCGACGAGTCCGCCTGACTGAAGCGCTGGAACAAACGCGCCCTGCCTTCGGGAGTCAGTCCGATGCCGGTGTCGCGCACCGCGAACGCCAGCTGCGCTCGGTTGGCGTCGGAGGGCTGCGAGCTGACCGTCAGCACCACCTCGCCGCCCTCAGTGAACTTCACCGCGTTGGCCAGCAGGTTCAGCAGGATCTGGCGCAACCGGGTGACGTCGCCGTCGAGCGCGGCGGGCACCTCGCCTTCGAACAGGTAGGCGAGGTCTAGCTGCTTGTCGGCGGCGCGCGGCGCCACCAGGTCGAGTGCCGCCTCGACGCACTCGCGCAGGTCGAACGGGTGCGCCTCGATGTCCATGCGGCCGGACTCGATCTTCGAGAAATCGAGGATGTCGTTGATGATCGTCAGCAGAGCGTCGCCCGAGTCGCGAATCGTGCCGGCGTAGTCGTGCTGCTCGGCGCTCAGCGGCGTGTCGAGCAGCAGGCCGCTCATGCCGATGACCGCGTTCATCGGCGTGCGGATCTCGTGGCTCATCGTCGCCAGGAACGCGCTCTTGGCCTCGTTGGCGGCTTCGGCGGCGGCGCGGGCCTCCTGGGCCTGCTTGAACAGGCGTGCGTTCTGGATCGCGATCACCGCCTGATCGGCGAAGGTCTTCAGCAGATCGATTTCGTTGTCGGAGAACGGCGTTGGCGGCACGCGGCTGACCACGAGGGCGCCGATGCCGCGGCCCTCCCAGAGCATCGGGGCAACCAGCAGCGAGAAGTTGCCCAGGGCGCGCGCCAGCGCCCGCTGGGCATCCGATGACCCCGGCTCGTTCAATGCGTCGCGGATGTGCACCACGCGTCGCTCGCGGATCGCTTCGCCCTGCGGCGTGCCGGCCAGCGGCCGTGGATAGAAACCTTTCACCGCTTCGTTGAACTCGAGGTTGCCGCCGAGGTCGGCATTCATGTGCAACATGCCGTCGTCGTCGACCAGCGTGATGCTGACCCGGAAGCTGGAGAACAGGCGTCGGCAGCTGTGCAGGATCTTCTCGAACACCGGCGCCGCATCGGCCACCGAGCTGCTGATGACTTCGAGCACCTCGGCGGTGGCGGTCTGGCGATCGAGCGACTCCTTCGTTTCGTTGAACAGCCGCACGTTCTCGATCGCGATCGCGGCCTGGTCGGCAAAGGTCTTCAGCAGGTCCTCGTGGACCCTGGCCACCGACCCGGGTTGCGGCCAGCCGACCACGATCGCCCCCAGCGCGCGGTCGCCGCGCAGCATCGGCACGCCCAGCAGGCTGCGCCAGCCGCCGGTGGTCGCCAGCGCATGCGGATAGTCGGGCTCGGCCAGCGCATCGGGCAAGGCCACGATCGAGCGGCCGAGAATGACCCTGCCGGCCACCTGCGTGGCGTCGGGCCGCATCGGATAGCGCCCGCGCAGCAGCTCGACGAACTCGGGCTTCGAGTTGCTGCTGGCGACCAGATGAATCAGCTCGCCGTCGAATCGGAAGACATTGGCGAACAGGCCGTCGCACAGTTGCCCCGCCCGGTGCGCGATGGTGTCGAAGACCGGCTGCAGGTCGCTGCGCGAGCTGCTGATCACCTGCAGGATCTCCGCCGTCGCGGTCTTCTGTTCCAGTGCCTCCGTCGTCTCGTTGAACATGCGCGCGTTCTGGATCGCGATCACGGCCTGGCCAGCGAAGGTTTCGAGCAGGTCGATCTCCTTGTCGGAGAAGGGCGCCGGGGGAAAGCGCATCACGCAGAGGGCGCCGACACCACGGTCCTGCCACAGCATCGGGGCGAACACACCCGAGAAGTTGCCGACCTGCTCCACGGTCTGGCCGATCGCAACCGGCCGGTCCGGCATCGTCGCGGCGTCGGCAATGTAGATGCTGCGTTTGGCCCGTATCGCGCGGGCGGTGATCGTGTCCTCGATCGGCCGCGGCAGGTTCTGGCGCACGCTGTCGAGCGCCGACCCCTTCCATGCGGCCAGGTGCACCAGGCCGTCGTCTTCGGCCAGGAAGATGCCGAGCTGGTCGGTGGCGAACAGACGCTGGCAGCTGTCGAGAATCTTGTCGAACACCGGCTGCGGGTCGGCCACCGAGTGGCCGATGACCTCGAGCACCTCGGCGGTGGCGGTCTGGCGCTCCAGCGCCTCTTTGGTTTCGTTGAACAGTCGCACGTTCTCGATCGCGATCACGGCCTGGTCGGCGAAGGTCTTCAGCAGCTCGACCTCGTGCTCGGCGAAGTCGCCGACCGCCGCGCGCGCGACGATGATCGCGCCGACCACCTGATCGCCACGCTTCATCGGAACGCCGAGCACGCCGCGATAGTTCGCGGTGCGCGCCGCCGCAGCCATCGGATAGCTCGGGTCGGCGAGCGCGTCGGGGACCCTGACGACCTCGCCGCTCGCAACGCAGCGCGCCGTGAGCGAGCCGCTGCCGGGGCGCGAGGGGAAGAACGACGCGACCGCTTCGGTTCCAGCCTTCGAGACACCTTTGGCCACCGCGAGGTGGATCCACTCGCCATCGAAGGTGAAGACGTAGCTGAAGTCCGCCGCGCACAGCCGCATCGAGTGCTCGCCGATCGCGTCGAACACCGGCTGCGTGCTCGTTGGGGAGCCCGACATCACGCGCAGAACCTCGGCGGTGGCCGTCTGCTTCTCCAATGCCTCCTTGGTCTCGTTGAACAGCCGCACGTTCTCGATCGCGATCACGGCCTGGTCGGCGAATGTCTGCAGCAGTGCCACGTCGTCGTCGGAGAACAGCCCGGGCTCGGCTCGGCACACGCCGATCGAGCCGACGACCTGCCCGCCTTTGATCATCGGCACTGCCATATTGCTGCGATAGCCGGCGAGCCCGCTCGGGCCTTGGAGCTGGTAGTCGGGGTCGGCAAACACGTCGGCGATCTGCACCGGCGCCCGTGCGAACACCGCGCGCGAGGTGATCGACCCGCCGTCGGGCCGGCGCGGAAAGGCGGCGCGCATCTCCGCCTCGGCCTGTGGCGAAGTGCCGCGGTACGCCACCATGTGAACCCACTCACCGTCGAAGCGGGTCACGGCACCGACGCTGGCATGGCACAAGGCCATTGCGCGGTCGCAAATAGCGTCGAACACCGGCTGCACGTCGGTGGGCGACTCGCTGATCACGCGCAGGACTTCGGCGGTGGCGGTCTGGCGCTCGAGGGCCTCCTTGGTCTCGTTGAACAGGCGCACGTTCGCGATCGCGATCACCGCCTGGTCGGCGAAGGTCTGCAACAGCTCCATCTGCTTGTCGGGCAGCGCGCCCGGCTCCGGGGAATTCACCGAAATGATGCCGATCGCCTTGCCGTCGCGCAGCAGCGGTGCGGCCGCATTCGAGCGGAAGTTCCACGTGCGGGCGTGCTTCCGCGCGAACGGCGGCGCGTCGGGCGCATGCGTATCGAAAACCTGCATTGGCTTGGCTTCGAGGAAGACCCGGCCGGCGAGGCTGTCCTCGTCGATCGGAATGGCCTCCGCGCCCTGGAGTGTCCCGGGTGCCGGATCGCTGAGGGCCCTTCTGCGAAGTTGACCCTCCTCGGCAAGGCGCAAGACCGCGCGCCGTCCGAACAGGCGGCTTCCACTCTGGACGATGGCGTCGAAGACGGGTTGGACGTCCGACGGCGAACCGGCGATGACCTTCAGAATCTCGGATGTGGCGGTCTGACGCTCCAGCGCCTCGTTGGTTTCGGTGAACAGCCGCGCGTTCTGGATCGCGATCACCGCCTGGTCGGCGAAGCTGCGCAGCAGCGACAACTCCTTGTCGCTATAGGCGCGAGGCGGCTTGCGCATCACGTCGATCGTGCCGATGCCTTGCCCTTCCCACATCAGCGGTACGACAGCGACCGCGAAACTGCCCTGCTCGCGCACCACCTCGCGGATGTAGTCCGGCACATCGCCGGCCAGTGCGACATCGGGCCAGTGGCACAGCGCGCCGTGCCGGATCACGGCCTCGCTCATCGTGCCGGCCAGCGGTCGCGGGTAGTGGCCCGGCACCCAGTCCGCAAAGCCGGCGCCGCGCCACGCCGCGGCCGTCAAACGCTCGCCGTCGACCAGAAAGACGCCGAGGTCGGTGGCTCCGAACTGGCGCTCGCAGCTGTCGAGGATCTTCTCGAAGACCGGGCTGGCGTTGGCCATCGACCCGCTGATGACCTGCAGCACGTCACTGGTTGCCGTCTGGTGCTCGAGCGCTTCCTTGGTCTCGTTGAACAGGCGCGCGTTCTCGATCGCGATCACCGCCTGGTCGGCAAAGGTTTTGAACAGCTGGACGTGGTGTTCGGAGAACGGCCCCGGCTCTCGGCGCGTGACGCTGATCATTCCGATCACCGCCGCGTCGCGGATCAACGGTGTGATCAACATTGAGCGAAAACCACGCAGGCGTGCCACATCGCGCAGCATCGGCGGTACTGCGGCATCGGACTCGATGTCGCCGACCTGCGAGATTTCGCCGCTGCTGACCAACGCGAAGGGCGGGAACTCGGCAATCGGCCGCGGGAACATGGCTCGCAGAGCGTCGTCCGCAGCTTCATTGGTCGGCGTGAAGGCGACCAGGTGCAGCACCCCGTCGATGATTCGAAAGACGGTGGTCGAGAAGCCGTCGAGCAGGCGTTTCGAGTTCGACGCGATCGCGTCGAAAACAGGCTGCAGGTCCGACGGCGAACTGGCGATCACCTTCAGGATCTCGGCGGTGGCGGTCTGCCGCTCCAGCGCCTGTTGTGTCTCGTTGAACAGCCGCACGTTCTCGATCGCGATCACAGCCTGGTCGGCGAAGGTGCGCAGCAGGTCGACCGCTTTGTCCGAGAAGTCGTCCGCCTCGGGCCGAGTGACCGAGATGGCGCCGACCACGCGGCCCTCGCGCATCATCGGCACCGCCAGCACCGAGCGATAGCCGGCCGCCACCACGATCGGGCGGGTGGTGGCGTACTGCGCCTCGGTGGAAGCCAGCGCATCGGCAATCTTGACGACACGGCGATCGCGCACCGCGCGCGCAGTAGCCGAGCCGTCGCCGGGCGGCATCGGGAAGACTCGGCGCGTCTGCTCGATGCTTTCCGGGTTCAGGCCATGCACGCTCGCCACGTGGATCATCTCGCCGTCGAAGCGGAACACCCAGGCATTGGCGGCGCCTGTCAGACGGCGGGCCCGTTCGGCGATCACGTCGAACACCGGCTGTGTGTCGGTGAACGAGCTGCTGATGACGCGCAGCACCTCGGCGGTGGCCGTCTGGCGCTCGAGCGACTCCTTCGTTTCGTTGAACAACCGCACGTTCTGAATTGCGATCACCGCCTGGTGCGCGAAGGTCTGCAGCAGCGCCACCTGCTCCGGCGTGAACGGCCGCGGCTCGCGCCGCCACGTGAAGATCGCACCGATCGCCTCGCCCTCGCGCAGCATCGGCACCGATAGCACGGCGCGGAAACGGAAGCGAGCCTGGCTGTCGCGTGCGTCCGCGAACTCGGTGTCCAGCAACGGCACGATGTCGTCGACGTGCACCGGCTTGCGATCGAGCAGGCTGCGGGCGGTGACGTAGGTGCGTCTCAACGGCACCACCCTGTACAGATCCTGCATGTCGTCGTCCGACTTCGAGAAACTGGCTTGCGGGCGCAGCACGTCGCCGTCGAGCAGGAACACCGACGCGTACGGCGAGTCACAGAGCGCGGCCGCGCGCTCGGCGACCGCGTCGACCACCGGCTGCACGTCGGTCGGCGACTCGCTGATCACGCGCAGGATGGCCGAAGTGGCCGTCTGACGCTCGAGCGCCTCATTGGTGTCTTTGAAGAGGCGGGCGTTCTGGATCGCGATCACCGCCTGATCGGCGAAGGTCTGCAGCAGCGCCAGGTCCTTCGCGGTGAAGCGGCCCTGGATGCGCGACACGCCGATGGCGCCGATGCCGCGCTCGTTCCACAGCATCGGCGCATAGGCCATCGACGTGTAGCCGGCCAGCTCGGCGACGCGGCGCACCGTGCGCGTGACTTCGGGGTTGTGGGCGACGTCGGGATAGTCGACCACGCGCCGTTCTCGGATCGCGCGGCCGGCGGGCGATTTGGCCAGCGGCGCCGGGAAGGTCGCTGCCACGGCGTCGTGAACGGCGCCGAGATAGGCACCGAGGTGCACCTGGTCGTGCTCGTCCACCAGCAGCACCGCCGTCTCATCGCTGCCGAACAGGTGCCTGCAGCTCTGCAGGATCTTGTCGAACACCGGCTTGGCGTCGGACACCGAGCCGCTGATCACGCTGAGGATCTCGGCCGACGCGCGTTGCTGCTCGAGCGCCTCTTTGGTTTCGTTGAAGAGCCGGGCGTTCTGGATCGCGATCACCGCCTGGTCGGCGAAGGTCTTGAACAGCGTCTTGTCCTTGTCAGGCATCGAGCCGACCGAAGCACGCGCGACCCAGATCGAACCGATGCCCTTGCCAGCCGAGACCATCGGCGCAAACGCGATCGACCTGGCATGCCCGACGCGGCAGGCCGCGCGCACTTCGTCCGGCACGTCCGGTTGCTCGATGTCGGGAAAGTCGACGATCTCGCCGCGCAGCTTCAGCCGCGCGCCAGTCGCGCGCGTCGCTGCCTGTTCGAAGTGCTGTACGAGCGCGTCGCGGTCGGCCAGGCGATCGGCCGGGTAGCGCGACGCCGCGAGACGCAGGCCGCCGTGCTCGTCGATCAGATTGATGCCGACGAACTGCCCTTCGAACATCCGCTCGCACGCTTCGGCGATCGCGCCGAACACCGGGCTCGTGTTCTCGACCGAGCTGCTGATCACGCCCAGGATGTCGGCCGACGCCTTCTGCTGCTCGAGCGCCTCCCTCGTCTCGTTGAACAGGCGCACGTTCTCGATCGCGATCACCGCCTGGTCGGCGAAGGTCTGCAGCAGCTGGACATCGTGCTCGGCGAAATTCCCGGCCTCGGCACGGCACACAGCGATCGAGCCGACGGCCTGCCCGTCGCGCAGCATCGGCACCGCAAGGTTGCTGCGATAGCCCGCCAGAACCGCCTGCTCCTTGAAGCGGTAGGTGGGGTCGGCCAGCACGTCGGGAACTTGCACCGGCGCGCACTCGACGATCGCGCGCGCCATGATGCCGCCACGGTCGGGCCGCATCGGGAACCCCTTGCGCATCGCGGCCTCAGCCTCTGCCGAGATACCGCGGTACGCCACGAGGTGGACCTGCTCGCCGTCGAAGCGCGCGACGCCGCCAATCGTTGCGTTGCAGAGTGCCATCGCGCGATCGGCGATGGCGTCGAACACCGGCTGCACATCGGTGGGCGACTCGCTGATGACTTTCAGCACCTCGGCGGTAGCGGTCTGTCGCTCCAGCGCTTCCTGGGTCTCCTTGAACAGCCGTGCGTTCTGGATGGCGATCACCGCCTGGTCGGCGAAGGTCTTCAGCAGCGAGATCTCCTTGTCGGAGAACGGGCGCGGTGGCTGCCTGAAGGCGACGATCGAGCCGACGCCGGTGTCTTCCCACAGCATCGGCGCGACGATGGACGAGTAGTTGCCCGACCGCTCGGCGACTTGCCGCGCCGCGGGCGTCGCGTCCGCGGCGGCCAGCACGTCTGGCAAGTGCACCGGACGTCGCTCGCGGATCACGGTGCCGGCAGTGGTCTCCTCCACTGGGAGCGGGAAGGTGTCCTTCACGCCTTCGAGCATCGAACCGCGGAACGCCGCGGCGTGCAGCAAGCCACCATCGCCGACCAGGAAGATCCCGAGCTGCTCGGTCGCAAACAGGCGCTGGCAGCTGTCGAGAATCTTCTCGAACACCGGCGCGGTGTCGGAGACCGAACTGCCGATGACGCTGAGCACCTCGGCGGTCGCCGTCTGCTGCTCCAGCGCCTCCTTCGTCTCGTTGAACAGCCGCACGTTCTCGATTGCGATCACGGCCTGATCGGCGAAAGTCTGCAACAGCGCTTCGTGATCGTCTGCGATGGGTCCCGGCTCGGCCCAGCCGACCACGATCACGCCGAGCACGTTGCCGTCCTTGAGCAACGGCACTCCGAGCATGCGGCGCCAGGCGCCGGTCCGCGCCATCTGGTGGTCGTAGCGCGAATCGGACAGGGCGTCCTCCATGCGCACCGGCGCCTTGGCGAGCACCGTCCTGCCCGAGATCTGCGAGTCACTGGCCCGCCTCGGATAACGGCTGCGCAGGAGCGCGACGAACTCGGCATCGTCATGGCTGCTCGCTCGAAAATGCAGCTGCTCGCCGTCGAACGCCAGCACGTTGGCGAACATGCCACCGCAAAGTGCTGCGGCGTTGCGCGCGATCGAGTCGAACACAGGTTGCACGTCCGACGGCGAACCGGCGATCACCTTCAGAATCTCGGCGGTCGCCGTCTGTCGCTCGAGCGCCTCTCGGGTCTCGTTGAACAGCCGCACGTTCTCGATCGCAATCACGGCCTGGTTGGCGAAGGTCTGCAGCAACTCGAGCTGGTGCGCGTTGAGCGAGCCAGGCTGCTCGCGCACGACGGCGATGGCGCCGATCGCGGTGCTTTCGCGCATCATCGGCACCACCGCCATCGCACGAAAGCCGCTGCTCAGGAAATTGGCGCGCCCGGCCGCGTGCGGCAACGACTCGTCGCGCGCATCGGCAATGTCGACGATGCGGCCATCGAGCAGCGCGGCGCCGTGGATGTAGTCGCGCGTCAGCGGGAACGGATATCTCTGTTGGTAGGCTGCAGCGCGTGCGCCGGCGCTGGCGAACGCGCGCAGCACCACCTGACCGTCGTGTGGCTGGCTCACAGCGACCGCGGCACCTTCGAACAGGCGAACGCCCGCCTGCACGATCGCGGCGAACACCGGCTGCACGTCGGTGGGCGACTGACTGATCACGCGCAGGATGTCGGCACTGGCCGTCTGCCGCGCCAGCGCCTGCTGCGTCTCGTTGAACAGCCGCACGTTCTCGATCGCGATCACCGCCTGATCGGCGAAGGTCTGCAGCAGGGCCACCTGCTCCGGCGGGATCTCACCGGGTTCGGCGCGGCACACGCCGATCGCGCCGATGATGTGGCCATCCTTCAGCATCGGCACCGCCATGTTGCCGCGGTAACCGGCCAGCTCTGTGGCGCTCTTCAGCGCGTAGTCCGGATCGGCCAGCACGTCGGCGATCTGCACCGGCGCCCCCTCATCGATCGCGCGCCCGACGACGGAGCCACGACCCGGTGGCCGCGGGAAGCCGGCGCGCATTGCGGCTTCGGCCTGATCCGACACGCCGCGGAAGGCGACCAGGTGCACCAATGAACCATCGAAACGCGCCACGCCGCCGGCGACCCCGTTGCAGAGCGCGATCGCGCGATCGGCGATCGCGTTGAATACCGGTTGCACGTTGGTGGGTGACTCGCTGATCACCCGCAGCACGGCGGCGGTCGCTGTCTGACGCTCCAGCGCCTGTTGCGTCTCGTTGAGCAGCCGCACGTTCTCGATCGCGATCGCGGCCTGGTCGGCGAACGTCTCGAGCAGGCGGACCTGGCGGTCGCTGAACAGCCGCACTTTCATGCGGCGGATGACGATCACGCCCAGCGCCGTGTTCTCGCGCATCAGCGGCACCGCGAGGATCGTGCGGTAACCGCCGCTCCTTTGCAGGGCCGGTGCCTCGGGGAACTCGCCGCGTGCACACGCTTGAACGATGTCCTCGACGTGGACCGTGCGCCGCTCGAGCACCGCGGTGCCGCCCACGCTGCCCAAGGTGGTCGGGTGCACGTCGGAAGCCGGCACCAGACCGTGGTGTGCGACCACCCGCAGCCCATCGGCGTCGACACGGCGAATGAGCGCGTCGGTCGCACCGCACAACCTCGCAGCCTGCTCGGCGACAGCCTGCAGCACCGGCCTGAGGTCCGCCGGCGAGCTCGCCATCGCTCTCAGGATGTCGGCCGTGGCCTTCTGCTGTTCGAGCGCTTCGTTGGCAACGTAGGCAAGTCGTGCCTTCTCTTGCGCGAGCGCAGCCACCGACGCCAAGTGCGTCAGCTGCTGCAGATGGCGCGCCTCGAGGCGGCGAGGACCGTCGGCATCGGCGTAAAGGAATCCGGTGACGCGTCCGTCGGCGACGATCGGCGCAGTCAGGCAACTGCGTTGCTGCCTCCGCGCCGCACCCGGCGGACCGTACCGCAAGCGCGCGCGTTGCGTGCGCTCGGCCTCGTCCAGCCACGGGGTCACCGCTTGCAGCAGGTCGTCAGCTCGCTCGCTGCGCGGCAACTGGGCGCCAGCGACACGGCGCGCGCCGGGCACAGCGTCGGCCAGGACCAGCAGAACGCGTTGCGCGTCACACCAGCGGGCGGCGCGCTCAACGAGGTGCGGTGCCCAGTCATCCGGCAAGGAGGTCCGCCGATCGGCGTCCGCTTCGCTCGTCGAGGGGTTTGGCGCGGCGCGGCGCCTCGTCGTCGGACCCCGCCGCTGTACCGCGGACTCCTCGGACCCCTGCCAACGCCGCATCGCCATCTGTCCCCCGACCGTTGCGCAGCATTATTGGGTGCCGACCGGCCTCTTCGTCATCGCCAAAACCCGGTTGGGGAAGGCCCAGCCTTCGCGCGCCGCGAAGGCAGGGTTCACAATTCCCGCACCGGACCTCGGGCCTCGCGGGCGAAGATCGCACCCGTGCGCAGGCTCTGCGTAGAGATGCGCTTCGACCTCACCACCCTGAACCTCGTGCTCGCCATCGCCGACACCCGCAGCATCACGCGCGGCGCCGAGCGTGAAAGCCTGGCGCTTGCTGCGGCCAGCAAGCGGCTGTCCGACCTCGAGACGCGGCTCGGTGTCAGCCTGTTCGAACGCCGTGCACGCGGCGTCGAGCCCACCGAGGCGGGACGTGCATTGCTGCGCCACATCCGCACGCTGCACGCGTCGCTGCATGCACTGGAGAACGAGGTCGTCGAGTTCTCGCGCGGCATCAAGGGCCATCTGCGGATCGCCGCCAACGCCAGCGCGATCGCCGAGCACCTGCCGGGTGACCTGGCTGCGTTCGCCAAGGCCAACCCGGGCATTCGCATCAGTCTCGAAGAGTTGACCAGTGCCGACGTGCAGGGCGCGGTCACCGAAGGGCGCGCCGACGCGGGCATCTTCGTGAGCCCGGTGCGCGAGGCAGGGCTGGACTGTCGGCCATACCGCGACGGCACGCTGGCGATCCTGGTGCCGCGCGGCCACGTGCTGGCGCGTCGGGCCGGCCACGGCTTCGACGCCCTGCTCGATCACGACATCGTCGGCCTGCATGCCGGCGCGGCAGCGCACGAGCAGATGCGCGAGCGCGCGCAGGCGCTCGGCCGCACGTTGAACGCGCGCATGCAGGTGCATGGCTTCGACGCGATTGCTCAGTTGGTCGAGGCGGGCCTTGGCGTCGCGGTGCTTCCGGCCGCGGTGGCCGAGCGCTTCGCGAAAGTCTTCCGCGTGCAGCCGTTGCGGCTCGACGAGGAATGGGCGCGGCGCAGCTACCTGCTCGCGGTGCGCCGACAGGACGTGCTGCCGCCTTCGCTGCGACGCTTCGTCGACGCCTTGTCGCCACTACCCAAGCGCGGTGCACCGGCCAAGCCGGCGGCGCGCTCACGTGCGCCGTGAACCCGGCTCGCCACGAATCGGTTCACACTTCCATTCACACATCCAGGCCACCGCCATGACTGCCCGCACGCTGTACGACAAGCTCTGGGACGACCACGTCGTCCACACCGAAGAAGACGGCACCGCCATCCTGTACATCGACCGCCACCTGGTGCACGAGGTGACGAGCCCGCAGGCCTACGAGGGCCTGCGGCTGGCCGGGCGCAAGGTGTGGCGCACGAGTTCGGTGGTGGCCACGGCCGACCACAACACGCCGACCACCGGCTGGTCGCAGGGCTACGACGGCATCGCCGACCCGATCAGCAAGCTGCAGATCACCACGCTCGACGCCAACATCAAGTCGCATGGCGCCGCCGCGTACTTCCCGTTCCTCGACAGGCGCCAGGGCATCGTGCACGTGATCGGACCGGAGAACGGCGCCACGCTGCCCGGCATGACCGTGGTGTGCGGCGACTCGCACACCAGCACTCACGGTGCGTTCGGCGCGCTGGCGTTCGGCATCGGCACCAGCGAGGTCGAGCACGTGCTGGCCACGCAGACGCTGCTGGCCAAGAAGATGAAGAACATGCTCGTCCGCGTCGACGGCACGCTGCCGCGCGGCTGCAGCGCCAAAGACATCGTGCTGGCGATCATCGGCAGGATCGGCACCGCCGGTGGCACCGGCCACACGATCGAATTCGGCGGCTCGGCGATCCGCGCGCTGTCGATCGAAGGGCGCATGACGGTGTGCAACATGACGATCGAAGCGGGCGCGCGCGCCGGCCTGATCGCGGTCGACGACGTGACCCTCCAATACGTCAAGGGGCGGCCGTTCGCACCCAGCGGCGTCGAATGGGATCAGGCCGTCGCGGCGTGGCGCCAGCTGCGCAGCGACGACGGCGCGCACTTCGACAAGGTGGTCGAGCTCGACGCCGCGCAGATCAAGCCGCAGGTGACATGGGGCACGTCGCCCGAGATGGTGCTCGCGGTCGACGATCGCGTGCCCGACCCCGAGCGCGAGAAGGACGCCATCAAACGCGACGCGATCGAGCGCGCGCTGGTCTACATGGGCCTGACCCCGAACAAGCCGCTGGCCGACATCGGCATCGACAAGGTGTTCATCGGCTCGTGCACCAACAGCCGCATCGAAGATCTGCGCGAGGCCGCGGCGATCGTGCGCCGCATCGGGCAGCGCGTGGCGCCCAACGTCAGGCTGGCGATGGTCGTGCCCGGCTCGGGCCTCGTGAAAGCGCAGGCCGAGAGGGAAGGACTGCACGAGATCTTCAAGGCGGCCGGGTTCGAGTGGCGCGAGCCGGGCTGCTCGATGTGCCTGGCGATGAACGCCGACCGGCTCGAACCGGGCGAGCGCTGCGCATCGACCAGCAACCGCAACTTCGAGGGCCGGCAAGGCGCCGGTGGGCGCACCCACCTGGTGAGCCCGGCCATGGCCGCCGCGGCGGCGTTGAACGGCCACTTCGTCGACGTGCGCCGCTTTGCCTGAAAGGTCTGCCATGGAAGCCTTCACCGTCCACCAGGGTCTGGTCGCGCCGATGGACCGCGCCAACGTCGACACCGACGCGATCATCCCGAAACAGTTCCTGAAGTCGATCCATCGCTCGGGCTTCGGACCCAATCTGTTCGACGCCTGGCGCTACCTCGATCCGGGCCAGCCCGGGCAGGATCCAGGCCAGCGCAAGCCGAACCCCGATTTCGTGCTGAACAAGCCGCGCTACAAAGGCGCGTCGATCCTGCTGGCGCGCGAGAACTTCGGTTGCGGGTCGAGCCGCGAGCACGCGCCATGGGCACTGCAGCAGTACGGCTTTCGTGCGCTGATCGCGCCGACCTTCGCCGACATCTTCTTCAACAATTGCTTCAAGAACGGGTTGCTGCCGATCCAGCTGCCCGCTGCGCAGGTGGCGCGCCTGTTCGACGAGGTGGCCGGCTTCGTCGGCTACCAGCTGACGATCGACTTAGGCGCCCAGGTGATCGTCAAGCCCGACGGCGAGCAACTGGCGTTCGACGTGCAGCCGTTTCGCAAGTACTGCCTGATCAACGGCTTCGACGACATCGGGCTGACGCTGCGCCACGCCGACAAGATTCGCGCCTTCGAGGCCGAGCGGCTGGCACGCATGCCGTGGCTGGCGAGCCAGCCGCGCTGAAGCCGCGCCGCGCGCGCGGTGCCAGGGTGCCGGCGTGGTTCCGGCGCGCGGTGCTGACGCGGCGCTGGCTCACGTTCATCGTGCTCGGGCTGGCGTTCTTCGTCTTCGGCTCGGGCTCGTTGAACCTGTTCTTCCTGCTCAAGGCCAACGGCGAGCTGCTGGTCGAGCACGGCTGGCAGGCAGCGATGGACGGCGCCGCGCAACAGCTGGTCGAGCTGCTGATCACCGGCTATGTGAGCATGGCCGCCTACGTGGTGTTCAAGGCGTGCGAACATGCGCTCGTGCATGATCTGATCGGCGACCGTGTCCGATCCCTTTCCACGGAATCCTCTGATGAAGATCGCAGTCCTGCCGGGTGACGGCATCGGCAAGGAAATCGTCGCGCAAGCCGTGCGAGTGCTGCGTGCCCTCGAACTGAAGTGCGAGCTCGAGGAGGCGTTGGTCGGTGGCGCCGCCTACGAGGCGCACGGTCACCCATTGCCCGAATCGACGCTCAAGCTCGCACAGGCGGCCGACGCGGTGCTGTTCGGTGCGGTGGGCGACTGGCAGTACGACCAGCTCGAGCGCTCGCTGCGTCCCGAGCAGGCGATCCTCGGACTGCGCAAGCACCTGGGGTTGTTCGCCAACTTTCGCCCCGCGATCTGCTACGAGCAGCTGACGCATGCGTCGAGCCTGAAGCCCGAGCTGGTGGCCGGGCTCGACATCCTGATCATCCGCGAGCTGACCGGCGACATCTATTTCGGTCAGCCGCGTGGGCGCCGCAAGGCGGTCGACGGTCACTTCCCCGGCGCCGACGAGGCGTTCGACACCATGCGCTACACGCGCCCCGAGATCGAGCGCATCGCGCGCGTCGCGTTCGAGGCCGCACGCAAGCGTCGCAACAAGGTGACCAGCGTCGACAAGGCCAACGTGCTGGAGACCTTCCAGTTCTGGAAGGACGTGGTGACCAACGTCCACAAGGACTATTCCGACGTCACGCTGGAGCACATGTACGTCGACAACGCCGCGATGCAGCTGGTGCGCGCGCCCAAGAGCTTCGACGTCATCGTCACCGGCAACATGTTCGGCGACATCCTGTCCGACGAGGCGGCGATGCTGACCGGATCGATCGGCATGCTGCCGTCGGCCTCGCTCGATTCGCGCCAAAAAGGTCTCTACGAGCCGAGCCACGGCAGCGCCCCGGACATCGCGGGCAGGGATCTGGCCAATCCTCTGGCTACAATCCTGTCCGTGGCCATGATGCTGCGTTTCACGCTCGACCAGCCCGAGTCGGCCGACCGGGTGGAAGCTGCAGTGCGTCATGTCTTGAGCCAAGGCCTGCGCACGGCGGACATCTGGTCCGAAGGCACGCGCAAGGTCGGCACGCGAGAAATGGGCGACGCCGTCGTCGCCGCCATCACGAAAACCACGACCAAGAGTTAGCCGCTCTCGGTTCGTGTCGCCCGCGATTCCCGCAACCGGCGAACGAGCCGGGGCAGCGGGAATCGAGTTCACTGTTCAACAAGGGGCGAATGCATGGCTTTGGTAGGAATCGTCGGGTGGCGCGGCATGGTCGGCTCGGTGCTGATCGACCGCATGCAGCAGGAGGGCGACTTCGCGCTGTTCGAGCCGCTGTTCTTCTCAACCAGCAACGCCGGCGGTGCGGCACCGGCGCAGGCCAAGAACGAGCGCAAGCTGGCCGACGCAAGCGATATCAAGGCGCTCGCGCGCTGCGACATCGTCATCACCAGCCAGGGTGGCGACTACACCAACGAGGTGTTCCCCAAGCTGCGCGCCGCGGGCTGGAAGGGCCACTGGATCGATGCCGCTTCGGCACTGCGGATGAAGGATGACGCGGTCATCATCCTCGACCCGGTCAACATGCCGGTGATCAAGTACGCGCTTGCCAGGGGCAACAAGAGCTGGATCGGCGGCAACTGCACCGTCAGCTGCATGCTGATGGGCGTCGGCGCGCTGTTCAAGGCCGGGCTCGTCGAGTGGATGAGCACGATGACGTACCAGGCCGCCTCCGGTGGCGGCGCGCAGCACATGCGCGAGTTGCTGACGCAGTTCGGCACCCTGAACGCCGAGGTGCGGGCGCTGCTCGGCGACCCGGCGAGCGCGATTCTGGAGATCGATCGCAAGCTGCTGGGGCGCCAGCAGGCGCTGAGCGCTGCGGAGACCGAGCACTTCGGCGTGCCGCTGGGCGGCTCGCTGATTCCGTGGATCGACAAGGACCTCGGCGGCGGCTTGTCGCGCGAGGAATGGAAGGGCATGGCCGAGACCAACAAGATCCTCGGCCGCGGCGATGGCTTCGGCACCCCGGCGGTCCCGGTCGATGGCGTGTGCGTGCGCGTCGGCACGATGCGCTGCCACAGCCAGGCGATGCACTTCAAGCTGACGCGCGATGTCCCGCTGGCTGACATCGAAGCGATGATCGCCGCCGACAACGCATGGGTGAAGGTGGTACCCAACGAGCGCGATGCGACGCTGCGCGATCTCACGCCGGTGGCCGTGACCGGCACCATGTCGATCCCGGTGGGGCGCTTGCGCAAGCTGGCGATGGGGCCGCAGCACTTGGCGGCCTTCACCATTGGCGATCAATTGCTATGGGGTGCCGCCGAGCCCCTTCGTAGAATGTTGAGGCTGCTACTGGAAGCTTGAGCCATCGAGGCGTTGATGCTCGATCACGTTGTCCAGTGGCAACAATTGGCGACAAGGTGCCACATGCGGGAGATATGACACAGACGTCAGCCTTTGCATGAGCTTGTCACCCTATATGCTTGATGCTATTGTGGTT
>DASTZF010000143.1:0-7338 GCA_035764445.1 Burkholderiaceae bacterium
AAGTCGCCGCAGAAGTACACGCGGCTGGGCGGCACCGCGCCGAAGGGCGTGCTGCTGATCGGCGCGCCGGGCACCGGCAAGACGCTGCTCGCGAAGGCGGTCGCCGGCGAGGCCGGCGTGCCGTTCTTCTCGCTCAGCGCGGCGGAGTTCGTCGAGATGATCGTCGGCGTCGGTGCCGCCCGCGTGCGTGACCTCTTCAAGCAGGCGCGCGAGAGCGCACCGGCGATCATCTTCATCGACGAGATCGACTCGATCGGGCGTGCGCGCGGCCCCACCGCGATCGGCGGCGTCGGCGAGCAGGAGCAGACGCTGAACCAGATCCTCACCGAGATGGACGGTTTCTCCGGGCGCGAGGGCATCATCGTGCTGGCGGCGACCAACCAGCCCGACGTGCTCGATCGCGCGCTGCTGCGCCCCGGTCGCTTCGACCGCCGCGTGGTCGTCAATCTGCCGGACCAGAACGGCCGGCAGGCGATCCTCGCGGTGCACACGCGCACGGTGCCGCTGGCCGATGACGTCGACCTCGGCGCGATGGCCGCAGCGACGCCGGGCCTGTCGGGCGCCGACCTCAGAAACCTGGTCAACGAGGCAGCGCTGCTGGCTGCGCGGCGCGAGCGCGACGACGTGCGGCAGAAGGACTTCGTCGATGCGCTCGAGAAGATCGTGCTGGGGCCCGAACGCCCGCTCTTGCTCAGTCGCGAGGACCGCGAACGCATCGCTTACCACGAGAGCGGGCACGCGATCCTGGCGCTGGTGGTGCCCGGGGCCGACCCGGTCCACCGCGTGACCATCGTGCCGCGCGGCCAGGCGCTCGGCGTGACGTACCAGCGGCCGCAGACCGACCGCTACAACTATCCCGAGGCGTATCTGCGGGCACGCATCATCGGCATGCTCGGCGGCCGTGCGGCCGAGGAGGTGGTGTACGGCAGCAAGACCACCGGCGCCGAGAGCGACATCGAGCAGGCCACGCAGCTGGCGCGCAACATGGTCACGCGCTGGGGCATGAGCGACAAGCTCGGCCTGGTGCAGTTGGCACCGCGCGAGAACCCGTACCTCGGCATCGGTGCTCTCGGCGGCAGCAGGCCGTTCGGCGAGCAGACGGCACGCGAGATCGATGCCGAGGTGCGGGGCATCATCGGCGAGTGCCATGCGCAAGCCAAGCGGCTGATCGTCGAGCACCGCGACGCGCTCGAGAAGCTGGTGCAGGCGCTGCTGGCGCGCGAGACGCTGGACGAGCACGAGATCCTCCAGGTCACCGGGCTGCCACCGGCACCGCCGCTGCTCAATCGCCCGCTGACCGCCGACGAGGCGGCTGCCGCGGGCCAGCGCGCGGCGCAGCGCGCGAGCGCTAAAGCGCCATCGCCGGCCGCCGCGCCATCGCCGCACGCCAGCGCTGCAGATGCGGGTGCTCGTCGCCCGCTTTGACCTTCACGACGCGCGCGAAGTCGACGCCGACCACTGCGGTGATGTCGGCGATGCTCAAGCGATCCGTGGCGATGAAGTCGCGGCCGGCCAGCCGTTCGTTCAGCGTCGCGAAGAATTGCTGCACCCGGGCCAGGCCGCGCGCGGCCAGTTCGGGGATCTGCGCGTAGTTCACCGGCCCAGGCAGGGCGCGGTTGGCCATCGCCGGCGCGCGGTTGCGCATCGCCTCGGCGATCGCCATCAGCCCCTCGAATTCGATGCGCCAGTTCCAGCTCGCGATCTCGGCCTTTTCGGCCGGAGTGGTGCCGAGAAGGGGCGGCTGCGGGAAGCGCGCCTCGAGGTACGCGGTGATCGCCGCGTTGTCGGTGAGCGTGAGGCCGTCGTCGGTCTGCAGCACGGGCACGGTGCAGTGCGGATTGATGCGCCGGAACGCCTCGCCAAGCTGTTCGCCGTTGCGCAGGTCCACTTCAACGGTCTCGTGCGCGACGCCCTTCTCGGCAAGCAGGATGCGCGCGCGGCGCGGGCTCGGGGCGGTGCTGCAATCGTAGAGGGTGATCATGGTCGGACCTGTTGCGGTGGCGGTTCGCTCAGCGCGCTGCGGCGAGCTTGTCCTGCGTGCGGGTGTCGAAGTCACTCGCGTCGTGGCGCTCGTGCAGCTGGCTCGACGGCTGACCCCAGGTGCGGTTGACCATGCGGCCGCGCTTGACCGCCGGGCGCTGCGCGATCGCCTCGGTCCAGCGCTGCACGTGCTGGTACTCGTGCACCGCAAGGAATTCGCCGGCGTCGTACAGCAGCCCCTTGGCCAGCGCGCCGTACCACGGCCACACGGCGATGTCGGCGACCGTGTAGTCTTCGCCCGCCAGGTACGCGCTGTCGGCCAGGCGCCGGTTCAGCACGTCGAGTTGGCGCTTGGCCTCCATCGCGTAGCGGTCGATCGCGTATTCGATCCTCTCGGGCGCGTAGGCATAGAAGTGGCCGAAGCCGCCGCCGAGAAACGGCGCGGCGCCCATCTGCCAGAACAGCCACGACAGGCACTCGGCGCGTTGCGGTGTGCGCAGCGGTGGCAGCAAGGCGCCGCCGAACTTCTCGGCCAGGTACAACAGGATGGCGCCGGATTCGAACACACGCACCGGTGGTTCGGCGCTGCGATCGAGCAGCGCCGGGATCTTGGAGTTGGGGTTCACGGCAACGAAGCCGCTGCCGAACTGCTCGCCGTCGTTGATGCGGATCGGCCAGGCGTCGTACTGCGCGCCAGCGTGACCGAGCGCGAGCAGTTCTTCGAGCATCACCGTGACCTTCACGCCGTTGGGCGTGGCCAGAGAATACAGCTGCAGCGGATGGCGCCCCACCGGCAGCGCCTGGTCGTGCGTGGCGCCGGCGGTCGGGCGATTGATGTTGGCGAAGCGGCCGCCATTGGGCTTGTTCCAGGTCCAGACCTTGGGGGGCGTGTAGGTCGACGAGGCGTCCATGGGGCCGGTTCCTCCGCAGTGCAGGTGCGCACAGTATCCGGGGTTCGAGCACCGGTCGCGCCCGAGGGCCGTCGGGGCCGTACGTCGCCTGCGACCGTGTCGGTCGCGGGCCCAGGCTAGCGACCGGCGCTCACCTTGCCGGCGCCGCTGTGCGCGCGCAGCGCCTTGATGCCCTGCTCGATGCGCTCGGCCACCTCGCGCTCGCGCTGCAGCGCGCGCAGCGTGTTGCCCGCCTCCTGCAGCGTGAACTCCAGCCGCGCCAGCTTCTCGCCCACCTCGTCGATCACCGCACGCTGCTCGCCCAGCATCTCCAGGTTCACATGGATGTCCTCCAGCATGTGCGTGATGCCCTCGGCGCGCGACTGCACCTCCTCGACCACCTTGCGCCGCGATTCGATCCGCTCGATCTTGCCGTCGGTGTCGCTCAACCGCGCCATCAGATCCTCGACCCTCTCGCGCAGCTCCGCCACGTCGCCGCAGCGATCCAGCAGCGTCTGCTGATCGTCCTGGCTGTGTCGCACGCGTTCCTCGAGCGCGCCCACCGCGTGCTGCGAGCGCTCGAGCGTCTGCGCCAGCGCCGTCACCTGCGACGCGATGGCATCCA
Organism: Burkholderiaceae bacterium; assembly: GCA_035764445.1. Taxonomy (GTDB): domain Bacteria; phylum Pseudomonadota; class Gammaproteobacteria; order Burkholderiales; family Burkholderiaceae_C; genus JAEUPI01. The sequence goes on from DASTZF010000143.1 coordinate 3,496, forward strand.
GCCGCGTGGTCGCGCTCGCCATCTGCTCGAGCATCGCGTCCTGACGCACCTGCAGATCGCGCTGGGCGCGCCGCGTCGCCTCGGGCTGCGCGGCCCATGAGTGCGGCGCAGGTGCGGGATCTGCCTCCACGGGGTGCCCGGCCTGGCCGGCGTCGTCGACCGACGCTGGCGCGTCGGGTGCCGCTGCCGCCAGTGCGCACGATACCGCCGTGCGACCGCCGGGCAGGTGCACTTCCCTCGACTCGAACGCGAACCCCCACTGGGTGAGCAGCGTTGCGACCTCGGCAGACAACAGCACCTCGCCGTCGCGCGCGCCGGCCGCCAGATCGGTGGCCTGCGCAATGCTCCGCGAGCTGACGCGTACGCCTTCCTTGGCCTGCAAGGCGCGCTCACTGCCGCTGCGCGCGAATCCGAAGCGCAGTGCCGGACCCTCGGCGCTGCCGGTCGCCTGGCACGCCAACGCGATCAGGCGCCCGTCGGCTGCGCCGAACCTGACGAAGGTGGCCTGCCGGGCGTTCTTGGCCGTGACCACCGCGCGCTCGCGGCGCGCCTGCATCACGAAGCCGTCGATGCGTTGCGCGGCAGGCTCCGCACAAAACACACAGCCGACGATCTGATAGGGCGTCGCTTCCATGATGTTGGCGCCGACGCGCGACCACGGCGGCTTGGCGAGATGGAGCCGGCCAGTGCGCGAGGCGGTTCGATTATCGGTGTGCACAACGTCAGCAACTCGCACTGTTTCGGTTCGATTGGTCACCAACCGTCACACGGTTACGCGCGTCGCTCGGGTCGCGGGCACTACTTCACAACCGTCACATCACCGTCTGTACGACGATGCGCGGGCGGTTCGCATCGGATCCAAGCGATCGAAACGCGGCGCGGCGCACACCACTCGCCGACTCGGTGACCAACAGATCGGGAACTCGACATGCTCGACACGATTTTCAAGACCGGCAATGACCGCAAGCAGGCACAGGACGATCTGCGCACGTTGGTCGAGCAGGCCCGCCAGGAGCGCACCAACCTGGCCGCCATGCTGACCCAGATCAACGGCGCGTCACCGACGCTGACACGGACCAGCCGCACGCTGGACGATCTGCGCATTAAGGCCGACGACGTGACGCGCCGCTGCGACAAGCTCGGTAAGGTGGTCGGCACGTACGAGGAGTGCGTCAAGAACTTCGAGCAGCTCGAGACGCGCATGAACGGCCTGCTGGCGCAGGTGACCGAAGCGAGGCGCACGTCCGACGCGATGACCGCGCCCGACGGCGGCCTGCATCAATTGCGGCAGGCCGCCAACGAGATGGACGCGCGTTCGCGCGCGGCGCACACCACGCTCGACGAGCTCCAGCGCGAGAGCGACAGTCTCGAAGCGCTGCGCGATCGATTGCGCCAGGCCACCGCGGAGGTCGGCCAGTCGGTCGGCGGCGCCGTCGCCCTGAAGGGCGAACTCGAAGACCTGCGCCGCGCAGAAGCCGAGCTGCGGCTCGAGATGCAGGGTATTCGCAAAACCGCGGGCGAGGCGCGCGGCGACTCCGAGGCCGCCCGCAGCGCGGTGGCCGACGTCGAGGCGAAGCTCGAGTCGCTGGCGCAGTTGCAGGAGCTGAGCAAGACCACCGAGCAGCGGCTGGCATCGCTGAACGCGATGGCCGAGCACGTGGCGCACAAGGGCAAGGCGCTCGAGGCGCAGAAGCTCGCCGTCGAGCGCGCGGTCGTCGAGGCGACGCGGCTCAACGAGATGGTCTGGAACATGGACGCGCAGATCGCCAAGCTGGCGGCCGGCGGCGACCAGATCCAGCGTGCCGAGGAAGCGGTGGCGCGCATGGAGGAGGTGGCCAAGACGACGATCGACGAACTGGCCTCTGCCGGCGCTGCGCGCGATGAGTTCGTGCGCGAGTCGCGGCGGCTGCAGGGCGAAGCCGGCTCGGTGGTGGACGCGATGAAGTCGACGCTCGAGCGGCTGTCGTTCGACAAGAAGGAGGTCGACGCGTTCGACGAGCGGCTCAAGGCGCTCGCCAAGGCGGTGAGCGAGACCGAGGCGCGCGTGCACGGCGTGCTCGGCAAGGACGATCAGCTGTCGGCGATGCAGCGCGAAGCCGAGGCGCTCGGCAAGGCGTTCTCGGTGCTGACCGGCAACGCTGACGAGCTGGCGCGCAAGCAGGGCGTGCTCGACTCGCTGGCCGGTCAGTTGGCGCACGTCGATGCGCTGGGCAAGCGCACCGCCGCGCAGCACGAAAGCCTGCTGCAGTCACAGAAGGAGGTCGAGGCCGTGCGCGGCGAGCTCGCCGAGTTCCACCAGGCGTACGCGGAGGCGGCGCAGCTGCGCGACAAGCTGTCGGTCGACCGTGCCGCGCTCGACGCGCTGAGCGAGCGCACCACGGCGATGCTCGGCCGCGCGCCGGAGCTGCAGGCGCAGCTCGACGACGTGCTGGGCAAGATGGCGCTGGTGGAGAAGGGCAGCGAGGCGGCGGCGCGGCTGGGCGAACTGACGACCGAACTCGATTCGCAGGTCAGCCGAGTCGGTTCGCGGCTGCAGTTCGTCGAGAAGGTCGAGTCGCGCGTCAACGGCCTGCACTCCGTGACGTCCGACGTCGAGCAGAAGCTCACCGCGCAGCTGGCACGCCGAGCCGAGATCGAGAGCCTGACCAATCTGTGCGACACGCTGGCCACGCAGACCGGCGACATCCAGCAAAAGCTCGACGGCGTGGCGGCGCTGCAGGGACGCGTGCTGCCGCTGGCGTCGCAGGTGGCGACGCTGCAGCAGACGCTCGAACGCGCGCAGCAGCTGGTCGCCGCGATCAAGGTCGACGAATCGGTCGTGCACGAGCAACAGGCGCGGCTGGCCGGGTTCGTCGAGCAGGGCAAGGCACTGGCTGCCGAGACCACCGAGCGTCTCAAGCAGGTGCGCGGCGTCAGCGACGAGCTCGGTCGCGCCACGCTGCTGAAGGAGCAGCTGCTGTCGGAGCTCACCCGTGTGCAGGCGAGCCAGCTCGACGCCGTGGCGCAGACCGATGCCGCCGAGGATCACCTCACGCGTGCCGAGGCGCTGGCCAAGCAGCTCGAACACCGCGTCACGCAACTGACGCACAGCGGCGAAAGCGTCGCCGCGCTCGAGGGCCGGCTGGGCGAGCTCGACCGCAACGCCGAGGCGGTCGAGCGCAGGATCCAAGCGCTGGCCGACCACGATGCGATGGTGCAGGCGGTGAAGGCCGAGGTCGACAACATCCGGCAGGTCAGCGCCCGCAGCAGGGCCGACCTGCAGTACGTGACCGAGCACCGCGGCGAGGTGAGCGAGCTGCGCGCGAAGGTCGAAGACCTGATCGGGCGGCTGAGCGACACCGACGGCAAGATTGCGCACATCGAGTCGCGGCGCAAGACGGTGGAGGAGGTGCAATCGCGTGCCGAGGGCATCACGCACATGCTGGACGACGTCCAGCTGAACCTGGAGATGCTGGGCGAGCAGCGCGCGGTGATCGACGAGGTGGGCGAGAAGCTGGCGCGGCTGGAGTTCACGGTGCAGGAGGCGCACAACACGCTGCGCGCGCTGCAGCGCGAGCGCGAGGTGGCCGAACGCATCGAGCAGGGCATCAAGGCCCTGCGCGCACGCAGCGGCAAGGCGTAGCCGGCCAGGCCGCCTCGGGCGCCGTGCGCCGGCGCCGCGATCAAACCTCCTGTAACACGGTGGCGTGTCAGGTGCTCGGGCGCGACGGTCGCGTCCACGCCGCCAACGTGGACGCTGCACCGATGCGTTGCGCAATCGGGGCTGGCTCCCGAAGACTTGAGCCCCACAGCGCATGGGCCGTCGAGTGGGGCGACGGGCAATCCGCTGGCCGGACTGTCCAC
>DASTZF010000144.1:0-3401 GCA_035764445.1 Burkholderiaceae bacterium
CGTGATCGACGGCGCCGGCGCGACCCTGATGCCCGGGATGTGCGAGGCCCACACGCACTTTTCGTGGAACGACGCCGCGACGCTGGCCGGCATCCAGACGATGCCGCTCGAGGAGCACGTGCTGTGGTGCGCGAAGGTCGCCAAGCGGTATCTGGAGGCCGGCTTCACCTCGTGCGTCGGCGCCGCGTGCGCGAAGCCGCGGCTCGACGTGGTGATCCGCAACGCGATCGAGGCGGGCCAGATTCCGGGGCCGCGTTACCTCGCCGCGAGCCAGGAGATCACGGTGCCCGGCGCGCTCGGCGACGAGACGCTGCCGCACCTGCCGTTCCCGGAGTTCAGCTTCGGCGTCAACGTCAACGGCGCCGAGGACATGCGCAAGGCGGTGCGCATGTTCCTAAAGTACGGCGTCGACTCGATCAAGCTCAACCTGTCGGGCGACAACTTCGTGCCGGGTGCCCCGGCCGACACCAACTGGATGACCGACGCCGAGGTCGCCGCCGCGATGGAAGAGGTGCGCATGCGCGGCAAGCGCGGCACCGCGCACGCGCGCTCGGCGGCCAGTGTCAAGCAGGCGCTGCGCCACGGCATGCAGATCATCTACCACGCCAGCTTCACCGACGACGAGACGCTCGACATGCTCGAGGAAGCGCGCGACCGCGTGTTCGTCGCTCCAGGCATCGCGATCCTGTACGCGATGCTGCACGAGGCCGAGCCGTGGGGCATCACGCACGACAAGGCCGTGCAGATGGGCTACCAGATCGAGTGGGACGCCGCGGTCGAGTCGCTGAAGGCGATGCACAAGCGCGGCGTGCGGATTCTCTTCGGCGGCGACTACGGCTTCGCGATGACGCCGCACTGCCAGAACGCGCGCGACCTCGAGTTCTTCGTCAAGTACCTCGGCTTCACGCCGGGCGAGGCGATCCGCTGCGCCACCAAGTACGGTGGCCAGATCATGATGAAGCCCAACGAGCTGGGCCTCGTCAAGGAAGGCTACCTCGCCGACCTGCTGCTGGTCGATGGCGATCCGATGGCCAACCTCGCGATCCTGCGCGACCCCCAGCGGATGCTCGCGGTGATGAAGGACGGCGTGTTCGCCAAGGCGCCGCCCGTGCGCGGCGCTTTCGCGACTCAGTCGGAATTCGCCGGCGAGCGCGCGTGGGGGCGCGCCGCGTGAGCTGGAGCGCAGCGCGCTGGAGCCGCGGCCAATGGGCCGCGTGGCTGCTGCTCGGTGTGCCGATCGCGGTGTTCGCGGTGTGGGCGATCGTCGACAACGACAAGCTGTTCTTCACCACGCTGCTCAACGGCCTGACCTTGGCATCGCTGTACTTCCTGGTCGCCAGCGGCTTCACCTTGGTGTTCGGGTTGATGCGCAACGTCAACCTCGCGCACGGCTCGCTGTACCTGGTAGGCGCCTACGTTGGCTGGGTGGTCGGCGATCAGACCGGCTCGTGGCTGCTCGCGGTGGCGGCCGGTTTTCTGACCGCGGCGGTGATCGGGCTGCTGCTGCAGGTGATCATCTTTCGCCACATGCAGGGTCAGGATCTGCGGCAGACGCTGGTGACGATCGGTCTGTCGATCATGCTGGCCGACGTGCTGCTGTGGATCTTCGGCGGCGAGATCTACACCTTCGAGCCACCCAAGTGGATTTACGGCTCGACCGTGCTGCCGATCGTCGCCAAGTTTCCGACCTATCGCATCGTGGTGTCCGCGACGGCGGTGGTGATCGGGCTGCTGCTGTGGTGGTTCCTGGCGCGCACGCGCGTTGGCATGATGATCCGCGCCGGCGTCGACGATCGCGGCATGCTCGCCGCGTCGGGGGTCAACGTGCAGCGCGTGTTCGCGATCACCTTCGCGATCGGCGCCGGGCTGGCTGGTTTCGCCGGCGTGGTCGGTGGCAGCGCACTGTCGATCTCGCCCGGCGAAGACACGCGCTACCTGCTGGCGTCGCTGGTGGTGGTGATCGTCGGCGGCATGGGCAGCGTCGGCGGCGCAGCGATCGGCGCCTTGCTGATCGGCGCAGCCGAGCAGTTCGGGCTCGCGTATGCGCCCACTTACTCGGTGGTGTTCACGTTCGTCATCATGGTGCTGGTGCTGGCGTTCCGGCCGCGCGGGTTGATGGGGAAGGCTGCATGACGACGCGGAGGCAACGATGAGCGCAGCCCAGTGGCGTCGCGCGATGAACACGCCGGTCGGTGCGGCGGGCACGCACGCCACGCTGCCGCGGCCCACGACGGCCACGACTGTGGCAGCGAGCGCCGTCGTCGACGCGCCGCGCTGGCTGCAGCTGCTGCGCACCCGCGTGTCGGCGCGCCACGTGATCGTCACGCTGGCGGTGCTGTTGTACCCGTTCGTCGCGACGCCGTTCTTCACCTACCAGATCGGCGCGCAGGCGCTTGGCCTCGGATTGATCGCGCTGTCGCTCACCTTCCTCGGCGGCTATGGCGGCATGGTGTCGCTGGCGCAGGCCACGGTGGCCGGGCTGGCCGGCTACATGGTCGCGATCTTCGGCTCCAGCACCATGGCCACCATCAGCCTCGGCTGGCCGTGGTGGCTGGCGGTGCCGTTCGCGCTGGTGATCGCCACCGTGTTCGCCACCTTGGTCGGCTGGCTGTCGGTGCGCACCGAAGGCATCTACACGATCATGATCACGCTGGCCATCGGCGTGGCGTTCTTCTACCTGACGCAGCAGAACTACTCGCTGTTCAACGGCTTCCAGGGCTTCAACCAGGTGTTCGCGCCGACGGTGTTCGACGTCGACTTCCGCGAGCCGGTGCCGTTCTACTTCCTGGCGCTGGTGTGCGCGCTGGCGGGCTACTTCCTGGTCAAGCTGCTGGTGCGCGCGCCGTTCGGCGTCGCGCTGCAGGGCATCCGCGACAACCCGCGGCGCATGCATGCGCTGGGCTATCACGTCAACGCGCACCGCGTGGCGGCCTATGCGGTCGCCGGCCTGATGGCCGCGGTCGGTGGCGTGCTGATGGTCTGGTACAACCGGCGCATCTCGCCGGGCACCGCCAACATCGGCGCGATGATCAACGTCCTGATCATCGCCGTGCTCGGCGGCATGAAGCGGCCGGTCGGCGCCTTCATCGGCGCGATCACCTTCGTGCTGCTGCAGAACTTCGCTATCGACTTGCTCGGCACCGCCTGGCGTGAGCGCTTCAACCTGGTGATCGGCGGCGTGTTCCTCGCCATCGTGCTGTTTTCCCCCGACGGCCTGCTCGGCATCTGGAGCAAGTTGCGCTTGCGCCTGATGCCGCTGCAGCCCACTACCAACCAAAGGAGACTGCCGTGAAAGTGACGAACAGAGTCTGGGTCCGCTCGATGCTCGCGGCCGCCGCGGTGGCCGCGCCGACGGGCCCGCTGTGGGCGCAGGAGACGATCAAGATCGGGCTGCTGTCGAC
>DASTZF010000145.1:0-2376 GCA_035764445.1 Burkholderiaceae bacterium
CGGCGCTGCGACAGGCGCTCAAGATCGCGCAGGCCGGCGGCACGTGGACGGGCGACCCGATCTCGGAGGCCAACGCGCTGCTCGCCTTCGTGCTCGGACGTTGGATGCTCTTCGCGAAGTCCGGGTTCAAGCGCATGCCCCAGGAGCACTGGGAGACGCAGCGGAAGTATCTGCTGGGCTGACGCGCGCGCAGGAAATCTGCAGTGGCGAATGCAGGCCGGGCGCTTCGAAGCCGCAAACGCCGACCTAGGTGTGAAGCGTCAAGAGGTTGTTTCTGGACCGTCTGAGGCGTGACATGGGTGCGATACCTCCGATGCCTTTATGCGGGCGATGCCAGTTGTAGTGATGATTCCAACGCTTGAGCATGGCGGTTCGCTCGGTGGAATGCCGGTAGGCAATGCCATAAGCCCATTCGCGCAGCGCCGATTGGATGAAGCGTTCGGCCTTGCCGTTGGTCTGCGGTCGATAGGGGCGGGTGAAGATGTGCTTAACCCGCAGCCGACGACAGGCAGCGGCGAAGCCTTTGGCACGAAACGCCGCGCCGTTGTCGGTGAGTACGCGGCGGATCTTCACCCCCAAGCCGGCGAAATAAGCGACGCTGGCGCCTAGAAAGGCGATGGCCGAGTCTTGGCACTCATCGGGTTGCATCTGCGTGAAGCCGATCCTCGCATGATCATCGACCGCCACAAACAAGAACTCCCAGCCAGCGCCATCGACGTTGTCACGCGGATCGCCGGTGACACGGTGGCCCATGCGCACAATGCGCCCGAGTTTCTTGGTGTCGATATGCAGCAAGTCTCCGGGATGCGCGTGCTCGTAGCGCCTGGCAGGCTCGGTGGGCGCCAAGTCCGACCAACGCGACAAGCCAGCCCGAGCCAGGACCCGACTGACCGTGCTCTCGGACACCCCGAGGCTCTGCGCAATACGTGCCTGCGTCAGGTAGCGGCGGCGCAACTCGACGATCGCCAGCGCCGTCTCGGGGCGGATCGCTCGAGGACTGAGCTGCGGCCGCGACGAAGCGTCGCCCAACCCCGGCTCGCCTTGGGTCAGATAGCGCCCCACCCATTTACGCACGGTGGGCACGCTAACGTGGTGCTTGGCGGCACTTGCAGCGTGCGTCAGCTTGCTTTCGAGCACCTCTTGAACCATTTCCAGTCGACGGGCAAAGGTGAGTCGGGCATTCTTGTGGATGTTCATCCGGCTGAGCTCCTGAAAGATGCGGAATGGGTCGCACCTTCCAGTCTCTCAGACTCAGTCCGGGTGGACAGTAATAACGTATTGAAGCTTCACACCTAGGGGTCCCGGCGCGGCTTAGGCGCGTCCGCTAAGCCCGACAGGCTCCGCCGCGCCGCGCTTGAGTCGCGTCATGCGGTGTGCTAGCTTGCTTCGCGATGAAGCATCTCACGCCTCCCGAAGCGCACGCCTTCCTGCATGCCAATCCCGATGCGGTGCTGATCGACTGCCGCAGCGAGATGGAATACCTGTTCGTCGGCCATCCGGTCGGGGCTCACCACGTGTCGTGGAACGACGGTCCCGACTGGACGATCAATCCTCACTTCGTCGGTCAGGTGCAGAAGATCGCCAGCGTGAATCGTCCCGTGGTGGTCATTTGCCGGAGCGGCCAGCGCTCGGTCGATGCAGGCCTTGTCCTGGAAGCGGCCGGGTTCGATGCCGTCTACAACGTGCTCGAGGGCTTCGAGGGTCCGCTCGACGAGCAGCATCAGCGAAGCAAAGTTTCCGGCTGGCGCTTTCACGGGTTGCCCTGGGAGCAGTGCTGAGGCGAGCCACTTGCTCAGGCTCGCCTCTCCGCAAAACAGCATTTGCTTCCGCCGACTTCGGCGCGTGTTGAGCGCGCCGGTCTGAATCATCTGTCCCGTGCTATGTGACCTGGGTCACACATCCGCTTTGCTCGAAGTCACGTCGCAACGCTCCTAGTCCCGGCCCGCTTGATGCAGATCAAGCGCACCGACGCGAGCCGCGCGATCATACGGTAAAGGCTCTCGAACGTCTGGCACTTCTCGAATTTGCACGCGGACCGGCGCTGATCGTCGCAATCGCCGTCTTTATTCTAGGCATCGCCTGGCGCATCTACGGCATCTACCGTCGCCCCTTCAAACCCGATCACTCGGCGCCGCGGGCGACGAACGCCAGCGCGCCGGGGTTGCGCGCAATCCTCTCGCGCATGTGGCACCACCGGACGTTCCGCGACGCCACCATCGTCGGCACGCTCAATGCCTATGGCTATCACATAGGCCTCGCGATCGTGTTTTTCGGCTTCACGCCGCACATTGCGTTCATCCGCCGCCTGACGGGCTTGTCGTGGCCGGCGGTGCCGGGTTGGCTCTTCGTCATCGCCGTGGCGTTCGTGTTCATCGG
>DASTZF010000146.1:0-4351 GCA_035764445.1 Burkholderiaceae bacterium
CGGCACCGGTCCTCTCCTCACCGCCCGCCAGTGCGCCGACCTGGCGCGCCTCTACGACGATTCTCCCCGCTTCCGCAGCCGGGTGGTCATGGCGGCGCACGGCTTCGGCCGCGGCGAGTACCAGTACTTCGCGCATCCGCTGCCGCCGCTCGTCGCTGCAATGCGCACGGCGCTGTATCCGCATCTCGCGCCGATCGCCAACCGCTGGCAAGAAATGCTCGGCATGGACACGCGCTTCCCGCGCGACCACGAGGCGTTCCTCGCGCGCTGCCATGCCGCCGGGCAGACGCTGCCGACGCCGCTGCTGCTGCGCTACGGCAGCGGCGACTACAACTGCCTGCACCAGGACCTGTACGGCGCGCACGTGTTCCCGCTGCAGGTGGTGCTGCTGCTATCGCAGCCGTGCCGCGACTTCACCGGCGGCGAGCTGGTGATGACCGAGCAGCGGCCGCGCATGCAATCGCGTCCGATGGTGCTGGCTCTGCAGCAGGGCGATGCCGCGGTGATTGCTGTGCACCAGCGCCCGGCGCGCGGCTCGCGCGGCGTCTACCGGGTCAATTTGCGCCACGGCGTCAGCCGCGTGCACAGCGGCCGGCGCCACACGGCCGGCATCATCTTTCACGATGCGGCGTGAGCGGCGCTGCTACTTCTTCTCTGCTGCAGCCCCCAGGTTGGCGAGGCCGGCCTCGAAGTCGGGTCCGACCATGCGGTCCATGCTCACGAACAGGCAGATCAGCTTCGACAGATAGGGCATCGGCCCGCTCATCGTCCACGTGACGTTCGTCTGCGCACCCTGCGGCTGCAGCTTGAACTCCATGTTGTTCGTGGTGCTCATCGGTTTGAAGAACTGCAGCTTCATCGCCACGCGGCTGCTCGGCGTGAGCTCGGTCAACTCCATGCGGCCCGAACCGAGCTGATCGCTTTCCCACGCATAGGCCGAGCCGACGCCGGCCGGCGGCCCGTCGTAGGTCAGCTTGCTCGACGGGTCCTTGCGCAGCCACGGGTTCCAGGCGTTGAAGGCCTTGACGTCGGCGATCAGCGGGTACAGCCGCTCGGGCGTCGCTGCGATGCTCGCGCTGCGCTGCAGGCTGAAGGTGTCGGGCTGCATGGCGGCGTAGGCGAGCACGGCGGCGACCGCCGCCACCAGCACGACGAGGATCTTCTTGATCACTGCTTGCTCCTCACGCCGCCGAGCGGCTGATCCAGGCGCCGATGTTGATTGGGCATCGCAGGCTCGTCACGGTCGGCTGGCCTTTCGATGACGACGATCGAGCGCCACGGGTTTCGACACCGAGGCCGTTCGCCTCAACTCGGCGCGCCGTGCACCCAACGTCCTCCGACCATCACGCCCGCGAACGGCCGCGTCGGGCTGGAGAACACCAGCGTGTCGAGCAGACTGTCGGCAGCACGCCCCGCCAGAGCGGGATCGGCGGCATCGACCACGAGCAGGTCGGCACGCGCGCCGCGCTGCAGGCCGCCGCGGGCGAGCCCGGCCGCTGCCGCGCCCCCCGCAAGCATGCGATCGAACAGACGCGCTGCCGACGCCGGTGCGCCTGCCTCGGGCGCCGCTGCGACGTTGCGGCGACGTTGCTGCAGACGCTGCGCGTACTCGAGCCAGCGCAACTCCTCGCGCCAGTCACGCGTGACGTGGCTGTCCGATCCGATCGACAGTGGTGTGCCTGCGGCCAGCCACCGTGGCAGGTCGGGCACGCCGTCACCCAGGTTGGCCTCGGTGGTCGGGCACAGCACGACGCCGGCCCCGCTGGCCGCCACCGCGCCGATCTCCGATGGCGTCGTGTGCGTGGCATGCACCAGTTGCCAGCGCGCATCCAGCGGCACATGCCTGGCCAGCCATTCGATCGGGCGCATCCCGGTGGCGGCGACACAATCGTCGACCTCGGCCGTCTGCTCGGCGATGTGAATGTGGATCGGCGCTGCATCGCCTGCCAGCCGTTCGGCCAGGCGCACGATCGACGACGCCCGTGCCGCACGCAGCGAATGGATCGCGACGCTCGCGCCGACGTTGGGAGCACCCAGCGCACGCACGCCGTCGCGCAACGCGAGCACGTCGTCGACGGTGGTGGCGAAGCGGCGCTGGTCGTCGCGCAGGCCAGCAGCCGCGAAGCCGGCACGCTCGTAAAGTACGGGCAGCAGGGTCAGACCGATGCCGGTCACCTGCGCCGCCTGTACCAAGGCGTGGCTCATCGTCAGCGGATCGCCGTAGCGCGAGCCATCGGGCGCGTGGTGCAGGTAGTGGAACTCGCACACCTGCGTGTAGCCGCCGCGCAGCAGCTCGGCGTACAGCTGGGTGGCGATCTCGCGCAGCTCCTCGGGCGTGACCGTCAGTGCGACGCCGTACATGCGGTCGCGCCAGCTCCAGAAGTCGTCGAGCTCGGCGTCGCGTCGCTCGGCCAGCCCGACGAACGCGCGTTGGAACGCGTGGCCGTGCGCGTTGACCAAGCCCGGCAACGCGGGGCCGGCGAGCGCAATGACGTTCAGACTACGCGGCGCACCGGTCTCGATGCGGCCCCATGTGCCGTCGACCGTGACCTCGAGCAACACCGACTCACGCCAGCAGCCCTGTACCCACGCCAGCGGCGCCCACAGCAGCTGAGCGACGCCTGCCGCGTCAGCCATGCGGCGTCCAGCGCAGCATCGTGTGGACGAGGGCGTGCAGCACCGGAAGTAGCCGCGCGGTGCGCTGCGAGTCCAGCTCGTACGGCGGCCGCTCCGGCATGTAGCAGCTCCAGCACATCTCGAGCTGCACCGCGTGGATGCCGGCGTCGGGGTTGCCGTAGTGGCGCGTGATGTGACCACCCTTGAAGCGCCCGTCAACCACGTGCGTGTACTGCGCCTGTGCGGCCAGCACGCGCGACAGCGCAGCGCGCAGGCTCGAGGCACAACTCGCGCCGGCCGCGGTGCCGAGGTTGAGGTCGGGCAGCCGGCCATCGAAGAGCCACGGCAGCTCCGACTTGATGCTGTGTCCGTCGAACAGCACCACGCGGCCGTGCACGGCACGCAGCCGTTCGAGCTCGGTGCGCAGCGCCTCGTGGTACGGCAGCCAGTAGCTGTGCACGCGGCGTGCGATCTCGGCGGCGTCGGGCGCGCAGCCGTCGCGGTACAGCGCGTCGCCGGTGAAGAATCGCGTCGGGCACAGCTCGGTGTTGTTGACCCCCGGGTACATCGGCGCGTTCTCTTGCGGGCGGTTGAGGTCGATCAGATAGCGGCTGTAGCGCGGCACGATGAACGACGCGCCGAGCCCGCGTACGAAGCCGAACAGCGTGGCCAGGTGCCAGTCGGCGTCTTCGAACCCGAGGGCGCGCTCGACGTAACGCTCCTGCTGGTCGTCGGGCAGCACGACTCCGACGTGCGGCACGCTGACCAGCAGCGGCTGCGTGCCCTTGTGCAGCGTGAAGACCTCGTTGGCGCTCATCAGCGTTCGACCCCGGCGCGCACGACGCGCCGGCACGGGTTGCGCCCGAACCAGTAGGCCAGCTCGTTGGGATGCTCGAGGTCCCACACCACGAAGTCGGCCTGCTTACCTGCCTCGAGAGACCCGTGCGAACGCGCCAGCCCGAGGGCGCGCGCCGCGTTCACGGTCACGCCGCGCAACGCCTCTTCGGGCGTCAGCCGGAACAGCGTGCAAGCCATGTGCAGCATCAGCAGCAGCGACAGTGCGGGCGACGACCCCGGATTGTGATCGCTGGCGATCGCCATCGGCACGTCGGCCGCGCGCAGCGCGGCGATCGGGGGCAGGCGCGTCTCGTGCAGGAAGTAGAAGGCACCGGGCAGCAGCACCGCCACGCTGCCGGCCTCGGCCATCGCCAGCACGCCGGCCTCGTTCAGGTGCTCGAGATGGTCGCACGACAGTGCGCGGTACTGCGCGGCCAGCGCGGCACCTTCCATGTTGCTCAACTGCTCGGCGTGCAGCTTGACAGGCAGGTCGAGCGCGCGCGCGGCGTCGAACACGCGCCGCGTCTGCTCGCGGGTGAAGCCGATGCGCTCGCAGAACGCATCGACCGCATCGACAAGCCCCTCGGCGTGCCAACGCGGCAGCCATTGCACGACGGCATCGATGTAGTCGTCGGCGCGGCTGTCGAATTCCGGCGGCACCGCGTGAGCAGCCAGGCTCGTCGTGCGCACCGTCAGCGGCAGTTCACGGCCGAGCCGCCGCGCGGCGCGCAGGCAGCGTGCCTCGTCGTCGCGGTTCAACCCGTACCCCGACTTGATCTCGATCGTCGTCACGCCTTCGGACATCAGCGTGCGCGCGCGCTCGCGCGTCGACTCGATCAAGCTGTCGTCGCTCGCCGCACGAGTGGCCGCCACGGTCGAGCGGATGCCGCCGCCGGCG
>DASTZF010000147.1:0-31018 GCA_035764445.1 Burkholderiaceae bacterium
GGCAGGTGCTGCTGAACCGTCGCGGGCACGTCGACGAGACGATGGCCATCGACGCGACCGACGCCACGCGCGCGATCCGCTCGGGCCCGGTGCGCGAGACCGCGGTGTACGACGTGTTCGACAACATCACCTACGTCAAGGGCGGCGCCGTGCTCGGCATGATCGAGCAGTGGCTCGGCGAGGAGCGGTTTCGTCGCGGGCTCGCGGCCTACATGCGCGAACAGCGGCTGTCGAACGCAACCGCGGGTGATCTGTGGTTCCACATCGGCCGCGCAGCCGGCCGCGACGTGGCGTCGATGGCCGCTAGCTGGACGAACCAGCCCGGGTTTCCGCTGGTGTCGGTGCAATCGCGCTGCGACGGTGGCGTGACGCGGGTGGCACTCTCGCAGAGGCGGTTTCGCGCGCCGGCGAGCGCTGCTTCGTCGAGTGCGACGTGGCAGATCCCGGTGCGGCTCGCCCGCGGCGCGCAAGCGGCGACCGTGCTGCTGAGCGGTGCTTCGGCGACGGCCACGCTGGCGGGTTGCAGCGACGAGCCGGTGCGGGCCAACGCCGGCGGCATCGGTTACTACCGCACGGCCTACGACGCGCAGGCGCGCGCGGCGCTGCAGGTGCGTTTCGTGCGCCTGCCGCCCGCCGACCGTGTGCTGCTGCTCGCCGATGTGCTCGCGCTCGCCCAGGCGGGCGACCTGCCGCTGGCCGAGGCGCTGCGCTGGCTTGCCGGGCTGCACGACGTGCGCGATGCGGCGCGGGTGCCGCTGTTCGGGCAGGCGGTCGAAGCCTTCGAGTGGCTCGACAACGCGTTCACGGGCACGCCTCAGCAGGCGACGCTGCGCGAGTCCGCGCGGGCGTTGCTCAAGCCCGAGCTGGCACGCCTCGGCTGGGATCCTGCTGCGGCCGACGATGCGGAGACGCTGGCGCTGCGCGCGCGTCTCGTGCGCGCACTCGGCCGGCTGCAGGATCCGGACACGCAGGCCGAGGCGCTGGCGCGCGTCGAGCGCGACGAAGCGCTCACGCCGCGCCTGCATCGCTCGGTGCGCGAAGCGGCGCAGGTCGTGGCCGGCGCACGCGCCGATCGCGCGCGCTTCGATCGCATGCTGGCGCAGCTCGCTGCGGCGAACGGCGAGCAGGAGCGGCGCACGCTGGTCTCGGCGCTGGCCAGCAGCGGCGATGCGGCACGAGCGACCGAGCTGCTGGATCGCATGCTCAAGGGTGACCTGCCGCCGAATACCGCGATGCTGGTGCCGATGAAGATGGCCGAGCTGTCGCCGCTCGGAGGCGATATCGTCTATCGTCACCTGATCGCGCACTGGCCGGCGTGGGCTCAGCTCGCCGGCCCCTATGGCCGGCGATGGCTGCTGCCCGAGGCGGCGTGGCACTCCAACGATCCTGCCCGCGCGCAGCAGCTGCTGGCCGATCAGCAGCGTCTGGTCGGCCCCGACGGCCAGGCGATGGCCGCGCGAGCAGCCGCGCACATCGGGCAACTGGCCGACATCAGGGACCGCGCCGCCACGATCGGGCCGTGATCGAGCATCCTGCGCGGCGCTCGCGTGGCCGGCGCGCGGGCCCGCCTCAGCGCAGCTTGACCAGCGTCTCGCGGTAGAGCGTCGCTCGCCGCTGGTAGCTGTCGGCAGCGTGCTTGAGCATCGCCAGGTCCTTGTCGGTCAGCTCGCGCATCACCTTGGCCGGCGCGCCGAGCAGCAGCGAGCGCGGTGGGAACGTCTTGCCCTCGGTGACGACGGCGCCGGCGCCGACCAGGCACTGCTCGCCGATCACCGCGCCGTTGAGCACCACCGCCTTGATCGCGATCAGCGAGCCGTTGCCGATCGTGCAGCCGTGCAGCATCGCCTGGTGGCCCACCGAGACGCGCTCGCCGATCTTCAGCGGGAAGCCGGGATCGACGTGCAGCACGGCACCGTCCTGCACGTTGGTGCCGGCGCCGATCACGATGTCGTCGCCATCGCCGCGCAGCACGGCGTTAAACCACACGCTGGCGCCGGCGCCGAGCGTGACGCGGCCGATCACGGTGGCGCTGTCGACCACGAGGGCATCGGGCGCGATGGACGGGGCGTGGTCTTGGATGCGGTAGATCGCCATGGTGTCCTCGCGCGGGATGCGCAGGCATTGTGCCCGCGTCGGCGCGAGCGACCGGCGGCGATGGCGTTGGCGGCACGGCGGCCGAACCGCGAGAATCAGCGCCCGATGCGCCACCCCTTCGCTTCGCTGCGGCACGCGCTGACGTGGGCGGAGTTGGCGCCGACGATGCGCTCGGGGTTGTGGGTGGTCGCCCTGTTCGTGAGCGCCGTCGTGCTGGTGCGCGAGTTCGCGGTGCCCATCCAGCAAGCGCTGGCTGCGCACAACCGGCTCGGCGTCGTGCTGTTCGTCGCCACCTCGGTGGTGGCGGTGCTGATGCCGATGGCGACCAACCTGCCGCTGCTGCCGCTCGCGGTGTTGGCGTGGGGGCCGTGGTGGACCGCGGCACTGCTGCTGCTCGGCTGGGTGGCCGGCGCCGCGTTGTCGTTCTGGCTCGGTCGTCACGCGCGCGCGACGATCCTGCGGCACTTTCCGTCGGTGCAGCGGCACGCCGACATCGATCGCCTGATCCATCCGCGCCACCGCCTCGCGTCGCTGGTGATGCTGCGCATGACGTTCCCGGTCGACGTGCTGTCGTACGCGCTCGGACTGTTCAGCCGCAGCACGACGCTGGCCGAGAACGCGATGTCCACCGCGCTCGGCGCGGCGCCGTTCGCGTTGGTGTTCTCGTGGTTCCCGATCTTGTCGGCCACGGCTCAGGCCGTGGTGTTCGTCGGCTCTGCGCTCGCCTTCGTGGTCTACGCGCTGTGGCTGTTGCGCCGCCCGCAGCCGGCGCCGCCGCAGTAGAGCGCCGCCATCACGCGCCGGCGCTGCCCTTGATCAGCCGCTCGCGCAACACGCGGTGCTGGATCTTGCCGGTGGCGGTGCGCGGCATCTCCAACGCGGCGATGAACAGCACCGACTTCGGCCGCTTGAAGCCCGCGATGCGGCCCTTGCACCAGTCGAGCAGCTCGGCTTCGGTCGCCGCGCCGGCGCTACGCAACACCACCACCGCCTGCACCGACTCGCCCCACTTGGCGTCGGGCACGCCGATCACCGCCACGTCCTGCACCTGCGGGTGGGCGGCGAGCACCGCCTCCACCTCCGATGGGTAGATGTTCTCGCCGCCGCTGATGATCATGTTGCTCTTGCGGTCGACAAGGTGAATGAAGCCGTCGCCGTCGCGCCGCGCCATGTCGCCCACCGAGCACCACGCGCCGTTGAACGCCTCGGCGGTCTTGTCAGCGTTCTTCCAGTAGCCGTCGAACACGTAGGCGGTGCGCGAGTAGAGCTCACCGACTTCGCCGTCGGGCACCTCGCGCCGGTCGGCGCCGAGGATCCTGATCGCACCCGAGCCGGCCCACTCGCGTCCCACCGAGCCGAGCCGCTCGATCTGCTCGTCGGGGCGCAGGATCGTCACCCAGCCCGCTTCGGTGGAACCGTACAGCTCGAACAGCTTGCCGTTGGGGAACAGCTTCAGGATCGCGAGCTTGGTCTCCTTGCGCGCCGGCGCCGACGAGATCAGCAGCTTGCCGACCGCGCTGACGTCGTGTCTCGCCTTCACGTCTTCGGGCAGGTCGAGCATCATGATGTAGTGCGTGGGCACCAGCGACGTGAAGGTGATCTTCTCGTGCGCCAGCTTGGCCAGCAGCGCCTCGGGGTCGAAGCTCTTGCGATCGTCGACCACGATGGTGGCGCCGAGCATCGCGAAGGTGACGGCGAAGTACAGCGAGTTGGCGTGGCACAGCGGCATCACCAGCAGGCCGTTGTCCTCGCTGCTCAAGCCGAACTCCAGCGCGGTGGCGAACGCCAACAGTGCGTTGCCCTCGTGGTTGCGCATCGCACCCTTTGGCCGGCCGGTGGTGCCCGACGTGTACATCAGCGCGAACAGGTCCTCGGGTTTCACCGCCACCTCCGGCGGCGTGGCCGGGGCCGCGGCGATCAGCGTCTCGTAGTCGCGCCAGGGCGGCTGCGCGCCGCCGCCGAACAGCACATAGCGCGAGGCATCGATCGGCAACTCGGCGCGGATGCCGTCTACCACCGCGCGCAGGTCGCTCTGTACGATGAAGGCGCGCGCCTCGCAATGACCGACGATGTAGGCGATCTCCGGCCCGGTGAGCCTGAAGTTGATCGGCACCGCGACCAGCCCGGCGCGCGCCAGCGCCACGTAGATCTCGAGCCACTCGATCGCGTTGTAGGCCAGCAGCGCGACGCGGTCGCCCTTGGCCAGGCCGAGCTGCAGCAGCGCATTGGCCAGCGCACTGGCGCGCTCGTTCCACGCGGTGTAGCTCAGCGCGCGCTTGGAATCGCGCGCGCCGATCTTGTGCGGCCGCACGCGCGCGTGCGCGGCGACGCATTGCGACCAAGTCAGCAACTGGCTCATCGCGAAGAGTCCAACGTAGCCGCGCCGGAACCCCCATGCATGCTCTGGACCTGTGCCGAGGGCGCAAATGCCTGAACGTCCTCGAACTCCTCGCAGGGTCTGATCGCCATCTCGAGCTCCTGATCGGCTGTGATGTCTTCGCTAGGGTGGCAGGTGGCGGGCAGGGCCAGTCGGTCGACGACAACCGCCTCGACCGCGCCAACGGGCGATTCTCGATGCGTCACGCTGCCGGCATCCGCGACTCATGCGACGGCGCGCTCTGCGGCCAGCTCCGCACCGACCCGCTCGTGCGCTACGCGCACGTGTTCGCCGATCGCCGCCGCCGCCGCGTCGGCGTCGCCGGCTGCGATCGCGTCGAGGATCGCGGCGTGCTCCTTCCAGACCTTCTGCGCGAAGCGCGGCCGGCGCAGCACCTCGCCCATCGAGCGGCGCAGGTGTTGCCAGTGCGTCTGCATCGATTCGACGATCAACGGGTTGCCGCTGACCTCGTAGATCCAGCGGTGGAAGTCGACATCGGCTTGCAGCGCTGCGGCCGCGTCGCCGGCAGCCGCAACGGTCCTGCCGTGCGCGACGAGCGCACGGCCACGCGCGAGCTGCTCGCGACTGACCCGTGCCGCTGCCAGCCCCGCCGCGAGCGGCTCGATCGCCGATCGGAACTGATAGATCGCGTCGAAGCGGGCACGATCGGCCGGCGCCACCTGCAGGCCGCGCCGGCCGTGCTCGACCAGGAAGCCCTGCTGCTTGAGCATGCCGAGCGCGGTCATCACCGGCTGTCGCGAGACCGCGAGCCGCGTCGCCAACTCGTCCTGCGTGACGCGTTCGCCCGCGGGCAGCGCGCCGTCGCAGATCGCGTCGAGGATGCGCTCGTAGACCTGTTCGACCAGCGTGCGCTGGGGTTTCAGCGATTCCATCGGGGAGCCAGGGTTGCCATACGGAATACTGTATGCGAAACTGCGCCTTCATTCCAGCCCCCCGACGCCCGCATGAGCACCATCCCGATCCGCGTCCTCCTCGCCAAGGTGGGCCTCGACGGCCACGACCGCGGCGTCAAGGTCGTCGCGCGCACGCTGCGCGATGCCGGCATGGACGTCATCTACTCGGGGTTGCATCGCACGCCCGAGGAGGTGGTCAACACCGCGATCCAGGAGGACGTGGACGTGCTCGGCGTGAGCCTGCTTTCCGGCGTGCAGCTCACCGTGTTCCCGAAGCTGTTCAAGCTGCTCGCGGAGCGCGGCGCCGACGACCTGATCGTCGTCGCCGGTGGCGTGATGCCCGACGAGGACGTCGCCGCGATCAAGCAGATGGGCGTGCGCGAGGTGCTGCTGCAGGACACGCCGCCGCAGGCGATCGTCGATTCGATCCGCCGGCTGGTGGCCGCGCGCGGCGCGCGCTGACCCAGGCCTGCGGCGATGGCCTATGTCGCATCGCTCGATCTGCTCGCCCAGGCCGCTGCGGGCGACGTGCGCGCCGCAGGCCGGCTGATCTCGCGCGCCGAGGCCGGTGTGCCCGAGGCTCGTCCTGCGCTCGCCGAGGTCTATCGACGCGCCGGCGCTGCCCACGTGATCGGCCTCACCGGTGTGCCCGGCAGCGGCAAGTCGACCCTGGTCGCCAGGCTCGTCGCCGCACTGCGCGCGAAGGGTGAGCGCGTGGGCATCGTCGCGATCGACCCGTCGAGCCCGTACTCGGGCGGTGCGATTCTCGGCGACCGCATTCGCATGACCGAGCATGCGAGCGACGAGGGCGTGTTCATCCGCAGCATGGCGACGCGCGGCGCGACCGGCGGCATGGCGCGCGCCGCCCTCGACGCGGTCGACGTGCTGGACGTCGCGGGCTTTCGCACGATCATCGTCGAGACGGTCGGCGTGGGGCAGGACGAGGTCGAGGTCGCACAGGCCTCCGACACGACGGTGGTCGTCTCCGCGCCGGGGCTCGGCGACGAAATCCAGGCGATCAAGGCCGGTGTGCTCGAGATTGCCGACATCCACGTCGTCAGCAAGTGCGACCGCGACGATGCCAACCGCACGCTGGCCGACCTCAAGCAGATGCTGACGCTCGGCACCCTGACGAGCGCGAAGACGGCGTGGGCGATTCCGGTCGTCGGCGTCAGCGCCTTCACCGGCCACGGGCTCGACGAGCTGCTCGCCAAGCTCGCCGCGCACAAGGCCGTGCTCGCGAAGTCCGATCTCGGGCGCGAGCGGCGGCGCAGGGTCGCCGCCTTTCGGTTGAGCAAGACCGCCGAGACCCTGCTGCTCGAGCGTTTCGCGGCCGGCGCTCGCGCGCATGCGCCGGCGCTCGCCAGCGTGCTCGCCGAGCGCGGCCTCGACCCGTACGCGGCGGCGCAGTCGCTGATCGAACGCACTTTGTAGAGGAGGTCCGCCCAATGACCTGGCTCGACCCGAACCAGCGACGCCGCCTCGACGGCGAGCGCGCCGAGTGGGAAGGCAACGAGGTTGCCGCGTTCCTGCACAAGCAGCCCGAACGCAAGGCGCAGTTCTTCACCACCGGCGACATCCCGGTGCAGCGCACCTACACCGCGGCCGACATCGCCGACACGCCGCTGGAGGACATCGGGCTGCCCGGGCGCTATCCATTCACGCGCGGGCCGTACCCGACGATGTACCGGTCGCGCACGTGGACGATGCGCCAGATCGCCGGCTTCGGCACCGGCGAAGACACCAACCGGCGCTTCAAGTACCTGATCGCGCAGGGCCAGACGGGGCTGTCGACCGACTTCGACATGCCCACCTTGATGGGCTACGACTCGGACCATCCGATGAGCGAAAGCGAGGTCGGCCGCGAAGGCGTGGCGGTCGACACCCTGGCCGATATGGAGGCGTTGTTCGACGGCATCGACCTCGAGAGGATCTCGGTCTCGATGACCATCAACCCGAGCGCGTGGATCCTGCTGGCGATGTACGTCGCGCTCGCCGACAAGCGCGGCCTCGACCGCGGCAAGCTGTCGGGCACCGTGCAGGCCGACATCCTGAAGGAGTACATGGCGCAGAAGGAGTACATCTACCCGATCGCGCCGTCGGTGCGCATCTGCCGCGACATGATCACCTATTGCGCGAGGAACCTGCCGCGCTACAACCCGACCAACATCTCGGGCTACCACATCTCGGAGGCCGGCGCGTCGCCGCTGCAAGAGGCAGCGTTCACGTTGGCCAACGGCATCGTCTATGTCGAGGAGGTGCTGAAGACCGGCATCGCGATCGACGATTTCGCGCCGCGGCTCGCCTTCTACTTCGTCGCGCAGTCGGACTTCTTCGAGGAGATCGCGAAGTTCCGCGCCGCCCGCCGCTGCTGGGCCAAGATCATGAAGGAGCGCTTCGGCGCCAAGAACCCGGAGTCGATGCGGCTGCGTTTCCACTGCCAGACCGCGGCCGCCACGCTGACCAAGCCGCAGCACCAGATCAACATCGTGCGCACCGCGTTGCAGGCGCTGTCGGCCGTGCTCGGCGGCGCGCAGTCGCTGCACACCAACGGCTACGACGAGGCGTTCGCGATCCCCACCGAGGAGGCGATGAAGATGGCGCTGCGCACGCAGCAGATCATCGCCGACGAGAGCAACGTCGCCAACGTGATCGATCCGCTCGGTGGCAGCTACTACGTCGAGGCGCTGACCAACGACTACGAGCGGCGCATCTTCGCGATCCTGAAG
Source organism: Burkholderiaceae bacterium (assembly GCA_035764445.1). GTDB lineage: Bacteria > Pseudomonadota > Gammaproteobacteria > Burkholderiales > Burkholderiaceae_C > JAEUPI01. Next base: position 8,115 of record DASTZF010000147.1, read on the forward strand.
GAAGTCGACGAGCGCGGCGGCACCGTCAAGCTGATCGAGCAAGGCTGGTTCCAGAAGCAGATCGCCGACTTCGCGTACGAGACGGCGCTGCGCAAGCAGTCGGGCGACAAGGCGGTGATCGGCGTCAACCGCAACGTCGAGCCGGACGAGCGGCACGACATCGAGCTGCATCCGTACGATGCGACCACGGCCGAGCGGCAGGTCGCGCGCACGCGCCGCGTGCGCGCCGAGCGCGACGAGGCCAAGGTCCAGCAGCTGCTGAACCAGCTGGTCGAGACGGCCAAGGACGAGGCGCAGAACATCATGCCGGTCACGATCGAGCTGGTCGCCAACGGCGCGACGATGGGCGACATCGTCGAGAAGCTGAAGGGGCTGTGGGGCACCTACCGCGAGACGCCGGTGTTCTGATGGACACGAAGCCGCCACCTTTGAGCGCGTCGAGCGCAGCCGCGGTGATCGCGCGCTGCCTGAAGGCGCGCGGCATCGACCGCGTGTTCGGCCTGTGTGGCGGGCACATCATGCCGATCTGGATGCGCCTCGACGCCGAGGGCATCGCGATCGTCGACGTGCGCGACGAGCGCGCCGCCGTCTACATGGCGCACGCCTACGGCGAGCTGACCGGCAGCGTCGGGATCGCGCTCGTCACCGCCGGGCCTGGGGTCACCAACGCGATGACCGGCATCGCGAACGCGCACGTCGCGAAGGCGCCAGTGCTCGTGCTGTCGGGCGTGCCACCGAGGGCCCAGGAGAACCGCGGCGCACTGCAGGACATCGTGCACACCGACCTGGTGCGTTCGCTCACGCGCTATGCGCGCACGGTGCGCGAACCAGCGCTCGTGCTGCAGGAGCTCGACGAGGCGCTGGCCCGCGCGCGGGGTGAGGGCGGCGAGCCCGGTCCGGTCTACCTGGACTTCCCGACCGACACGCTGCGCGCCGAAGTGCCGCTCGCGGTCCAGCTTCCCGAGCACATCGCAGGCAAGCGCCGCCCGCTGCTGGCGCCCGACCCGAGCGAGATCGATCGCGCGGCCGATCTGCTGTGGTCCGCGAAGCGCCCCCTGGTCATCAGCGGCCGCGGCGCGCGCGGCGCGACGAGCGAACTCCTCGCGTTGCTCGATGCGCTCGGCGCACCGTACCTCGACACCGGTGAGAGCAAGGGCCTCGTCCCGGAGTCGCATCCTTCGGTCGTGGCGGCGATGCGTGGCAGCGTGATGAGCGAAGCCGATCTCGTCGTCACCGTCGGCCGGCGGCTGGACTTCCAGCTCGCGTACGGATCACCGGCGGTGTTCGGCCAGGCGCGCTTCCTGCGCATCGCCGACACTGGGTCCGAGCTCAGAGACAACCGGCGCGGCGAGGTCGAACTGCTCGCGACGCCACGGCTCGCGCTGGCCGCGCTGGTGCGGGCGGGACAAGGCCGCACGCCGGCGGTCGATCGCGAGTGGGCACGCGGCCTGGGCGCTAGGCACGAGGAGCGATCGGGCAAGCTGCGCGAGTCGATGCGGACCGCCAAGGACGGCAGCGATGGCCGCATGCATCCGAACCGGCTGCTCGCCGAAGTGCAGCAGGCGATCGGCGACGATGCGATCGTGATCGCCGACGGCGGCGACTTCCTGTCGTTCGCGCGCGTCGGCATGACGTGCAGCACCTATCTCGACCCCGGCTCGCTCGGCTGCATCGGCGTGGGCACGCCGTTCGGCATCGGCGCCGCGCTCGCGTGCCCCGGGCGCACGGTCGCGGTGCTGACCGGAGACGGCTCGTTCGGCTTCAACGCGATGGAGGTCGACACCGCGGCGCGGCACAAGGTGCCACTGCTGATCGTGGTCGCCAACAACGGCGCGTGGCAGGTCGAGGTGCACGACCAGCAGACCACGCACGGCAAGGTCGTGGGCACGCGTTTGCAGCACGCCGACCACGCCGCGATGGCGCGCGCGTTCGGCCTGCACGCCGAGCGCGTCGAACGCGCCGCCGATCTTGCTGCCGCGCTGGCACGCGCCCTCGAAGCGATGCGTGCCGGGAAACCCGCATTGCTCGATGTGTTGGTGAGCAGCGATGCGGTGTCGTCGGACGCCAAGACCGGGCTGGCCTGGGTACCCGACCTGCAGCCGCTTGCCGCCTGGGAGCAAGCCGAGCGGCGCTGGCGCGAGGGTCAGTGAGCCTCTGATCCATTGGACCGCACCGCCCGCGTCGACGGCGATGCAAGAGGCACGGGCGAACCCCTCCAGCGTTTCCGCAATACTGGCGTCCCCGGCGTGGTCGGGCACAGAGGGCTGAGGGCATGAAGATTTGTGTGGTGGGCGCCGGCGCGATCGGCGGCTTCATCGGCACGCGGCTGGCGTCGACCGGGGCGCATGAGGTCAGCGCGCTGGCGCGCGGCGCGACCCTGACGGCGCTGCACCAGCACGGCTGGCGCCTGCGCCAGGGTGGCACGCTGCACAGCGCCGCAGCGCGCGCAGCACCGCATGCGACCGAGCTCGGCGTACAGGACCTGGTGGTGATTGCGGTCAAGGGCCAGTCGCTGCCCGAGGTGGCGCCAGCGATCACGCCGCTGCTGGCCGCGTACACGCTGGTGCTGCCGGCGATGAACGGCGTGCCCTGGTGGTTCGGCCGCGGCGTGCCGGCGCTCGAAGGGCTGCCGCTGGCCAGCGTCGATCCCGGCGGTGTGGTCGGTGCGGCGCTGCCGTTCGAGCAGGTGATCGGCTGCGTCGTGCATGCCAGCACGTGGACCTCCGAGCCCGGTCTGGTCGAGCACAAGATGGGTCAGGGGCTGATCGTCGGCGAGCCTGCGGGTGGCGAGTCGGCACGCGTCAGCGGGTTGGCGGACACGCTGCGCGGCGCCGGCTTCGACGTCACGGCGTCGAGCAACGTGCGACGCGACATCTGGTACAAGCTGTGGGGCAACATGACGATCAACCCGGTGGCGGCGCTCACCGGAGCACCCACCGACCGCGTGCTCGCCGATCCGCTGGTGCTGGCGTTCTGTTCGGCGGCGATGCGCGAGGCGTCGCTGGTGGGCGCGCAGATCGGCTGCGCGATCGACCAGCAGCCCGAAGACCGGCACGCGATCACGCGCAAGCTCGGCAGCTTCAGGCCGTCGATGCTGCAGGACGTCGAGGCGGGCCGCACGCTCGAGCTCGACGCCATCGTCGGCGTGGTCAGCGAGATCGCGCAGCGCGTCGGCGTGGCAACGCCGAACATCGATGCACTGCTCGGGCTGACGCGGCTGTTCGCGCGCACGCGCGGGCTGTATCCGGCAGCGGGCGCCTGACGTGGGCACGCGACTCGATCGCTGGGCCCAACGGAACTGGGCACGCGGGTTCTGCTTGCTGGCTGCGCTCGCCTCGTTGCAGGCCGCGCCATCGGTGCACGCGCAGGCCGCTGCGGCCCCCACAGCGTCGGCTGCGGCCAGCACGGCGGTGGCCGACCCGGTGCTCCAGGGGCGGCTGGTCGTCAACAACCGTCCGATCTTCACCTTTCACGCCACGCTGCTCGGCCGGATGCCTCGCGAACGCGCTCTGGCTGCAGGCACCGCGGTGGCCGCCGTCGTGGAGCGCGGCGGTCCGGGTCAAGTGACGCTGCAGCGGGCCGATGACGGCCGCTACACGGCCGTGCAGATCGATGGCCTGATCGTGTTCCACGTGACCGCCGAGGACCTCGACCCCGGCGCGTCGCTCGACAGTGCAGCCGGCGCTGTGCGCAATCGCCTGCAGGTGGCGGTGAACGAGACGATCGAGAAGAAGGATCCGCGCCGCATCGGCATGGGCATCCTGTACTCGGTCGTCGCCACCGCGATCGCTTACCTCCTGCTGCGTGCGGCGTTCGCGCTGCGGCGACGCGCGCTCGTGCGCGTCACGTCGATGATCGATGCCTGGAATCCGACGCGCAGGCGGTCGCTGTTCGGCACCTATCTGCACCACGCGCGCTCGGCCACGCTGCTGGTGACGCTGGTCCTGACGTGGGCGGTCGTGCTGGTGCTGCTCTACACGTGGGCGACCTTCGTGTTGCGCCAGTTCGCCTACACGCGCGCCTGGGGCGAGCGCTCCACCGAGTGGATCGTCGAGCTGCTCGAGCGCATGGGCGCCGACATCCTGGGTGCCGTGCCGGGTCTGATCACCGCGCTGGTGATCTTCCTGATCGCACGGCTGGTCACGCGCGTCAACACCGCGCTGATGCAGCGCATCGAGAGCGGCGAACTCGAGGTCGCGTGGCTCGACGCCGACACGGCCGACCCGACGCGGCGCATCGGCAACTTCGTGGTGTGGCTGTTCGCGCTGGCTCTGGCCTACCCGTTCCTGCCCGGCTCCGACAGCGAGGCCTTCAAGGGCGTTTCGGTGCTGGCCGGCCTGATGATCTCGCTCGGTGCCTCCAGCGTCGTCGGACAAGTGATGTCGGGTCTGAGCCTGATGTACTCGCGCACGCTGCGCGTCGGCGAGTTCATCAAGGTCGGCGGCATCGAGGGCACGGTCACCACGATCGGCATGTTCGCGATCAAGGTGCACACCGGCATGGGCGAGGAGGTGAGCCTGCCCAATTCGGTGGTCGTCGGCCAGGCCGTGCTCAACTATTCGCGGCTCGCGCACGGCAAGTTCGTGCTGCATACCGCGGTCACGATCGGCTATTCGACGCCCTGGCGCCAGGTGCACTCGATGCTGCTGGAGGCCGCGCGCCGCACGCCGGGGGTCGCCGACGAACCCAAACCCTACGTGGTGCAGACCGCGCTGTCGGACTTCTACGTCGAGTACCGCCTATGCGGGCAAAGCAGCGAGCTCGCACCCGAGCGGCGCGCCGAGGCACTGAGCCAGTTGCACGGCCACGTGCAGGACGTGTTCAACGAGAACGGCGTGCAGATCATGTCGCCGCACTACATGGCAGACCCGGCGCAGCCGCAGGTGGTGGCGCCGGCGCACTGGGCGCCGGGCTTGGCCCCGGCCGCGACGGCGGCCAAGCCCGAGCCCTGAGCGCTGCGCTGCCTCCGACGGCTACGCGCGCGGCCGTGCGAACAGCGCGTCCCACTGCGCGAGCGCCGGCTTGGCCACGTATTGCGTGTCGACCAAGCCGATCGTCAGGAACGGCCCGGCGGCCGCGAACACGACCGGGTCGAGATCGGTGAACTGCAGCTGCGTCCAGCCGATCGCCGACACGCCGTCGAGCAGCGCCGCCTGCCGCGTCACGTAACGCACCTGTTTCTCTGGCGACGTGACGATGCCCATCGCCGGCACGCTGACGCTCGGCCAGCCGCCTTCGACCACCATCATCGGCAGCGGCGCGGTCGCGCTGAGCAGGCGGCTGTAGTAGTCGCTTGGCGGATCTTCCGGATTCGGGTAGACGAGGTACGGGTACGACGACAGTCCGATCAACTGCATGAAGGAGAAGTCCGCGCGGTCGGTGTCGATGCCGATGAAGGGCCCGCCGCTCGCAAAGCCCCAGGCCGTCTCGACCTGGACGCTGACGAACAGCTTGGCGGGCGTGCCCGCGGTGGCCACATCGGCCGCCGCCGCATTGGCCGTCTGCCTGACCGACGCGTAGATCGACGGCGCCTGGATGCGGATCAGGTTGGTCTCGGCCGCCAGCCCCAGGTAGTCGGGCCGCAGCAGGCGCGACACCGCGAGCACATAGTTGCGCACCGCCTGCTGCACCGCCGGCTCGGCGAGGCTGTGACCGATGGCCACCAGATTGGGCGCTTCCTGCGAGCGATTGAGACCGTTGGTGAGGTCGGTCATGTAGACCACCTGCATGCCCTTGCTGCGGTAGATGTCGACCAGGGCGGTCCTGTTCTGCTGCAGCCAGTTGTCGAGCGAAGCGCCGCTCAGCATCACGGCCCACGGCGGCTCGTCGTGGATCAACGCGAGGTCGGCGCGCGAACTCCATGCGGCGATGGTGGTCAGTGCTTCCGCCGGATCGGGCCGCGGCGGAAGTGCCGAGAACCCCATCCGCCAGGTGCGCGTCGCTGCCATCGGCGGCGGTGGATTGTTGCCACCGGAGTGGCAGCCCGCGGCCGTCAGCGCGGCCCATGCAGCCGCTGCGCTCACGCTGCGGCGCCGCAGTCCCCTGTGCACAGACAGAGGCGTTGTGTCGGGCACCGGTGCCACCGAACGCGAGCGCATGGTGCGCGCGATTATCGGAGCGCCAGGCCCCCGTCAGCAACGGTGCCCGGCCGAAGGCTCATGGCAGTCGGCAAGGCCTGCCACGCAGGGGCTGTGGCGTCTCGCGACCGGCCGATTGACATCGGATCGACGGCGCAATATGATGACCATCATATTCATCCCGACCATGGCTCGCACCGCCAACAGCCGCAAGGAAGAGACGCACGAGCGCATCGTGCAGGCGGCGGCGCGCGCGATCCGGCGCCACGGCTACGCCGGCGTCGGCGTGGCCGACGTGATGAAAGAGGCCGGCTTGACGCACGGCGGCTTCTATGCCCACTTCAAGTCGCGCGACGACCTGTTGGTCGAAGCGCTCGCGCGCGCGGGCTCGGACAGCAGCAGCACCATCACGCGCGCTGCGCAGGCGCGGCGCACGCGCGGCGTCAGCGCGTTCAGGGCCTTGGTCGACAGCTACCTGTCGGAGTCGCATCTCGCATCGATGGACACCGGCTGCCCGGTGGCTGCGCTGGGCTGCGACATGGCACGCCAGACCGGCGCCGTGCGCGAGGCCTCGGCGCAGCGCGTCGAACGGCTGATCGCGCTGGTGCGCGGCACGCTGCCCGGCGCAACGCGCAGCACCGCCGCGGTGATCACCAGCACGCTCGTCGGCGCGCTGCAGCTGGCGCGCGCGATCGGTGACAACGCCGACGGGCGCGCGCTGCTGGCCGCGGCGCGCAAGGCGCTGATCCAGCAGCACGACGAGGCGGCGTCCGCCGCCCACTGAAGCGACGAGCGCCCGTGAACTGGCTTGCCGCTTTGATTTGCCGATGAATATGACGGTCATCATATTCATCGGATGACGACCACCAACCCGCAGGAGCCATGATGAAGATCCACAACGCCGTCGCCCTCGTCACCGGTGCCAACCGCGGCATCGGCCTGGCCTTCACCCGCGAGTTGCTGGCGCGCGGCGCGCGCAAGGTGTATGGCGGCGCCCGTGATCCGGCGAGCGTCACGCTGCCCGGCGTCGAGCCGCTGCGGCTGGACGTCACTCGCGCCGACGAGATCGCCGCCGCCGTTGCCCGTGCAGGCGATGTGACGTTGGTGATCAACAACGCCGGCATCGGCGCGGTCGGCGGCTTTCTGGCGCTCGACAGCGAGGAGGTCGCGCGTCGGATGTTCGAGACCAATTTCTTCGGCGTGCTGCGCATCAGCCAGGCCTTTGCCCCGGCGTTGAAGGAGAACGGCGGCGGCGCACTGCTCAACGTGCTGTCGATCGCGTCGTGGCTCAACGGTGGCCTGCTGGCCGGCTACTCGGCCAGCAAGGCGGCCGCCTGGTCGCTGACCAACTCGCTGCGCCACGAACTGGCAGCGCAGAAGACGCAGGTCACCGCGTTGCACATGGCGTTCGTCGACACCGACCTCGTGCGCGAGATCGACCAGCCGAAGGCGAGCGCCGACGAGATCGTGCGGCGCGCGCTCGACGGCCTCGAGGCCGGGCTCGACGAGGTGATCGCCGACGAGCGCACGCGAGGGGTGAAGCAAGGCCTGTCGGCGGCTTCGCCCAGCTACCTGCCGCAGCGCGTTGACCTATCGCACGGAGACCCACGATGACGCTTGCCACCGCGCCAACCGGCGCCGCTGCAGCAGTTTCTCCCCCAACCTCGCCGTGGCCGGTGTTCCGCGTGGCCAGCGTGGCGTCGTTCCTCGTCTCGCTCGACGCGACGATGCTGTACGCGGCGTTCGGCGCGCTGCGCGACGGCTTTCCGGGCGCCAGCGCGGCCGATCTGTCGTGGGTGCTCAACGCCTACACCGTGGTCTATGCGGCGATGCTGATTCCTGCCGGCGGCCTGGCCGACGCCTACGGCCGCAAGCGCGTGTTCCTGCTCGGCGTCACGCTGTTCATCGCAGCGTCGGCGGCGTGCGGTCTGGCCGGCAACGTCGCGTGGCTGGTCGCCGCGCGCGTGCTGCAGGCCATCGGTGCGGCGTTGCTCACGCCAGCGTCACTGTCGATCGTGCTGGCGGCGTTTCCGCAGCACCAGCGCGCGCTCACCGTGAGTCTGTGGGGTGCGGTGGCCGGCTTCGCGGCCGCGGTGGGGCCGAGCCTCGGATCGCTGGTGGTGCAGACCATCGGCTGGCCGTGGGCGTTCTTCATCAACCTGCCGATCGGCGCCATCTCGCTGTGGCGCGGCGCGCGCCTGTTGTCGGAGTCGACGCGCACCGCTGTGCGCCGCCGCGTCGACCTCGTGGGGATGGCATTGCTGATCATCGGCGTCGGCGCGATCGCGCTGGCGATCGTCGAGGCGGAATCGCCGGCCTGGACGCGCGTCGACCTCGCCGCGGCCGCGACCACCGGGGCGATCGCGCTGGTGGCGTTCATCGTTTGGGCACGACGGGTGCGCGACCCGCTGGTGGACCTGAGCCTGTTTCGCCACCGCACCTACAGCGCGGTGAACGCGGCGACGCTGTCGTTCGGCATCGCGTTCGCGATGATGTTCTTCGCCTTCTTCTTCTACATGGGTCACGTCTGGCACTACAGCCAGGCGCTGGCGGGGCTGGCGATCGCGCCCGGGCCGCTGACGGTGATCCCGGTGGCCATCGTCACCGGCCGGCTGGCGGGCCGCTACGGGCACCGGCCCTTCCTGGTGGGCGGCGCGCTGCTCTACGCGCTGGCGGGGTTGTGGTTCATGCTCGTGCCCGGCGTCGAGCCGTCGTACGTCGCGCACTGGCTGCCCGGCCTGATGATGACCGGCACCTCGGTCGGCCTGGTGATGCCGTCGTTGTCGGCGGCCGCGGTGAGCCGGCTGCCGGCGCAGCACTACGCGGTCGGCAGTGCGGTCAACCAAGCCACGCGCCAGATCGGTGCGGTGGTCGGCGTCGCCATCACGGTGCTGCTGCTCGGTCATGGCCCGGTGCAACGCGCCAGCTTCGACGCGCTGTACGCGCTGCACATCGCGCTGGCGCTGGTGACGGCCGCGTTGTGCGCGTTCGTGCAGACGCGGCCCGCCGCGGCGCCGCGCTAGGGGTGCACCTTGCGGCGAGCACGCACGGCCTGTGCCAGCTCACCGAGCAGCGCGCGTGACTCGTCCCAGCCGATGCAGGCGTCGGTGATGCTCTGGCCGTAACGCAGCGTGCGGCGGTCGGTGACGCCGGGCTTGAAGCCTTGCGCGCCGCCGACCAGGTGGCTTTCGATCATCACGCCGAAGATCTGCCGGCTGCCGCCCTTGATCTGCGCCGCGACGTTGCGCACCACGTCGACCTGGCGTTCGTGGCTCTTGCCGCTGTTGCCGTGCGAGCAGTCGACCATCACGCTCGGCTGCCGGCCGGCGTCTTCGAGCGCCTCGCAGGCCTGGCCGACGCTGCCGGCGTCGTAGTTGGGCTGCGCGCCGCCGCGCAGAATCACGTGGCCGTCGGGGTTGCCGGCGGTGTGCACCATCGCGATCTGGCCGCTCTTGTGCACGCCGAGAAAGCTGTGCGGTTGGCTGGCGGCGATCACTGCGTCGATCGCCACCTGCACGTTGCCTTCGGTGCTGTTCTTGAACCCGATCGCCGCCGAGAACCCCGACGCCAGCTCGCGATGCACCTGGCTCTCGGTGGTGCGCGCACCGATCGCGCCCCAGCTCAGCAGGTCGGCCATGTACTGCGGGCTCGACGTGTCGAGCAATTCGCCGCCGGCCGGCACGCCGATCGCGTTGATGTCGATCAGCAGCGAGCGCGCGATGCGCAGCCCTTCGTTGATGCGGAAGCTGCCGTCGAGGTGCGGATCGTTGATCAGCCCCTTCCAGCCGACGGTGGTGCGCGGCTTCTCGAAGTAGACGCGCATCACGATCACCAGCGCGTCGTCGAGTTGGCCGCGCTGCTCGTGCAGGTGATGCGCGTACTCGAGCGCCGACTTGGGGTCGTGCACCGAGCACGGCCCGATCACCACCAGCAGGCGGTCGTCGATGCCGTGCACGATGCGACGCACCTGGTCGCGGCTGGCGGCGACGAAGCCTTCGATCGGCCCGCCAGCCACCGGGAAGAAGCGGATCAGCTGCTCGGGCGGCGGCAGCGTCTCGACCGCGACGACCCGCTCGTCGTCGACCTTGCTGGTCTTTTCGGTGTGGTCGGTGGCGCGCATGGGGCTCATTCGATCAGGCGGTCGGCACGGATCAGCAGCGATTGTGGAATCGCGAGCTGCAAAGCTTTCGCGGTCTTCAGGTTGATCACCAGCTCGAACTTGGTCGGCTGCTCGATCGGAATGTCGCCCGGTTTCGTGCCGCGCAGGATCTTGTCGATGAACGCAGCGGCATGTCGATAGTTCTCCAGTGAGGAGGGCGAGTACGACATCAGGCCCCCGGCCTCGACGATCTCGGTGTTGGCGAAGATTGTCGGCAGTCGCTCCGCGATTGCGAGATTGGCGAGGTGTTCGCGCTGCGTGAAGGAGATGTCGCCACCGGCGGCGAGCACAGCCTCCACGCCCTTTTGCTTCATCTGCGCGAACGTGGCATCCAGGTCGGTCGGCGAGCGCAGCTCGAACACCTGCAGCCCGACGCCGAGCGAGCGTGCCGCTTGCTGCGCACGGTCGACGATCGATCGGCTCATCATGGTGTTCGATGCGCTGAGCAGCAAGCCCAGCCGCGAGGCCTTGGGCACGACCTCACGCAGCGTCTGCAGATTCCTGCCGATCAACTCCGGGCTCAGCCGTGTCATGCCGGTGATGTTGCCGCCCGGCCGTCTCAGCGTCTTGACCAGACCGAGCTCGATCGGGTCGCTGACATTCAGCATGACGATCGGCACCGCGTCGGTCGCCTGCCGCGCCGCCAGGATCGCGGGGTCGATCGACGCCGCCATGACGTCGACCTTGCGCGCCACCAGGTCGCGGGCGTGCGCGAGCAGCACGCCGGCGTCGTTCATCTGGCTGCCGGCGTTGGTCCAGCGGTACTCGATGACGATGTTGCGACCCTCGACGTAGCCCAACGCCGCCAGGCCGTCCTGGAACGCCTTGGGAAGCTGCGGCGCGGTCTCGGCTGACGGCCCCAGATAGCCGATGCGCCACACCTGGCCTGAAGGCTGGGCCCGCGCGCTTCGCGGCTCGAGCCACGGCGGCGACACGGCGAGCGCGAGCAGTGCGTCGCGCCGGGTCGTCGGCAGGCTCGGGGTCGTCACGTGAAGCACCAGGCGGGCGGGCCCCGCGCGGCGACTCTACACGCAACTCTATGCGGCGGCGCCGGCATCGTCGGCCGCGCCGCCGCCGATGTCCAACTCGTGCGCGCGGGTCGGATCGATGATGGGGATGTGAGGCCCATCGACGCGCGGTGCCCGCGGTGCGGTACCAGCGGTCGCCGCGAGTTGCTCTTTGCATCGTCAACGGCCAGGACTCGTTAGGGTCGCTGCCGCGCATGCGGGTCACTCGATCAGCCGGTCGGCACGGATCAGCAGCGATTGCGGAAGCGCGAGGTGCAAGGCCTTCGCCGTTCTCAGGTTGATCACCAGCTCGAACTTGGTCGGCTGCTCGACCGGAATGTCGCCCGGCTTGGTGCCGCGCAGGATCTTGTCGATGAACACCGCGGCGTGTCGATAGTTCTCCGGTGCCGGCGGCGAGTACGACATCAGGCCGCCGGCTTCGACGATCTCGGTGTTGGCGAAGATCGTCGGCAGACGCTGCGCGATCGCCAGATCGGCCAGGCGAGCGCGCTGCGTGAAGAAGATGCCGCCGCCGGTGTCGGCAACCAGCAGCGCCTCGACGCCCTTGTGCTTCAGCGCGGCGAAGGTGGCATCCCACTCGGCGGGCGAGCTCAGATCGAACACCTGAAGCCCGATCCCTAGCGAACGCGCCGCCTGCTGCGCGTTGCCGACGACCGACTGGCTCATCGCATTGGGGGCGCTGGTCAGCAGGCCGACGCGCGAGACCTTGGGAACCACTTCGCGCAGCGTCTGCAGGTTCCTGCCGATCAGCTCCGGGCTCAGCCGCGTCATGCCGGTGACGTTGCCGCCCGGTCGCCTGAGCGTCTTCACCAGGCCGAGCTCGATCGGATCGCTGACGTTCAGCATGACGATCGGTACCTCGTCGGTTGCCTGGCGCGCCGCCAGGATCGCGGGGTCGATCGACGCCGCCAGCACGTCGACCTTGCGTGCCACCAGGTCACGGGCGTGGGCGAGCAGCACGCCCGCGTCGTTCATCTGCGTGCCGGCATTGGTCCAGCGGTACTCGATGAGGATGTTGCGGCCCTCGACGTAGCCCAACGCCGCCAGGCCCTCTTGGAACGCCCGCGGGAGCTGCGGCGCGGTCTCCGCAGACGGCCCCAGATAGCCGATGCGCCACACCTTATTCGGTGTCTGAGCTCGCGCGATCCGGGGCCCGAGCAACGGCGGCAACACAGCGAGCGCGAGCAGTGCGTCGCGTCGGGTCGTCGGCTGGCTCGGGGTCGTCACGTGGAGCACCAAGCGGGCAGGCCCCGCGCGGCGACTCTACACGCAACCGCGCGCGGCGACGGCGGCCTCGAAGGCCGCGCCGCCGCGGATGCGCAACTAGTGCGCGGTGGTCGGATCGATCACCGTGCTCACGCGCGAGATGCGGTTGGCCGGAAAGCCACCGGCCGCCGCGTGCTTGCGGATCGCCTCTTCGCTGTCCGCGCGGTACACGCAATAGATCTTGTCGCCCGTGACGTAGCTCTCGACCCACTGGATGTTGGGACCCATCGACGCCAGCACACCGTTGGACTTGCGGGCGATCGCCTGCAGCTCGGCGGGGCTCAACTTGCCGGCGCCGGGCAGGTCGCGCTCGATGACGTACTTCTCCAGCGGTGGGGCTTGTTTCGGCGCCGTCTGCGCGAAAGTGGCGGCGGCGAACACGAGGCAGCCGGTCAGCGTGGTCCAGCGGGCGTTCATGGTGATCTCCTGTCGTGCGATAAGGGGGTTGAGGTGTCGCGCGAGCGGCTCAGGCGGCCAGCGGCTCGGCCGTGACCGGGTCGATCACCGTGTGCACGCGCGCCACCGACTGGGCGGGGAAGCCGCCCTTCCTGGCGTGCTCGCGCACCACCTCTTCGTCGGGCGCCACGTAGACGCAGTAGATCTTGTCGTCGGTGACGAAGCTCTGGACCCATTGGATCTTCGGACCCATCGCCTGCAGCACGCCGCAGGACTTCTGCGAGATCGCCTTCAGTTCCTGCGCTGGCAACTTGCCGGCGCCGGGGATCTCGCGCTCGATGACGAACTTGGGCATGACGGTTCTCCTGATGCGGGCGAGGCACGATTGCCGCGCTCGCGCGCAGTCTCGGCACGCAGCGGTGCGCCGTCTTGAGGCCGATGTCCCGAGCGACGAGCGCTCGCCGAGGCGCGCCGGGACAAATGTCCTCGGTCGCGAGCTGCGAACTAGGGAGTCACCGAGCGCCGCCGCCCGCCGGCCAGGCCCGCGTCGCGCGCCAGCACGATCGCCTGGTAGCGGTGAGCGACGCCGATCTTGTCGAACACGTGCGTCACGTGGTTGCGCACCGTCTTCTCGGACAGCGCCAGCTCGCTGGCGATCTCGGCGTTGTCGAGGCCGCGCGCGATGCCTTCGAGCACCTGGTGCTCGCGCGCGGTGAGCGATGCCAACTTGTGCTCGATGCCGTCTCGCGCGCCGGGCGTGCGCAGGAAATCGCGCGCCTCCTCGACCATGCGCGCCCACGCCGGCTCTTCGGGCAGCAGCATGTGGTTGGGGCTGTCGAGCTCGACGAAGCGCGCGTTGGGGATCAGGCCGGCCAGGCGCCGGCCTTCTTCGATGTGCGCGGCCTTGTCCTTGTTGGCATGCAAGACCAGCGTCGGGCATCTGACGTGGCGTGCCGCCTCCTGCACGTCGGTGCGGAACGCCGCCTCGAAGAATGCCACCGCGTTCTCGGACGACACCGCGCGACAGTGCAGCTCGTTCCAGGTGCGCTGGTGCTCGACGCCGCCTTGCGGCTGGAACACGGTGGCCCACACCTGCATGAACTCGGGGTTGTCGGTGCCCCAAGCCGAGCCGTGCCAGGTCGAGGAAGATCTGCGCGTTGGGTGCCTCGCGCGGCCGCTCGGGGCGCATGAAGTTGCCGCGTGCATACGTGCCGTAGAGCAGCAGGTGGCTCACCCGCTCCGGATGGCGTGCCGCGTAGTCGACCGCGATCGGCCCGCCCTGGCAGATGCCGAGCAGCGGGAAGCGCTCGAAGCCGGCCGCATCGACCACCGTGCCGAAGTCGCGCGCCCACGTTTCGGCCGACGCGTTGTTGAACGTGCGGTCCGACAGTCCTGTGCCGCGCAGGTCATAGCGCAGCAGCGTGTACTCGCGCGAGAAGTGCTCGAGCCACGGCCGCCACGCGAGGTTGTGCCACTGGTACTCGAGATGGTTGAGCCAGGTGCCCGACATCACCAGCGGCGCGCCATGCCCCGAGAGCGCGTAGGCGATGCGCGCGCCGTCGGGGCAGGTGCAGAAGCGGATCGCCTGATTCACGGGCCTGCGCAAGGTCGAGGGCCATCGTACGCCTGGACGGCGGCGGGCACCACGGGATCCGCGCCATCGAGATCCAGGGCGAGCGGACGCCACCGTTGCGGCGCTCGCGCCTTCTGCAATGCCCCTAGTCCGCTCGATACCGCGGCGAGGGCGCGGCCCTATGATGATCCGACCGCATCACGAAGGGCCACCCGATGACAGCCATCGCGAGCCGGCACGAAGTCGAAATCCGCGAGCACGAGTTGCGCAAGACGCGCATGTTGATGGTCGACGGCAACCTCACGGTGAACCTGCGCACCGTGGATCGCGGCGTGAGCGCGCGCGCCTACGTCGACGGCTACTGGGGCTTCGGCTCCGAGCCGCTGGCCGGTGGCGCCGCAGACCGCGAGCGCGTGCAACACCAGGCACTGGCCAATGCCCGCTCGATGGCTCGCTTCGGTGCGCGAGTGCCACTGCAGCTGCCCCCGGTTCGCCACGTGGGGCGCCAGCAGCACCAGGGTCGCGCGCCGCTCACACCGGCCGAATGCAACGAGCGTCTCGCCGAGCTGCATGCCTGGTGCAAACGACACTATCCCGGCCTGCGCTCGACGCGCTTCCTGATCAGCGACGAGCATCACGCCAAGGCGCTCACCACCAGCCTCGGCGGTGACTCGCTCGCGCGCATCGATCGTGCGGCGTGCGCGTTCACGCTGGTCGGCGAAGACAGCACCGGTGCGCCGATCGAAGTCGACGAGTGGATCTCGGGCCGTGGCACGCTGGCCGACGTCGACTGGTCGCTCGACACGCTGGCTGCAAAGCTCGAGCGGGCGCACGAGCATCTGCAGGCCAAGCGCCACGCGGTCAGCGCGCGCGGCGGGCTGCAGACGGTGGTGCTCGCCGCACCGCTGGCCGGCATGCTGGCGCACGAGGCGATGGGCCATCCCTGCGAGGCCGACGCGGTGATCGGCGGCGCCATCACCGCGTCGCTGGTGGGCCAGCCGGTCGCCAGCGAGCTGATATCGATGGTCGACTTCGCGCACGCCTACGAAGGCGTGCCCACATTGGTCCCGGTGCCGGTGGACGACGAGGGCACGCCGGGCCGCGATGTGGTGATGATCGAGCGCGGCATCCTCACGAGCTTCATGCACAGCCGCGAAACGGCGGCTCGCATGGGGCAGGCACCCACCGGCAACGCGCGCGCGTACAGCCCGCACGACGAGCCGCTGGTGCGCATGCGCAACACCCGATCCTGCCGGGCACCAGCTCGATCGAGGAGATGATCGCCGGGGTTGACGACGGCTACCTGTTGCTCAAGACCGGCAACGGCCAGGCCGACTCGACCACCGAGTTCACCTTCGGCGTCACGCTGGCCTACGAGATCCGCGGCGGCAAGCTGGGCCGCGCGGTGCGCAACACCACGTTGTCGGGTTCGGCGATCAAGGTGCTGAAGACGGTCGACGCGGTCGGCGACACGATGCACTGGGAATGCGCGGGCTACTGCGGCAAGAAGCAGCCGATGGTGGTCTCGATGGGCGGGCCGGCTCTGCGCGCTCGTGCGCACCTGGGCGGCGAATGAGTGCCGCGACCGCCAGCGCCGCCAACGACCTGTCGGCCAGCGCCGAGCAGGCGCTGGCGCTGATGCGACGCCAGGGCTTCGAGCACGCGCAGGTGAGCGTGAGCCGGCATCACCGCCACGAGCTGTGCGTGGCGCACAACGAAGGCAGCCTGCTGCGCAGCGTGCAATCCAACAAGCTGCAGCTGACCGGGCTGTTCGATGGCCGCCGCGCCGACATCGAAGGCAGTGAACTGGACACCGACGGCATACAGGCGCTGGTGCAGAGCCTGTGGTCGAACGTGGCTGCGGCACCGCAAGACGCCGCCAACGCCGTATCGGCCGCGCAGAGTGCCCGGGTCACGCGCGGTCCCCAACAGGCCGACACCGCCGCACTCGCCGATGCCATGCACGAGTTGCTCGACTGGCGCGCACAGCACACGCCGAGCGTGATGCTCGAGGAGGCCCTGGCCGGACACTCGCAGGTGCGCTCGTGCACGCTGACCAGCGGCGGCAGCGCACTGCACTGCGCGCTCGGCTGGTACGACGCCGGCGCGTTCGGCATGGCGCGCGAGGGCACGCGCAGCAGTTCGTTCAACTTCGGCGGCGGCAATGCCGACAGCCTCGCCGGCGTGCCAATCGTCCATCGCTTCGGTCTCGAAGGCATGCTTCGCGCGATGACGCGATCGGTACACACCGAGCCGGTCGGCGAGCGCTTCACGGGTGCCGTGGTGCTCACGCCGAGCGCCGTCGGCGGCTTGCTCGGTTGGTTCTTGGGGCAACTGAGCGACTCCGTGCTGATCGCCGGCAGCTCGGTGTATCGCCAGGCGTTGGGCCAACGCGTGGCCTCGCCGCTGATCACGCTGGCGAGTCGATTCGATGCGCCCGGCGTGTCGCCGTTTTCGGCCGACGCGTTCGTGCTCGCACCGGTGACGTTGCTCGACCGCGGGACGCTGACCTGCTTCACGCCGAGTCTCTACGGCAGTCGCAAGACCGGCCTGGCGCACGTGCCCGTCGTCGAGTCGGGCTGGGACATCGCCGCCGGCAACACGCCGCTGGACACGCTGATCGCAGGCGTCGCGCGCGGTGCGCTGGTCGATCGATTGTCGATGGGGCGTCCGGCCGCCAACGGGGACTTCTCGGGCGTGATCAAGAACAGCTTCGCCATCCGCGATGGCGAAGTCGGCCACGCGCTGTCCGAGACCATGATCGCCGGCAACGTCGCGCAGATGCTGCGCGATGTCAGCGCTGTCAGTGCGCAGCGGATCGACGTCGGTGCCTGGGTGCTGCCGTGGCTGCGGGTGGAGGGCCTGCACTTCTCGTGACGGCGGGCCGCGCGGCCGGCCGCCCGATACCGGCCCAGCGGGCCGATCGCCACCATTAGCCCCGGCGCGCAGTGGGGAACCCGTTGCGGGCGAGTGCGCCCTTCGTATAATCTACCGACCGGACGGTCGATAATACTTGTGATGGATCAAGAAACCCGCAAGACCCAGCCCGAACGCTCAACCGCGCACAGGCCGCAGCGCACGCCGCAGCAACTGGCCGAGCACGTGCGCGACGGCATGTTCGCCAACGACCGCGCCTCCAAGTGGCTCGGCATGACGATCGTCGACGTCGGTCCCGGCAGTGCGGTGCTGTCGATGGCGGTGCGCGACTGCATGGTCAACGGCCACGACCTCTGCCACGGCGGGCTGATCGCCACGCTGGCCGATTCGGCGTTCGCGTTCGCCTGCAATTCGCACAACGAGCTGACGGTGGCCTCTGGCTTCGCGATCGACCTGCTGGCGCCGGGCAAGCTCGGCGACGTGCTGACCGCGCGCTGCGACGAGGTCAACAGAGCCGGCCGCACCGGCGTCTACGACTGCGTGGTGACCAACCAGCGCGGCGAGAGGGTGGCGGTCTTCCGTGGTCGCTCGTACACGATGAAAGGCAAGCCTGCGGTCGAGGGCTGAGCCTTCTGCAGGAACGAGGAGACACCTGATGCCCGTGAAGCAACCCAAGCCTGGCGAGCTCGAGCCGATCGAGACCGCGAGCCGCGACGAGCTGCAGGCGCTGCAACTGCAACGCTTGCAGTGGACCGTGCAGCACGCGTACCAGAACGTGCCGCACTACCGCAAGACGTTCGACGCCAAGGGCGTGCACCCGCGCGACCTGCAGACGCTGTCCGACCTGGCGAAGTTTCCGTTCACCGCGAAGAAGGATCTGCGCGACAACTACCCGTTCGGCATGTTCGCGGTGCCGCGGCAGCAGGTGGTGCGCGTGCACGCGTCGTCGGGCACCACCGGCAAGCCGACCGTGGTCGGCTACACGCAGCGCGACATCGACACCTGGGCCGACCTCGTGGCGCGCTCGATCCGAGCGTCGGGCGGCCGCGCCGGCGACATCGTGCACATCGCCTACGGCTACGGGCTGTTCACCGGCGGGCTCGGCGCGCACTACGGCGCCGAGCGGCTGGGTTGCACCGTGGTCCCGATGTCGGGCGGCCAGACCGAGAAGCAGGTGCAGCTGATCCGCGACTTCGAGCCCGACATCATCATGGTGACGCCGAGCTACATGCAGGTGATCATCGAAGAGTTCGAGCGTCAGGGGATCGATCCCAAGTCGATGAGCGTCAAGGTCGGCATCTTCGGCGCCGAGCCATGGACCGAGGCGATGCGCCACGACATCGAGGTGCGCGCCGCGATCGACGCGGTCGATATCTACGGCCTCTCCGAAGTGATGGGCCCGGGCGTCGCCAACGAATGCATCGAATCGAAGGACGGCCCGGTGATCTGGGAAGACCACTTCTATCCCGAGATCATCGACCCCGAGACCGGCGCCGTGCTGCCCGACGGCGAGGAAGGCGAGCTGGTCTTCACCACCCTGACCAAGGAGGCGCTGCCGGTCATCCGCTACCGCACGCGCGACTTGACGAGGCTGCTGCCGCCCACCGCACGCAGCATGCGGCGCATGGGCAAGATCGTCGGACGCTCGGACGACATGCTGATCATCCGCGGCGTCAACGTGTTCCCGACGCAGATCGAGGAGCTGATCCTGCAGCACGGCGCGTTGTCGGGGCAGTACCAGCTGGTGATCACGCGTGACGGCAAGCTCGACGAGATGCAGGTGCTGTGCGAGCTGATGCCCGCGCACGCGAGCGTCGATCGCGCGCAGATCGCCGGCACGCTGCAGTCGCGCATCAAGACGATGATCGGGGTCAGCACCACGGTGAGCGTCGGCGCACCCGATTCGATCGAGCGCACACTGGTCGGCAAGGCGCGCCGCGTGATCGACAAGCGACCCAAGTAATTCCGAAACCAAGGAGCTTCGCGATGTACACGCAAGCGATGGACCAGCAGCCCAAGGAAGAGCGCGAGCGCAAGGCCGTGCGTTCGGTGCAGGAGGTCGAGCTCGAGCGGCGCTTCGACGCCAAGATCGACGCCGGCGACTTCATCGAGGCCAAGGACTGGATGCCCGATCACTACCGCAAGACACTGCTGCGCCAGATCAGCCAGCACGCGCACAGCGAGATCGTCGGCATGCTGCCCGAGGGCAATTGGATCTCGCGCGCGCCGACGCTGAAGAGAAAGGCGATCCTGCTGGCCAAGGTGCAGGACGAGGGCGGCCACGGCCTGTACCTGTACGCCGCCGCCGAGACGCTGGGCACCAGCCGCGACCAGATGGTCGACGCGCTGCACTCGGGCAAGGCCAAGTACAGCTCGATCTTCAATTACCCGACGCTGACCTGGGCCGACATCGGCACCATCGGCTGGCTGGTCGACGGCGCGGCGATCATGAACCAGGTGCCGATCTGCCGCTGCAGCTACGCGCCGTATGCGCGCGCGATGATCCGCATCTGCCGTGAAGAGAGCTTTCACCAGCGCCAGGGCTTCGACGCGCTGTTGACGATGATGCGCGAGGGCACGCCCGAGCAGCGTGCGATGGTGCAGGACGCGGTCAACCGCTGGTGGTGGCCGTGCCTGATGATGTTCGGCCCACCCGACGATCAGAGCCCCAACAGCGCGCAGGGCATGCGCTGGGGCATCAAGCGCGTCAGCAACGACACGCTGCGCCAGAAGTTCGTCGACGCCACCACTGAGCAGGCCAAGGTGCTCGGCGTCACGCTGCCCGATCCGGATCTGAAGTGGAACGCCGAGCGCGAGCACTACGACTTCGGCGCCATCGACTGGAGCGAGTTCAAGCGCGTGCTGGCCGGCGACGGTCCGTGCAACCGCGAGCGCCTGGCCGCGCGCCAGAAGGCGTGGGACGACGGCGCGTGGGTGCTCGAAGCCGCGCTCGCGCACGCGAGCAAGCAAGCGACGAAGCAGGAGGCGGCATGAGCCCGCACGGCCGCCCGAAGGGCGAATTCCCCCGCGGGGGGACGGCGCGTAGCACCAAGGGGGTCAGATGAGCGAAATCCAAACCAATCCGAAGGGCGCTGGTGCGTCGGACGTCGGCAACGAATGGCCGCTGTGGGAAGTGTTCGTGCGCAGCAAGTCCGGCCTCGACCACAAGCACTGCGGCAGCCTGCATGCGGCCGACTCGGCCATGGCGGTCCAGCTCGCGCGCGACGTCTACACGCGACGGCAGGAGGGCTCGAGCGTCTGGGTCGTGCGCAGCGACCAGATCGTCGCCAGCGACCCCGCCGACAAGGACATGTACTTCGATCCGATGGAAGACAAGGTCTATCGGCACCCGACGTTCTACAAGCTTCCCTCCGAAGTCGACCACATGTGATGGAGCGCTGATCGAACCATGGCAACCCCCTCCATCGAAGTCGAACTCAGCCCGTCGGTGCAGTACATCCTGCGCCTGGGCGACACCGCATTGATCCTCGGGCAGCGATTGTCCGAGTGGTGCGGGCATGCGCCGGTGCTGGAAGAAGACATCGCGCTGGCCAACATCGCGCTCGATCTGATCGGCCAGGCGCGCGCGCTGCTCACACTTGCCGGGCAGCTCGAAGGCAAGGGCCACGACGAAGACCAGCTCGCGTTCCTGCGCGAAGAGCGCGACTACCGCAACGCGACGATCGCCGAGCTGCCCAACGGAGCAGGGCGCCCCGGCGACTTCGCGTTCACCGTGTTGCGCAACGCGATGATGGCCACCTGGTTCCGCCTGCTGTGGGAACGGCTGCGCGATTCCACGGACCCCGAGCTCGCCGGCATCGCCGCCAAGGCGGTGAAGGAGGCGCGCTACCACCAGCAGCACTCGAGCGACTGGGTGGTGCGGCTGGGCGACGGCAGCGACGAATCGACGCGGCGCATGCGCGCCGCGCTCGACACGCTGTGGCGCTATGCGGCCGAGCTGTTCGAGAGCGACGCGGTTGACGCGGCCGCCGCGGCCAACGGCCTGGGACCCCGCTGGGACAGCGTGCGCGAGCCGTGGCTGGCCGAGATGCGCGAGCTGCTCGCCGAGGCCAAGTTGCCGCTACCGGCCGACTCGGCGTTCCGCAGCACCGGCAAGACCGGCGTGCACACCGAGCACATGGGCTTCATCCTGGCCGACCTGCAGTACCTGCAGCGCGCGTATCCCGGAGGTGCGTGGTGATGTCTGACGCCGCGGTGCGTGATACGGCCCGCGTTGGCGACGCATGGCGCGTGCTGCACACCGTGCTCGACCCTGAGGTCCCGGCGCTCAGCGTGTGCGATCTCGGCATCGTGCGCGACGTGGTGGCGCACGACGACGGCGTCGAGATCGTGCTGACGCCCACCTACTCGGGCTGCCCGGCCACCGAGGTGATCGAGCAGTCGGTGATCGACGCCGTGAACGACGCCGGCCTCGGCCCTGCGCGCGTGACGCTGCAGCGCGCGCCGGCGTGGACCACCGACTGGATCAGCGACGACGGCAAGCGCAAGCTGCGCGAATACGGCATCGCGCCACCGAGCGGCAACGCCCCTGTGTCGACGGCGCGCCCGATCCGCTTGGTGCCGCGCCGGCGCATCGAATGCCCGCGCTGCGGCAGCGCCAACACCGAGCGCTTGTCGGCGTTCGGCTCAACGGCGTGCAAGGCGCTGTACCGCTGCATCGCCTGCCGCGAGCCGTTCGAGCATTTCAAAGAGATCTAGCCACAAGGCCACCGCATGAGCACGCTGTTCCATCCCCTGCGCGTGCGCCGCATCGAGCCCGACACCACCGAGGCGGTGATCGTCACGTTCGAAGTGCCGCACGATCTGCGTGACGTGTTCGGCTTCACGCAAGGGCAGTACCTCACCTTGCGCCGCGAAGTCGAAGGCCAGGACCTGCGGCGCTCGTACTCGATCTGCGCCGGCGTCGACGACGGCGAGCTGCGCGTCGGCGTGCGCAAGGTCAGCGGCGGCGTGTTCTCCAACTGGATCAACGAGCACCTGAGGTCCGGCGACACGATCCACGTGATGGCGCCGCAGGGCCGCTTCTTCGTGCCGATCGACCCGGCGGCGCACCGCCACTACGTGGGCATCGCCGGCGGCAGCGGCATCACGCCGATCCTGTCGATCATGAAAACCGTGCTCGGCCGCGAGCCGCACGGCCGCTTCACGCTGATCTACGGCAACCGGGCGCTCAAGTCCACGATGTTCAAGGAAGAGATCGAGGACCTGAAGAACAAGTACCTGACGCGCCTGGTGCTGCATCACGTCTTCTCCGACGAGCACACCGACGCGCCGATCAATCACGGCCTGATGAACCGCGACAAGATCGGCGAGTTCCTGCATACATTGGTGCCGGCCAAGGGCATCCACCACGCGTTCGTCTGTGGCCCGTACCAGATGAACGACGAGGCCGAGGCGGCGCTGCTGGCTGCCGGCGTGCCGGAGGACCGCATCCACATCGAGCGCTTCGGCACGCCGGAGATGCAGACCGGCCGCCCGGCGCCGCATGAGATCCATGCGGAGGACGC
>DASTZF010000148.1:0-2289 GCA_035764445.1 Burkholderiaceae bacterium
CATGGCGCATCCGTTGAACCATCCGCGCATCGGCGGACGGCCGGAGTCGCCACGCGTCGTCGCCGGCCACGGCATCCTGCAGCCGCGCGTCGGCGTGAGCCTGGCGGCCACGAGCCGCACGCGCTTCGGCCGGCTCTTCGGCGGCGATGCCGGCATCGACCCGTACACGCGCGCCGTCAGCGACGTCTACCAGGATCTGTTCGGCGAGGGATCGTTCATCGGAAAGGGCATCTACGATGTGGATGCGTTCGAGCATGTGCTCGGCGGGCGTCTGCCTGAGAACCGCGTGCTCAGCCACGACCTTCTCGAAGGCGCCTACGCTCGCAGCGCCCTGATCAGCGACGTCGAGCTGGTTGAGGAATCGCCTTCGCGATACGACGCAGACGTGAAGCGACGCCACCGCTGGATTCGCGGCGACTGGCAGATCGCCGCCTGGCTGATGCCACGTGTGCCGACGACGGTGTCCGAGCCGGGGAGCGACATGCCACGGCTGGTGCGCGCGGCCAATCCAGTGTCGCCGCTGTCGCGCCTGAAGATCCTGGACAACCTGCGGCGCAGCCTCGTTCCGGCGTCGCTCACGATGCTGCTGCTGCTCGGCTGGTCGATGCTGCTGCAGCCAGGCCTGTGGACGCTGGCAGTGCTGGCGGCCTTGTTCGTTCCAGTGTTGCTGGGCCTGGTGGGAGACCTTCTGCGCAAGCCCGATCCCCTCGGCTGGCGTGCGCAACTAAGCGCCGCCGGGGCGGCAGCGCAGCGTCAGTTCTCGCTTGCGGCGATTTCGCTCGCGACGATGCCCTACGAGGCGTTGTTCAGCATCGATGCCGTCGCGCGCACGCTGTGGCGCCTTGTTGTCTCGCGCCGGGGCCTGCTCGAGTGGCAGCCGTCTGCCGCCGCGGCGCGGCGGCAGCCCACCACCGCCGCCGGCGACTTCGCCGAGACGTACGTGCGCTTGGCGTTCGCTCCGGCGCTCGCTCTCGCCTCGGCGGTGCTGCTCGCTTTTTGGCGGCCCGAAGCGCTGCCCGTTGCGTTGCCGGTGCTGCTGCTGTGGGCCGCATCGCCCGCCATCGTCTGGTGGCTCAACCAGCCGCTCGCGCTGCGCCAGTCGACCATCAACGAGGCCCAGGCACTCTACCTGCGCCTGTTGAGCCGCCGCACGTGGCTGTTCTTCGAGACTTTCGTCGGCCCGCAAGACAACCACCTTCCACCCGACAACGTGCAGGAGCAGCCGGTGGAGCGCATCGCCCACCGCACCTCGCCCACCAACATCGGCCTGTCGCTGCTGGCGACGCTGACGGCTCGCGACTTTGGCTACGTGACGACCGGTCAGCTGATCGAGCGCACCGCGGCGACGCTCGACGCGATGGTGCGCATGGAGCGTCACCGCGGGCACTGGCTCAACTGGTACGACACGCAGACGCTGCAGCCGCTGCGCCCGGCCTACGTTTCGTCGGTCGACAGCGGCAACCTTGCCGGACATCTACTGACGCTGCGTGCCGCCTTGCGGCTGATGGCCGAAGAGCCGCCCCATTTCCAACCGCTGCTGCGCGGCATGGAGGACACACTGCGGCTACTCCGGCCGGCGCTTCGCGGCGCCGGCGCGGCGGCGCCGCTCGAGCGCTTCGGCGCACGGCTCGCCGATGCGCTGGCCGAGGCGCCGCAGACGCCCGCACAACTGCGCGCGGCAGTGCAGGCGCTGGCGCAGCACGCCGAGGCGCTGCTCGACTCGCTGCCGCACCCCACCACGGCGGCCGATGTGCCGCTGCCGGCAGACCCCCGACGGCCCGAGGCCGAGCGCTGGGCGCTCGCGCTGAAGCGCCAGTGCGATGCCGCCTTCATCGAGGTGCATGCACTGTCCACCGAGCCCGCGGGGTCGTCGGCCGGTGAATGGGACGAAGCGGCCCTCGCCGCCCAGCGCGACAAGCTGCTGCAGTTGTCCGAGCGCATCGGCGCCATGGCCGACATGGACTTCGGCTTCCTCTACGACCCGGGGCGCGACCTCCTGTCCATCGGCTACAACGTCCACGATCGGCGGCGTGATGCCGGCCATTACGACCTGCTCGCCTCCGAAGTGCGCCTCGCGAGCTTCGTGGCGATTTCCAGCGGCCAGATTCCGCAGGCGAGTTGGTTCGCGCTCGGCCGTCAGCTCGCCACACTCGAAGGCAAGACGGTGCTGCTGTCGTGGAGCGGCTCGATGTTCGAGTACCTGATGCCGATGCTGGTGATGCCGAGCTACGAGAACACGCTGCTCGACGAGACCATGCGGGGCGCCGTGGAGCGCCAGGTGCGCTACGG
>DASTZF010000149.1:0-12039 GCA_035764445.1 Burkholderiaceae bacterium
GCACTGGCAATGCCGCGCAAGGGCATCGGCGTGTCGATCTGCCTGGTGCTGATGGCGATGCCGCTGCTGATCCCGTACAACGTGGTCGGCGCGATGTGGAACATCTTCGCGCTGCCCGACATCGGCCTGATGGGCTGGGGCTTGAACCGCATCGGGCTCGACTTCAATTACACACGCCAGCCGGTGGCGGCCTGGGTGACGCTGGTCGCGATGGACGTCTGGCACTGGACGTCGTTGGTGGTGCTGCTCACCTATGCCGGGCTGTCGGCGATTCCCGATGCGTTCTACCAGGCGGCGCGCATCGACGGCGCGTCGAAGTGGGCGATCTTCCGCTTCATCCAGCTGCCCAAGCTCAAGCACGTGCTGCTGATCGCGGTGCTGCTGCGCTTCATGGACAGCTTCATGATCTACACCGAGGCGGTGGTGCTGACCGGCGGTGGCCCGGGCAACGCGACGACGGTGCTGTCGATAGACCTGGTGAAGATCGCGCTCGGCCAGTTCGACCTCGGGCCGGCGGCGTCGATGTCGCTGATCTACTTCCTGATCATCCTGCTGTTGAGCTGGCTGTTCTACACGGTGATGACGCGCCACGACGAGAACTGAAGATGCGCCCCCACGCTCACGATGTTCGCTGCCCCCCGAGGGGGCTGGCCTCCCTTGGGGCGGCCCGGCGGGAGGCCTGATGCCGCGCCTCAAGTTCCTCGTCCCCACGCTGTACATCGTGTTCCTGATGCTGCCGATCTACTGGCTCTTGAGCATGTCGTTCAAGACGACCAACGAGATCCTCGGCGGCTTCTCGCCTTGGCCACAGCAGTTCACGCTCGACAACTACCGCAAGATCTTCACCGACCGCACCTGGTACATGGGCTACGTGAATTCGCTCGCCTACGTGGTGGTCAACACGGTGATCTCGGTGGTGGTCGCGCTGCCGGCGGCGTACGCGTTCTCGCGCTACCGCTTCCTCGGCGACAAGCACCTGTTCTTCTGGCTGCTGTCCAACCGCATGGCGCCGCCGGCGGTGTTCGCGCTGCCGTTCTTCCAGCTGTATTCGTCGCTCGGGCTATTCGACACCCACATCGCGGTAGCGCTCGCGCACTGCCTGTTCAACATCCCGCTGGCGGTGTGGATCCTCGAAGGCTTCATGTCGGGCGTGCCGCGCGAGCTCGATGAGACCGCGTTCGTCGACGGCTATCCGTTCTGGCGCTTCTTCGTCAAGATCTTCCTGCCGACGATCGCCGCCGGCATCGGCGTAGCGGCGTTCTTCTGCTTCATGTTCAGCTGGGTCGAGCTGCTGCTGGCCAAGACGCTGACCTCGGTCGACGCCAAGCCGATCGCCGCGACGATGACGCGCACCGCCAGCACCTCGGGCTACGAGCTCGGGTTGCTGGCCGCCGCCGGCGCGCTGACGATCGTGCCCGGCGCGATCGTCATCTACTTCGTCCGCAACTACATCGCCAAGGGCTTCGCCCTCGGCCGCGTGTAGGAGACCGGCATGCAAGCCAACGTCGGAACCGGACTCTCCTGGATGGCATGGACATGGCAGACCGCCGCGTTCTTCGGCGTCATCGCGCTGCTGCTGCTGATCATGGCGCTGTGGGAATGGCGCGTTCCAGGAGGCGCGCCACGGCGCGGCGTGCTCGGCCTGCGCACCACGCGCGGCGATCGCCTCTTCATTTCCCTGCTGTCGGCGGGCTACCTGCACCTGCTGTGGCTCGCGCTGGTCCCGCTGCCGGTGTGGGGCGCGACCATCGCGTCGGTGCTGCTGGCGCTGCTGATCTTCAGGTTCGTATAAGGCAGCGGCGCCGTCGACTTGCGGTTTGGGATTGACCGCGCTGCGGCGCGCTTCAAGAATGATCGCTCGTCACTCGGAGCTCGCATGGCCAGGGTCTATGCCGCCGACGATCCGCAGCTCGGGCGCGTCAGCTACCGCGACCGCAAGCGTGCGTGGTGGCTCCTGTCGGTGGTCTATCCGCTGATCCCGTTCACCGGCATGGCAGCGCACGCGGCCAGCGGGCACGAGATCGGCCTGGCGCTGCCGCTGGCCATCAGCTACGGCCTGATGCCGCTGCTCGACGCGCTGATCGGCGAGGACGAGAACAACCCGCCCGAGGCCGTGGTGCCGCAACTCGAGGACGACCGCTACTACCGCTGGCTCACCTGGGCCACCGTGCCGCTGCACTTCGTCGCGCTGATCGGCTGTGCCTGGTGGGCCGGGACGCACGAGCTGTCGTGGTGGGCGCTGCTGATCCTCGGCTACGTCGCCGGCACCGACTCGGGGCTGGGCATCAACACCGGGCATGAACTCGGCCACAAGCACTCGCTCGTCGAGCAATGGCTGGCGCGGCTGGTGCTCGCAGTGCCCGCGTACGGGCACTTCACGGTCGAGCACGGGCGCGGCCACCACCGCTGGGTGTCGACGCCCGAGGATCATGCGAGTGCTCGCATGGGCGAGAGCATCTACCGCTTTGCGCTGCGCGAGTTGCCGGGCGGCATCCGCCGTGCGTGGCGGCTCGAATGCGAGCGGCTGACGCGCGAAGGGCATTCGGCGTGGAGTTGGCGCAACACGATGCTGCAGTCGTACGCGGTCACCGCAGTGCTGCAGGTCGGGCTGATCCTCGCATTCGGCTGGGTGATGCTCCCGTTCCTCGCGATCCACAACGCGGTCGCCTGGTGGCAGCTCACGTCGGCCAACTACGTCGAGCACTACGGCCTGCTGCGCGGCAAGCTGCCGAGCGGCCAGTACGAGGCCCCGCAGCCGCACCACTCGTGGAACACCAATCATCTGGTGACCAACCTGGCGCTGTTCCATCTGCAGCGACACTCGGATCACCACGCGTATCCGTCACGGCGCTACCAGTCGCTGCGCCATTTCGAGAAACTGCCGCAACTGCCGAGCGGCTATTTCGGCATGTTCCCGCTGTCGTACGTGCCGTGGGCGTGGTTCCGAGTGATGGACCCGCGGCTGCTCGCGCTGCCGCACGTGGCGGGTGATCTCAGCCGCATCAACATCGATCCGCGCAAGCGCTCCGCCATCGTCGCGCGCTACGGGGCACTTGCCCACGCAAGCTGACTCTCGCGTGCGACGTGCAGGACTGCGCATCTCGCGTTGCTGCACGGATCTGAAGTCCGACGGCGCCGCGCAGTGCCCGCCAATAATCCGACGCCATGCACTGCGTTGCGCGCCCGCTCGCTGCCGGCTTCACACTGCTCGAACTGTTGGTGACGGTGGCCGTCATCGCGATCCTGGCTGCGCTCGCACTGCCGAGCGTGCAGGCACCGCTGGTGCGGCAGCAGGTGGTCGACTCGGCGGCGCTGATCAACGTGGCGAAGACCGCAGTGGCCGGCAAGTGGTCGACACTGCAGAAGCTGCCGCTCGACAACCCCGAGGCGGGGCTGCCCGCCGCCGACAAGCTGGTCGGCAGCTACGTCTCGTCGGTCACCGTCGAAGCGGGCGCCGTGCACGTGATGTTCGGCAACCAGGCCAACGGTGCACTGAAGGGCCACACGCTGAGTTTTCGGCCGGCGGTGGTCGACGGCGCGCCGATGGTGCCCGTCGCCTGGGTGTGCGGCCCCGCGCCGACGCCCGACAAGATGAGTGTCAAGGGCACCGACCGCACCGACATCGCGCCGAAGTACCTGCCGATCAATTGCCGCGCCGGTTGACCCGCGTGAGCACGGCTGCCGTTCGGTGCAGCGGTCAGCCCCTGCGCTCGCGCGCCGCCTGATCCCACGCCGTCGCCGCCACGCCCTCGCCCCACAGGTCGATCGTGACGGGCGTGCCGGCGTGCGCACGCTGGGCAGCCGCGCCGCGCACGTAGCCCAGGCCGACACAGGAACCGGCACCGGGGCTCCAGCCCGCCGAGCTCAGCTCGCCCACCGGCTCGCCGTCGATGCAAACCACTTCGCCGCCCCACGCATAGACGGTGGGATCATTGAACACGAAGCTGAGCAGCTTCTTGCGCAGCGGCCGGTCACGCGCCGCCATCAGCGCATCACGGCCGATGAAGTTCGCTGCCTTGTCGAGCTTGACGGCGACGCCGAGCCCGGCCTCCCACGGCGACTCGTCGGGGCCGAGCTCGGCACCCCATGCTCGGCGGCCCGCCTCGATGCGCAGCGCATCGATCGCGTAGTAGCCGGCATCGCACAGACCGCGTGAGCGGCCTTCGTCGTCGATGCCGCCGAGATCGGCGCCCGCCTCCTGCAGCGCGAGGTATACGTGGCGCGCCATCTCGATCGGCACGTACAGCTCGAAACCGGGCCCGCCGACGTAGCTGATGCGCGCAGCGCGCACGCGCGCCAGAGCGAGGTCGATCTCGCGCGTCGACGAGAACTTCAGCGCTGTCGGCGACAGGTCATCGGGGCTGACGCGGCGCATCAGCTCGGCGGCACGCGGTCCCATCACCGACAGCACCGAGGTCAGCGCGCTGACGTCGGTGACCATCACGTGCTCGTTGGGCTCGATGTGGCGCTCGATCCAGTCGAGGTCTCGCTGAGGCTGCGCGGAACCGGTGACGATCTGAAAGCGATCGGCGGCCAATCGCATCACGGTGAGGTCGCTCTCGAAGCCGCCCCGTGGATTCAGCATCGCGGTGTAGACCATCGCGCCGACCGCGACGTCGACCTCGTTGGCACACAGACGCTGCAGCAGGGCCAGCGCGTCGCGCCCCTGCACCAGCAGCTTGCCGAACGACGTCTGGTCGTAGATCGCCACCGCAGAACGCGTGGCGCGCTGCTCGGCCTGCACCCAAGGCAGCCAGCCCGGCATGCCGAGCGTGTGCGCGGGGCGCGCCACGCCGGCGGGCCTGAAGTAATTGGCACGCTCCCAGCCGTTCTTGCTGCCCCATTCGGCACCCTTGGCGTCGAGCAGGTCGTACAACGGCGACGTGCGCAGCGGCCGCGCGGTCGCCAGCTCCTGCCGCGGCCAGCGCATCGCGTAGTGCAGCCCGAGCGTCTCGGCGGTGCGCTCGGCCAGCGCCTTGCGATTGGCCGTGAACGCGCCGAAGCGGCGCACGTCGACGTCCCACAGGTCTCGCGGCGCCTCGCCACCGATGATCCATTCGGCGATCAGGCGCCCTGCACCGCCCGAATTGGCGATGCCCGCCGAGTTGAAGCCGGCACAGACGAAGTAGTGGCGCAGGCTCGGTGCCTCGCCGACGATGAAGTTGCCGTCGGGGGTGAAGCTCTCGGGCCCGTTGAGCAGCAACTTGATCTCCGCGTGCTCCAGGCACGGCGTGCGGTGGATCGCGTTGGTCATCAGGATCTCGAACTGGTCCCAGTCCTCGTCGAGCAGCTGGAACTGGAACGTGCTCGGAATCGGGTCGACCTTCCACGGCTTGGCCTTCGGCTCGAAGCCGCCCATCAGCAGGCCGCCGACCTCCTCCTTGTAGTAGACGAAGCCGTCGGGGTCGCGCATCACCGGCAGCATCGGATGCACGCCGTCGATCTTGCCGGTGACGATGTAGAAGTGCTCGGCCGAGTACAGCGGCACGTTGACACCGGCCAGCGCCCCGAACTGCCGCGCCCATTGGCCGGCACAGTTGACCAGCACCTCACAGCGCACATCGCCATCGGTGGTGCGCACGCCGCTGACCCGCTCGCCGGTGGCGCCGCGCTCGCTGAGGATGCCGGTGACCTCGACGCCCTCGACGATGCGCACGCCGCGGTTGCGCGCGCCCTTGGCCAGGCTCATGCACAAGTCGGCCGGGTTCGCCTTGCCGTCGCCCGGGATCCACAGCGCGCCGTGCAGGTCGTCGATGCGCATCACCGGATAGAGATCACCGGCCTCACGAGGCGTGATCAGCTGCACCTCGACACCGAAGCTGCGCGCCAGCGCGGCCTGCTTCTTCAGAACCATCCAGCGCTCGGGCGTGGCGGCGACGTTGACGCTGCCGCAGGACTTCCAGCCGGTGGCCAGGCCGGTCTCGGCCTCGAGCGCCGAGTACAGCTCGATGCCGTACTTGCTCATCGCGGTCATGTTGCGGTTGGGCCGCATCTGGCCGACCAGCCCCGCGGCGTGCCATGTGGTGCCGCTGGTCAGCTTGCCCTGCTCGAGCAGCAGCACGTCGATGATGCCGAGCTTGGCCAGGTGGTACGCGGTCGAGCAGCCGGCGATGCCGCCGCCGACGATGACAACGCGCGCGTGGCTGGGCAGGGTCATCGGACCCCCTTCGCCCGAAGGGCCGTCCCCCCGAGGGGGAGCGACAACCGCCGTAGGCGGTTGCGGCGTAGGCTCACATCGCGCAGCGATGTGAAGGCGCGCAGCGCCGGCCGTAGCCGCCTTCGGAGCGGCCGTGCGGCGCTCATCGCGCCTTCCTAGAATCGCATGCAGAGCGAACGACGGAGCCACCCCGATGAGCGAGCCGCAATCGATCCAAACCCTGCGCGCGATCCGCCCCGACCGCGCGGTCGACACGCTGCAGAAGCTGCCGTACTTCATCGGCGTGTCGGGCAGCACCGTCGGTGCCACCGGGCTGTCGATGCACCTGGTGGTGATCCCGCCGGGCGCACGCGCGGAGCCGCACATCCACCTCGGCTACGAGACCGGCATCTACGTGATCCAGGGTCGCGTCGAAACACGCTACGGCGAGGGCCTGAGGCAGTCGATCGTCAGCGAAGCGGGCGACTTCCTGTTCGTGCCGCCGGGCGTGCCGCACGAGGCGATCAATTTGAGCGCCACCGAGCCGGCGCGCGCGATCGTCGCGCGCAACGATCCGGCCGAGCAGGACAAGGTGGCGCCGTACCGACCCTGACGAGCGCTGCCGCCTGCGCTTCATCACCAGGGCAGCGAGTACGTCTTGACGTTGGTGAAGCTCTTGCAGGCCTCCTGCACGCCCTCTTTGTAGCCGAGCCCGGAGTCCTTGATGCCGCCGAACGGCGTCAGCTCCAAGCGGTAGCCCGGCACCTCCCACACGTTGACCGAGCCGACCTGCAACTCGCGCACGAAGCGCATGACGTCGTCGAGCCGGTTGGTGCACACACCCGACGACAGGCCGAACGCGGTGGAGTTGACCTGGCGGATCGCGTCGTCGACGTCCTTGAACGTCATGACCGGTGACACCGGGCCGAAGGTTTCCTGCTGCACGACTTCCATCTCGCCGCGCACGCGGTCGATCAACGTCGGCGAATACAGCGCACCGCTGCGCTGGTTGCCGACCAGCAGGCGCGCACCCTGTGATACCGCATCGGCCACGCGGCGCTCGAACAACGTCGCCGCGCGCTCGTCGATCACCGTGCCCATGTCGACGTCGGGATCGAGCGGGTCGCCGTAGGTCCAGGCCTTGGTGCGTTCGAGCAGCGCCTCGGTGAAGTCGGCGGCCAGCCGCTCCTGCACGAAGATGCGCTTGACCGCGGTGCAGCGCTGGCCGCTGTTCTTGTACGAGCCGTTGGCGGCCAGGTCGGCTGCCTTGTTGACGTCGGCGTCGTCCATCACGATCAGCGGGTCGTTGCCGCCGAGCTCGAGCACCTGCCGCTTGTAGACGGCGCGCGCCGCGATGTGCTTGCCGATCGTCACGCCGCCGGTGAAGGTGACGAGGTCGACGTCGGGGTGCGTCAGCATCTCGTCGGCGATCTCGGCCGGCTCGCCGGTCAGCACCGACAGCATCGGCGGCGGCAGGCCCGCCTCGTACAGCACGTCGGCCAGCGTGAGCGCGGCCAGCGGCGTCTTCTCGCTCGGCTTGAGCACCATGCGGTTGTTGGTCGCCACCGCCGGCGCCACCTTGTGGATCACCTGGTTCAGCGGATGGTTGAACGGAGTGATCGCGGTGATCACGCCCTGCAGCGGCTCGCGCACCGTGTGCACGCGACGCTGCTTGCCGTGGTGCGTGAGGTCGCACGCGAAGCTCTGGCCATCGTCGACCAGCGCCTGCTGCGCGGCGAACAGCAGCACGTCGCTGGCGCGGCCGACTTCGTACAGGCTGTCCTTCAGGCACAGGCCCGACTCGAGCGTGATCTGGCGCGCGATCGCGTCCTTGCGCTGGGCGATCAGCTCGCCGGCGCGCGACAGGATGCGGAAGCGCTCGTGGCGCGTCAGCTTGGGCTTGTAGTCGCGAGCGATGCGGATCGCGCGGCGCACGTCGTCGGTGGTCGCCCGCGGCACTGTGGCGACGATCTCGCCGGTGTACGGATAGTGCACCGCGATCACGCGCTCGGCGTGCACCGCATCGCCGGCGATGCGCATCGCCTCGCGGCGCACGTCGCCGTTCGCCGCGCCGGGCGTCGCGGACTTGGCTGCAGCCTCGCGTGCGTTCATTGCGTGCCGTTGATCGCGAAGTCGAAGATCTGGTAGCTCTTCAGCGTCTGCCCGACCGCCTTGAGTTTGTAGGCATCGTTGAGCGGCCGGTTCACGATGAACGGCACCTTGGTCTCCGAGACGCCGCCGTGCGTTCGCAGCCGATGGCCTTTGAGCCCCGACAGGTCGTGCGCCGACTTGGAGCTGCCGATGCAGACGTCCTGGCGCGCCACCACGGCGACGTCGCCCTCGCGGTCGGCCGGCATGTCGAACAGCCGGCAAGCCGACTCACGGTCGAGCGCCATCTCGATGCCCTCGATGCCGGCAATGTGCTCGATGATCTGGCGCGCGCTCACCGCGCCTCGGCTCCAGACGCGCACGAAGCCGCCGAGCGCGCCGTGGTGTCCGACGAAGGCGTCGGTGATCGGGCAAATCACGCTCGTGGTGCCGGCGCCGAACTTGGCATCGAGGATGTCCTGCAGCCAGATCACGTTGGGCTCGCCGGCCGCATTGCTCTTGTCGCTCATGCCGTGATCGGCGGTCAGCGCGACGGTGGCGTCGAGCGCCGCCAGGCGGCCGAAGGCATCGTCGAGCGCGCGGTAGAACCGCAGCGCCTCGGATTCGTCGGGCGCGTACTTATGCTGCACCCAGTCGGTCAGCGACAGGTACAGCAGGTCGGGCCGCCGCTGGGCCAGCAGCCTGACCCCAGCCTCGAGCACGAACAGCGACAGCTCCATCGAGTACATGTCGGGCTGCGGCATGCCGACGAACTCGAGCACGTTCTCGATGCCGTTGTCTGCCAGCGTGCAGCGGCTGGCGTACTCCGACGAGAACGACACATGCCCCTGGCGCACGTCGAGCCCCTTGCCGAGCTGCTTGCGCAGCTTGTCCTTGGCAGTGATCGAAATCACCTTGGCGCCGGCGTCGGCGAACTTCTTCAGGATGGTGTCGCCGCGCAGCAGCTCGGGGCCCGTCATCACAACCGGCTGCCAGGTCGCGGTGTCGAGGTAGAAATTGCCCGAGATGCCGTGCTTCGAAGTCGGCGTGCCGGTGATGATCGACATGTTGTTCGGGCAGGTGAACGACGGCATCGAGCCGTCGGCCACGGTGCCGAACCCCTGCGCGATGAAGCGCGCGATGTTCGGTAGCGCCCCCGCGTCGAGAAACTGGCGCAGATAGGCCGGATCGCCGCCATCGATGCATACGACCACGATCGGCCGCGCCGGCCAGCGATAGGCGGTGCCGTTCACGGTGACCGGGGACTTCTGGCTTGCCATGGAACTACCCTTGAAGATGGAGCCTGCGCGTCACTCGGCGCGCGCACCGCGTGCCGACTTGGCCAGTGCACCGTGCAGCCGCTCGCGGCTGTGCAACACGTGCTCGACCAGCAGCCGCTCGGCGAGCCGCTCGTCGCCCTTGGCCAGCGCGTTGACGATCGCCTCGTGCTCGCGCGTCGACACCGCGATGCTGTCGATGCTGCGCGCGATCGTCTCGCGCCGATAGAGATCGAGCTCGTTGACCACGCGGCGGTAGTGGGTCAGCAGCGAACCATTGCGCGCCGCGCGCGCCACCAGCTCGTGAAACTCGAGGTTGAGCGCGAAGTACGCTTCGGCCTTGCGCGACTTGTCGAGCACCGCCATCTTCTTGACGATCGCGCGCAGCTGCTCGATCTCGTCGGGGTCGATGCGCTGCGCGGCGAGCCGGCCGATCAGGCCCTCGAGCGCGGCGCGCACCTCGTAGACCTCGTTGGCCTCGTCGAGCGACAGCTGGCGCACGAACACGCCGCGGTTCTTCTCGACCCGCACCAGCCCGGCCTGATCGAGCGCCCGGAACGCCTCGCGCACCGGTCCGCGCGACACGCCGAGCGCGTTGGCGATGTCGACCTCGTTCAGCTTGGCGCCCACCGCGAGCTCGCCCGACACGATGCGGCGCTCGAGCTCGCGCTGTGCCAGCATGGCCAGCGAGTTCTCGCGCAGCAGCTCGATCGCGGCGGCCGCGGGCGCGCGCTTGGTCGGGTCGGTCTGGGTCGGCATGGTCGCGAGGGCTGGCGGCGCAGCGTAGAGGCGCCTTTGCAGATTGTCAACAATATACTCGATCGGCCCGACTGTGCCCCGCCGATCAGCCGAAGCGCAGCGCGATCACACCGCAGACGATGACCACCGCGCCGACCAGACGCTGCACGCCCAGCCGCTCCTTCAGCAGCCACGCCCCGAGCAGCGTGGCGAACAGCACCGACGTCTCGCGCAGCGCAGACACCGCGGCCACCGGAGCGCGCGTCATCGCCCACAGCGCGATCGCGTACGAGCCGATCGACGCCGCGCCGCCGAGCGCGGCCAGCGGCCATCGGCGCCTCGCATAGTCGAGGATTGCTGGCCGGC
The DNA here is from genome assembly GCA_035764445.1 of Burkholderiaceae bacterium. GTDB lineage: Bacteria > Pseudomonadota > Gammaproteobacteria > Burkholderiales > Burkholderiaceae_C > JAEUPI01. Next base: position 10,606 of record DASTZF010000149.1, read on the forward strand.
CGGCCGCGTCGCGCCGGAGCACCACCATCGCCGGATAAGGAAAGCCGTCGAGCACGAACAGCAGCAGCACGTAGCTCATCGCGCTGGCGCCCACGCGCACCGCCGTGCGCACGCCGCTGCCGTCGATGAACGTGTAGGTCATGATCACCACGGCATTGGCGAGCGCGAAGCTCAGTGCGCGCCGGTGGTGCAGCGCCTCGCCGGGGTGTGCGAGCCCGACCATCGCCACGCCGATGGTCACGCCGAGCACGCCCGCCCAGGCGAGCGGCGACAGTGATTCGCCGAGCACGAGCGAGCTGCCGAGCGCCACCAGCAGCGGGGCGCTGCCGCGCATGATCGGGTACGTCATCCCGAGGTCGCCGTGCTTGTAAGCGCCGGCCAGCGTCACGTAGTAGGCGATGTGCACGACCAGCGATGCGGCGATGAAGGGCCACGCCGCCGCCGGCGGCAGCCCCACCAGCAGCAGCGGCGGCAACGCGACCAACGCGCCCAGGAAGTGCACCAGCGCGGTGTCGAGCTCCTTGTCGCCGCTGGACTTGACCAGTGCATTCCAGCCCGCGTGCAGCACCGCGCCGAACAGCACGGCGAGCATCACCGGCCAGGTGAGCGTCATCGCTGCGCGCTGGCCACGCGAAGGCGTGGCGCGCTCATTCGAGCTTCTGCAGGTCCGACTCGGTCGGCGTCAGCACCGACGTGCGGATGCGCGTGGCCGCCAGCGCGCCGGCCGACTCGAGGATCGGGTAGGCGATCGAGCAGATGTGCGAGTTGATGCGCTTCAAGTCGCTGATCAGGTCCAGGTGCAGCGAGCTGGTCTCGATGCTCTGTGTGGTGTTGTCCTGCAGCCGCGCGATGTGGCTGGCCGCGTATTCGTGCTGCAGGTCGCGGAAGCGCGCCTTCTCTTCCAGCAGCTTGCGCGCGTCGCGCAGATGGCCGTCGAGGAACACGCTCATCGCCAGCCGCAAGTTGGACACCAGCCGCTCGTGCAGGTGGCAGACCTCGCCCATGCCGGCGTCCGACAACCGCCGGTTGGGGCGGATCTTCTTGTCCTCGATGTCCTGCAGCACGCGCTCGATGATGTCGCCGATCTGCTCCATGTTGATGGTGAACGACACCACGTCGGTCCAGCGCCGGCTCTCGCGCTCGTTCAGCGCCTCGCGCGAGATCTGCGTCAGGTACAGCTTGATCGACGTGTAGAGCTGGTCGACGGTGTCGTCCATCTGGCGCAGCTGCTCGGCCAGCGCGAGGTCGTTGGTGCGCAGCACGGGCACGATGCCGCGCAGCATCGTCTCCACCACGTCGGCCTGGTGCAGCGCCTCGCGCGCCGCGCAGCTGATCGCCAGCGACGGTGTCGCCAGTGCCGACGGGTCGAGGTGCTGCGGCCGTTGCGATGCCGCCGCCTTCGGCTCGACGAACAGGCGCAGCAACTGACGCGAC
>DASTZF010000150.1:0-3025 GCA_035764445.1 Burkholderiaceae bacterium
CCGCTCGACCTGCTCGCCGGTGATGAAGCGCGACTCGCCCGGATCGACGATCGACACGCGGCGCAGCATCTGCCGCACGATCACCTCGATGTGCTTGTCGTTGATCTTCACGCCCTGCAGGCGGTAGACGTCCTGCACCTCGTCGATGATGTAGCGCGCGAGCGCTTCCACCCCCTGGAGCCGCAGGATGTCGTGCGGATCCGCCGGGCCGTCGACGATCATCTCGCCCTTGTTGACCACCTGGCCGTCGTGCACGGTGATGTGCTTGTCCTTCGGGATCAGGTACTCGTGGGCGGCCCCGTCGAAGTCCGTGATGATGAGGCGCTGCTTGCCCTTGGTGTCCTTGCCGAACGACACCGTGCCGGTGATCTCCGCGAGGAGGCCCGCGTCCTTCGGCGAGCGCGCCTCGAAGAGCTCCGCCACGCGCGGCAGGCCGCCCGTGATGTCGCGGGTCTTCGACGACTCCTGCGGAATGCGCGCGAGTACGTCGCCCACGTTCACCTGCTGCCCGTTCTTCACCGTGATGATCGCGCCGATCTGGAACGTGTAGTTCACGTTCTGCTCGGAGCCGGCGAGCTTCACCTCCTTGCCGTTCGTGCCGATCAGCTTCACCGCGGGGCGAAGCCCCTTGGTCGAAGACGTGCCGCGGCGCTTCGGATCGATCACGACCAGGCTCGACCGGCCCGTGGTCTCGTCGATCTGCTTGGCGACCGTGACGCCCTCTTCCACGTTCTCGAAGCGCGTCTCACCGGCGTACTCGGTGATGATGGGACGCGTGAGCGGATCCCACGTGGCGAGCACCGTGCCGGCCTTGATCGACTGGTCGGGGCGCACGTTGAGCGTGGCGCCGTACGGCACCTTGTGGCGCTCGCGCTCACGGTGGTGGCTGTCGAGGATGATCACTTCGCCGGAGCGCGCGATCACCACCAATTCGCCCTTGGCGCTGGTGACGTAGCGCATCGTGGTGTTGAAGCCGACGATGCCATCGGACTTGGCCTCGACGTTGTTGGCCACCGCCGCGCGCTGCGCCGCGCCACCGATGTGGAACGTGCGCATCGTCAGCTGCGTGCCGGGCTCACCGATCGACTGCGCGGCGATCACGCCGACCGCCTCGCCGACGTTGACCAGCCCGCCGCGGCCGAGATCGCGGCCGTAGCACTTGGCGCAGATGCCGAAGCGCGTCTCGCAGGTGAGCGGTGTGCGCACCTTGACCTCGTCGACGCCGGCGTTCTCAATCGCATCGAGCGCCTCTTCGTCGAGCATCGCGCCGCCGTCGACGATCGCCGCCTGCGTCTCGGGATGCAGCACGTCGACCGCCGCCACGCGGCCGAGGATGCGGTCACGCAGGCTCTCGATCACCTCGCCGCCTTCGACCAGTGCGCGCGTCGCGAAGCCGTTGCCGGTGCCGCAGTCTTCCTGCGTCACCACCAAGTCCTGCGTCACGTCGACCAGTCGCCGAGTCAGGTAGCCGGAGTTGGCGGTCTTCAACGCCGTGTCGGCCAGGCCTTTGCGAGCGCCGTGCGTCGAGTTGAAGTACTGCAGCACGTTCAGGCCTTCGCGGAAGTTGGCCGTGATTGGCGTCTCGATGATCGAGCCGTCTGGCTTGGCCATCAGGCCCCGCATGCCGGCGAGCTGACGGATCTGCGCCGCGCTGCCGCGCGCGCCCGAGTCGGCCATCATGTAGATCGAGTTGAACGATTCCTGCTCGGTCGGCTTGCCGTTGCGGTCAGTGACCTTCTCCTTCGACAGCTGGCCCATCATGACCTTGCCGACCTCGTCGCCGGTCTTGCCCCAGATGTCGACCACCTTGTTGTAGCGTTCGCCCGCCGTCACCAGACCCGAGACGTACTGCTGCTCGATCTCCTTGACCTCCTTCTCGGCGCGTTCGATCAGGCCGTGCTTCTCCTTCGGCACCAGCATGTCGTCGATCGAGATCGAGATGCCGGCACGGGTGGCCAGCCGGAAGCCCGACTGCAGCAGACGGTCGGCGAAGATCACCGTTTCCTTCAGGCCGCAGCGGCGGAACGACGCGTTGATCAGGCGCGAGATCTCCTTCTTCTTCAGCGTCTTGTTGATGGTCGAGAAGGGCAGCCCCTTGGGCAGGATCTCAGACAGCAGCGCACGGCCGACCGTGGTATCCACCAGAGCCGTCTGCGGCACGAAGTCACCGCCGTTGTCGCGATCCTTGACCCATTCGGTCAGACGCACTGACACGCGGGCCGTGATCTCGACCATGTCGCTGTCGAGCGCACGCTGCACTTCGGCGAGGTCGCCGAACACCATGCCTTCGCCCTTGCCGTTGATGCGCTCGCGGGTTGCGTAGTACAGGCCCAGCACCACGTCCTGGCTCGGCACGATCGACGGCTCGCCGTTGGCCGGGAACAGAACGTTGTTGGTGGCCAGCATCAGCGTGCGCGCTTCCATCTGCGCTTCGATGCTCAGCGGCACGTGCACGGCCATCTGGTCGCCGTCGAAGTCGGCGTTGAACGCCGCACACACCAGCGGATGCAGCTGGATCGCCTTGCCTTCGATCAGCACCGGCTCGAACGCCTGGATGCCCAGCCGGTGCAAGGTCGGTGCGCGGTTCAGCAGCACCGGGTGCTCCTTGATCACCTCTTCGAGGATGTCCCACACCACCGGTGTGCCGGATTCGACTTCCTTCTTCGCCGCCTTGATCGTGGTGGCAATGCCCATCGCCTCCAGCCGGCTGAAGATGAACGGCTTGAACAGCTCGAGCGCCATCAGCTTCGGCAGGCCGCACTGGTGCAGCTTGAGCGTCGGGCCCACCGTGATGACCGAGCGGCCCGAGTAGTCGACGCGCTTGCCGAGCAGGTTCTGGCGGAAGCGGCCGCTCTTGCCCTTGATCATGTCGGCCAGCGACTTCAGCGCCCGCTTGTTGGCACCGGTCATCGCCTTGCCACGACGGCCATTGTCGAGCAGCGAGTCCACCGCCTCCTGCAGCATGCGCTTCTCGTTGCGCACGATGATCTCCGGCGCCTTCAGCTCCAGCAGCCGCGCCAGGCGG
>DASTZF010000151.1:0-2933 GCA_035764445.1 Burkholderiaceae bacterium
CGCTTGTCGAGGACGTACCAGGTCATGCGCACGATGTGCTCGGGCAACGCGCCCGCTTCGCGCAGCACCTCGACGATGTTGCGCAGCGCCTGGCGCGCCTGGTCGGCGAAGTCGTCGCTCGGAAAGCGGCCCTCGGAATCCCAGCCGATCATGCCGGCGACGAACACCATGCGGCCGCTCGCGGCGACGCCGTTGGCGTAGCCCTTCGGGCGCGGCCAGTGGGCAGGTTGCAGCACTTGCATGTTCACCTTTCGGGTTGGGCGTGTGCGCCCTTCAAGAGTTCGCGCGCGATGATCAACTGCTGCACCTCGGTGGCGCCTTCGTAGATGCGCAGCGCGCGAATCTCGCGATACAGGCGCTCGACGGCGACGCCGCTGCGCACGCCGAGCCCGCCCCACATCTGCACCGCAGCGTCGATCACCTGCTGCGCGCCTTCGGTGGCCGCCATCTTGGCCATCGCCGCCTCGCGCGTGACGTTGCGACCGCGGTCGCGCTGCCACGCGGCACGGTAGGTGAGCAGCGCGGCGGCGTCGATCGTGGTGGCCATCTGCGCGAGCTTGGCCTGCGTGAGCTGGAAGTCGGCCAGCGTGCCGTTGAACATGCGCCGGCTGGTCGCGCGCGCGAGTGCCTCCTCGAGCGCGCGGCGCGCGAAGCCGAGCGCTGCCGCGGCCACCGAGGTGCGGAACACGTCGAGCGTGCGCATCGCCACCTTGAAGCCTTCGCCCGCCTCGCCGATGCGGTTGCTCGCCGCGACGCGGCACCCGTTGAAGCGCAGCCGCGCCAGCGGATGCGGCGCGATCACGTCGATGCGCTCGGCGATCTCGAACCCCGGCGTGCCCGCCTCGACGATGAAGGCGCTGATGCCGCGCGCACCCGGCGCCTCTCCGGTGCGCGCGAACACGACGTAGAGATGGGCGATGCCGCCGTTGGAGATCCAGGTCTTCTCGCCGTCGAGCACGTAGGTGTCGCCGTCGCGGCGCGCGGCGCACTGCATGCTCGCCACGTCCGAGCCGGCATCGGGCTCCGACAGCGCGAAGGCGCTGATCGCGTCGCCGCGCGCCACGCGCGGCAGCCAGGCTTGCTTCTGCGCCTGCGTGCCGGCGAGGCTGATTGCACCCGACCCCAGCCCTTGCATCGCGAACGCGAAGTCGGCCAGCCCGTGGTGGCGCGCCAGCGTCTCGCGCAGCAGGCAGATCGCACGCGTGTCGATCACTTCGGCGGCGCCACCGAACGAGCGGCCACCCACTGCGTGCGTGAGCCAGCCGGCCGCGCCGAGTGCGCGCACCAGCGCGCGGCAGTCGGCATCGACGTCGTCGCCGTGCGCGTTGCGCACATGGGCCGCTGCCCAGGCGTCGAGCTCGTGCGCGAGCGTGCGGTGGTGCGGCTCGAAGAACGGCCAGTCGAGGTGGTCGAGCACGAGGCCGACGGGCGCGCTGCGGCTGTCGTGGGGCTGGCTCATGCGACTCTCCCGGTGATGTCACGGCGTCACCGCGCGATGCGGCCACGCTCGCGCAGGATAGCGCCGCGGCCGCGCAGCGAGCGCGTGGCCGAACCCGCGCGGCCGCTGCCTTGGACCGGGCTGTGCTACCCGCAGCCGGCCGTGCACTTGCCGGAGGCGTCGAACTCCATCGTCTTGCCCGACAGCGGCACGTGCACCGGCACCTTCACCGCCTTCGCGAACGCCTCGGTCTTGCTGCCGGGACGCACCTTGCCGCTCACGGTGCCGACTTCGTTCGCATGCGAGGCGATCACCGAGGCCGGCTTGACGAGATCGTTGATCACGTAGGCCGCCTCGACCGGGCCGGTGGTGAAGCCGTCGCCGATGTTCATCACCACCAGCTTGGCGTTGTAGTGGTTGCGCACCACCAGCTCCTGGTCGGCGATGATGCCGGTGTCGCCGGACAGGTACGCGACCAGGCCGTTGCTGAAGCGCAGCACGTAGCCGGTGGCCAGACCGACGTCTCCTGCGATGCCGGCCTCCTTCATCGCCTTGCCGAGGTCGCCGCCGATGTAGTCGGGGTCGAGACCGTTGCTGTGCAGCGCCGCCACCGTGGCGATGCGGATGCCGTTGATCGTCACGCTGCCGCCGAAGCGCGTGAGAATCGAATCGGCCGGGTTGCCGCCGTTGGCCTTGAGCTTGGCCGCGAAGAAGGCCGGCATCTCGCTGCCCGTGACGATCTTCGACTTCTTGGCCAGCGCGATGTTCACGGCGTTGGAGTTCGGCAGCGCCGACACCGACATGTCGGGTGCTGCGCAAGTGCCGGCGTTGGGCTCCTTGTTGTGGGCGTTGCCGGCATGGTCGCCGTGCATGTGGCTGACCAGGACGATGTCGATCTTGCCCAGGCGCGGATCGCTCGGCCCGGCGACCGTGCGGCCCGGGTCGTACAGCACGCGGGTGCCGTTCGGGTCCTCGAAGATCAGTGCGCGATCCTGCGGGCAGAACTCGCCTTCGATGCCGCCGAGCGGCGTCACCTTCACGGTCTGTGCGATCGCCGGTGATGCGATGGCGCCGCCGAGGGCGCACAAGATGGCGATCCAGATTGAACGTGGCATGTCCGTCTCCATCGGTGCGATCCGCTAATATCGTATACGTTACGCTGAAACGGTCCCATGCTGCCCTGGATCAATCCCTCACCCTCCGACCTGCTGGCCGACATCCGCGACACCTCGCTGGCCAAACTCGTGCGCGACGACGTGCTGCGCGCGATCGTCCTCGGCGATCTGGTGCCGGGGCAGCGCATCAACGAGCCCGACGTGGCGTCGCGCCTCGGCGTGTCGCGCGTGCCGGTGCGCGAAGCGTTGCGCGAGCTGGCCAGCACCGGGTTGGTGGCGGCGCGCAAGCACGCCGGCGTGTTCGTGCGGGTGCTGGCGCCCAAGGAGGTGGCCGACCTCTACGACCTGCGCGGCCTGCTCGACGGGCACGCCGGTCGCCG
>DASTZF010000152.1:0-3423 GCA_035764445.1 Burkholderiaceae bacterium
AGAGATCGCCTCGCTGCGCTGGCGGCTCCTGGAAGTGCGCGAGCAGACCTACGACCTGCAGGGTATGCGCAGCGAGCAAAGTGACGACGTCGAAACGCTGCGGATGCTGGCCGAAGCGATGGGCGACGATTGTCGGCGGGCGTACGCGGCGTATCGACGGAGCAACCTGGCGTACCGCATCGTCGATACGACGGCGTGCGAGCGGGCTGCGCAAACTGCGATCGCACTGGCATCGTTCGCCGGCGACCATGTGCTGCGACTGCGCGCTCAACGGCTGCTCGCCTTCGCACGGCGCGACAGCGGCGACTTCGAGTCGGCCAAGGCGGTGGCGCAGCAAGGGCTGGCCGAAGCGCGTCAGCTCGGACTGAAGAGTGTCGAAAGCGGATTCCTCGACACGCTGGCAGGTATCGTTGGATGGCAGGAAGATTTGCTGGGCACGGTCGAGCTCAGTTGCGAGTCGCTGCGCATCGAGCGCGAAATCAAGGACCGGCGCGGCGAGGTCCTGACGCTGGGTAATCTGGGTGCTGCGTGGCTTGGTCTTGGCGACTTCGAGCAGGCCGCGCATGTGCTTGAAGAAGGCCTGCAACTTGCTCGATCCATCGGAGACCGGGCCAATGAGGGCAACTGCCTGGTCAACCTCGCACAGGTCTCGCAATGGCAAGGCGATGGTGAACGCGCGTTGGCGCTGTCGCGCGCCGCCCACGACCTAGCGGCTGCCATGAAGGCACCTGACTACGAAATCTTCGCACTGCTCGTCCGAGGCGACGCGGAGCTGCATCTGGGCCACAGCGAGGAAGCATTCGGCACCTACGATCGGGCACTATCACTGGCTTTGCGTATCGACTCTCCGCTGCGCCACAACGCGACTGCCGGCTTGATCCGGGTGGCTCTGGCACAGGGCGACACAGCCGCCGCGCTGCGGCACGTCGAGGCGCTGTTGCCGCACTTGAGTACGGGACGCGCCCTGGATGGCGCAGACTCCCCGAGATTGATCGAACTGACCTGCTATCGCGCACTGTCACGAGTGAGCGACCCGCGCGCCGCGCAGCTCCTGCACGCGGCCTACGCCGCCTTGCGGGCCAAGGCCGACTCGCTGGTGGACGCTGCTCGTCGAGATGAGTTCCTCGGCAGGATTCCCCACCACCGCGAGATCGTGGCCGCATGGCGAATGCTGAGCCCGGTGACGCACGGCGGACCGAATGCAGATGCGTAGCGGCTGACGGCATCGGCTCAATCCGCATGGCGAGCGGAAGAGGCCGGAATGGTCTCCTGGTGGAGTACGAAGGGGCGAGTAGCTCGCTGGGGTTGCTTTGTCGGACTGAGTGGGATCGTCGGCCCGATTCCGCTAACCGCCAACGCGCAACTATTGCAGCGTCAGCAACCTGCGCGGCGTCAATTTCTTTCGCGTCAAGCTCGATGGCGCCGATCTCACGGGCGCAGACATCACGGGCGCCGACTTCACCGAGGCCGAGCTCAGTGGCGCGATCTTTCGTGGCGTGAAGGGATTCGACCAAGCCAAGGGGCTCGACCGCGCCAACGGCGTCGACAAGATCGTTCGTTGACCCCGTCCGCGGCGCGTTCAGCCCCTTCGAGCAGCTTCAGTCGATCCTCTTCATCGCACGCTGCACCGCAATTTCGCCCACCCGGCGGCCGAGGGCCGTGGCGTGCTCGTCGGCCGACCGTGTGTGGATGCCGGCCCAGATGCGGGCGTTCTCGATCTCGGTGGAGGCCTGCGAGAAGCTGGTGAATTGACGCGTCATCGCCCCGCCGAAGCCGGTGGCAGTGAAGGGCACACCATCGTTGCCGAAGAGCAGCTGCAGCGAGCGTGACCAGGCGCCCGAGGTGATCGAGTGCCCGGAGACGTAATCCGGGTGCGACGGCGTGTTGATCAGCGGCTCCCACTTCGGGTCGGGGTTGCTTGTGGCGGCGCGGATGGCAGTCACCGGGCGCCAGGTGCCCATCTTGCGCTTGACTTCCCAGCCGGTGATCACCGCATCGAGCGCGGCCATGTTGATGACGGCAAAGATGCGGGCGTTCTCCGGCATCGTGGTGCCCTTGGCCGCTGCCGCGGCGCGCGCGGCGGCGTTCCAAATCTGGCCACCGTTGTTGAGCGTGAAGATCGCGGCGGCAGTCTGCTCGGCGGTGCGCTCGGTGGAGTCGCGCCGACCCAGGCGGCGCACCTCGTCGAGTTCCTTCGCGTACTGCGCGCTATCCACCGCCAGCGGACCGGGCGCCGTCACCTCGGTCGACGACTTCAGGAAGAAAGGCTTGACATCGGCCCAGAAGACCGAGACGAACGGCCCCATCGACGGCGGCGCGGGTTGCCAGCTGCCCGGGCCCGTCGTGGCCGGCGTGTAGGCGACGCGCGCGTTCGAGCCATCGCCGCTGCGCATGGCGATGCATTGCTCGGCGACCTGGCGACCTAGCGTGCTGCCGCCGGTCTTGGCGTCACCGTCGGGCAGCTTGGCCAGCGAGGCCTGCAGCGCGGCGTCGAGTGCCGGTTTCTGCAGCGGGTAGATCGACATCAGCACCCCATGTGCTGCGGCTGCGGCGGCCGCCTCGGCCGACGCACCGGCGGGGGCTGTCGGTGCCGGACTCATGTAGGCCTGGTGCGTGCGCGTGACCGCGTTGACGGCATCGAACATCGCGACGTGCGTCAGCGCCAGCGTGCGCATCTCGATCTGGGGCGGGCCGGACTGCGTCAGGCTCAACGCCGTGACGTTCCAATCAGTGATCACGTCGGCACGTGCCTGCAGCACGGGCAGCAGCAGGGTGGCGAGGACAGAAACCGGGACGGAGAGTCTCACGCGCTTCTCCTCAAACGGTCGACGAAGTGCACGAGTCTAGGCGCCTGCTCTGGCGGGGCAACACCTAGGTCGACACCGGCTCAGCTGCTCGGTCGATGGCGCGCAAGGACCTGCGCCTGATGGTGGAAGAGGCCGCGCCCGGTGGACAGACTCTGGCGATGATTCCGGCGCTGGCGGCGCTGCTGGATGAGGGGATCGCGCGCGGGGAGGGTGCGCTGGACGTGGCGGCGGGGGTGAGGGTGCCGACAACCTGACTGCCTGCCTCGGGGCGTCCTCGGAACAGATCTAGCGTCGTCCGCTAACGGCTGTCCTGCGCCAGGTCATCACGCGACACCAGCGCTCGCCCAATCCGCACGATTCGCGGCGGCGTTGAGTATGCTCCTATCGTGCAGCGCGCCGCCGCGATCATTGGTTCCGCGATCTTCCTGGTCATCGCTCCGGGCACGCTCGCCGTGTACGTCCCTTGGTACCTCACGCACTGGCACTTCGCGCCTCCGCTATTCCCGATCGCGCGCGTGCTCGGCGCCGCCCTGATCGTCGCCGGGTTGCCCATCTTGCTCGATTCGTTCGCTCGCTTCGCGTTGCAGGGCCTCGGCACACCGGCGCCCGTGATGCC
>DASTZF010000153.1:0-8363 GCA_035764445.1 Burkholderiaceae bacterium
TGTTGCGCCACACCTCGGGGCTCACCTACGGCTTCTTCGGCGAATCGCTGGTCAAGAAGGCCTACGTCGATGCGCTGGCCACGCTGCCGCCCACTGTCAACAGCGCCGAGTTCGCCGATGCGCTGGCCAAGCTGCCGCTGCACTACCAGCCCGGCAGCACGTGGGACTACAGCTACTCCACCGACGTGCTCGGCCGCGTGCTCGAGGTGGTGTCGGGCAAGCCCCTGCTCGCCGTGCTGAAGGAGCGCCTGCTCGACCCGCTGGGCATGAAGGACACCACCTTCTACGTGAGCGAGCCGGCGCGGCAGTCGCGCATCGCCGAGCCGCTGGCCGACGATCGCACGATCGGCGTCGGCGCCACGGTCAACGATCCGCGCATCGTGCGCAACCTCGAGTCCGGGGGAGGCGGCATGGTCTCGACGGCCGACGACTATGCGCGCTTCGCCCAGATGCTGCTCAACGGCGGCACGCTCGACGGCAAGCGCTACCTGAGCCCGCGCACGATCGATTTCATGAGCAGCGACCACCTCGGCACTGCGGTCACCAAGACGGCGCTGTACCTGCCCGGCCCGGGCTACGGTTTCGGGCTCGGCTTCGCGACGCGGCTGGCCGGCGGCGAGTCGGCCTACGCCGGGGCGCCCGGCGACATCTACTGGGGCGGCGCCGGCGGCACCTATTTCTGGGTCGACCCACTGAACCACCTGTTCGTGGTCTTCATGATGCAGTCGCCGAAGCAGCGCGTGCCATACCGCTCGATCCTGCGCAACATGGTCTACGCCGCGGTGGAGCGCTGAAGAGCGGCGTGGCCACGAACGATTCGCGCGCCGAGTACGAGCGGCGAATGCACCGCGTGATCGAGGCGATCGACCGCCGCCTCGATCAGCCGCTCGATCTCGCTGCGCTGGCCGCGGTGGCGAACTTCTCGCCGTATCACTTTCACCGCCTGTTCGCAGCCTGGACCGGCGAGACGCTGGGCGACTATCTGCGGCGGCGGCGCCTCGAGCTCGCGGCCGGCCGGCTGGCGGCACAACCGCGGCTGTCGGTGCTGCAGGTGGCGCTGGCGGTCGGCTTCGGCTCGGGCGAGGCGTTCGCGCGCGCGTTCAAGGCCCGCTTCGGCTGCTCGCCGACCGCGTGGCGCGCGCGGCCGCTTGCGAACCGCAAACACGATCAGTTGCTGCGCAAGGCCGATCAGGCGCGCGCCGGCCCGCCTGTCGAAACTCGAAGCACCTTGCAACCGCATCTGGAGCTTCAAATGGACGTGAAACTGATCGAGCGAGCGCCGCAGCGAGTCGCCTACCTGCGCTACGTCGGGCCTTACGGCGAGCCGATCGCGCGCTTCTGGATGCAGGAGGTCGCGCCCTGGATGATGGTCGATGGCCTGATGGGGCACGCACGCTACGGCATCAGCCACGACGACCCCAGCATCGCCGAGCCCGCGCAATGCCGCTACGACGCCTGCGTCGAGGTGGCGGACGACGATGTGCCATCGGGGCACGCGCTGACCGCCACGCTACCCGGCGGCCGCTACGCGGTGTTGCCGTTCAAGGGCACGACCGCGCAGGTGGAGGTGGCGTGGGCGCAGTTGCTGCGCGAATGGCTGCCCACCAGCCGGCTGCAGCTGGACAGCCGGCCGTGCTTCGAGTACTACCCGCCGGGCGCGAGCTACGACCCGGTGAGCGGTGGATTCGAGTGCCAGATCTGCATTCCGGTGGCGCCGCTGTAGCATGACTTGATGGGACAGCGCCCGGCGCCAGCTGCGATTGCCGACGATGCCTCGCTGCCGGACGATGCCGCGGCGCTGCACCCGCTCGCCAACGGCGTGCGGGTGCTGGCGATGACCCGGCCGCACCTGCACACCGCGGGCGTCAGCGTGTTCGTGCGGGTCGGCAGCGCGCACGAGAGCCGCGCGCTCAACGGCATCGGCCACGTGCTCGAGCACATGGCCTTCAAGGGCACCCGCGAGCGCGATGCCTACCGCGTGAACCTCGACGCCGAGCGGCTCGGCGCCGAGGTCAACGCGCACACCGACAAGGACCACACGGCGTACCACATGCGCGGCCTCGGCGAGCACGCGCCGCAGTTCGTCGCGATGCTGGCCGACATCGTTCGCCATGCGACGTTTCCGCACGACGAGCTGGCGCGCGAGCGCGAGGTGCTGCTGCAGGAGGTGGCCGAGGTCGAGGACGATCCGATCACCGTGGCCTACCAACTGTTCGACCACGCCTGCTGGGGCACGCATCCGGGCGCCCAGCCGGTGATCGGTCAGCGCCGCGTGATCGAGCGCTGCACGCGCGAGCAGCTCGCCGCCCACGTGCAGCAGCACTACACCGGCGCCAACGTCGTCGTCGCCGCCGTCGGCGCGATCGACGCCGCCGCGGTGCTGCGCGCCGCCGAAGCGTCGTTCGGCGATATGCCGCGCGGGCAGGCCAACGAGTTGCCGGCTGCCGATTACGCGGGCGGTCATCGCGTCAAGCGCATGGACGTCGGGCGCCAGATGCACCTGGTGATGGGCTACCCGGTCGCCGGCCGCGGCGACCCCGATGTGGCGGTCGACCTCGCTGCCGCGGTGCTCGGCGACGGCATGAGCTCGCCGCTGCTGGCCGAGTTGCGCGAGAAGCGCGGGCTGGTCTACCACGCCGCGTGCAATGCCGATCGCTTCGAGTTCGGCGGCCAACTGGCGATCGAAGCATCGTTCGCGCCCGACCACCTCGGCACCGTGCTCGGCCAGGTGGTGCAACTGATGCGCGCGCTGGCCGAGCGCGTCGACGCGGTCGACCTCGAGCGTGCACGTAACCAGGCGATCGTGCGGCTGCTGCGCCACGACGAGCGCGTGGCGCAGCGGCTCGAAGACGCCGCGCTCGACCTGTTCGCGCTTCAGCGCGTGCGCAGCGTCGGCGAGCGGCTGGCGCGGGTGCGTGACGTGTCGCTCGAGCAGGTGCGCGCGGCGTTCGGCCGCATGCTCGCGGCCGGTGCGTCGGTGGCCATCACCGGCAGCGTCGGCCGCGCCACCACGCGTCGCATCGACGAGGCGCTCGCCGGCTGACGCGCCGCCAGCGTCAGTCGGTGCGCTCGATCATGTTGAGCAGGAAGCCCGCGGCCGAGCGCCCGCCCCTCGCCGCTTCGACCAGCAACTCCTTGGCGCGCTCGACGTCTCGGTGGACCTGCGGGCCGTACATCGACTCGCCCATCAACAGCATGAAGCCGGCGCACTCGGCCGCCTCGGCGTTGTTCTGTGCGGCCAGCGCCTCGTACAACTGCAGCGAGCGGCCGAACTGCCCCGAGTAATAAGCCTGCTGCGCGTCGGCGAGCGTCGGTTGCCTTCTGGTGGACGACGTGTCGGCGGTCACCGGCTGCTTCTTCGCGGCCCGTGTGGCGGCCGTCGTCGCCGCCAGCGCGGCGGCAAAGAGAATCCTTCGTCGCATGCGGGTCCCTCCTCGCGATGGCGCGCGCCTCGTGGCACGGCTCTACCATCGACAGTCCCACGCGGTGCGCCGTGTCGGGAGGCCAGTCGCGGCCGGTCATCGGCCCCCTAGAAAAAACCACACGCGGCTGTCGATCCGGCGCCGGGAGAACCGTCGTTGTCGACGAGGCGGCGCCGCCGCTTCGCAAACCACCACCCCTGACCGAGGAACCGCAAGATGCCCAGCAAGTCCACCCCCCCGATTCCCGAAGGCATGCACACGCTGAGCCCGCACATCGTCTGCGCCGGCGCCGCCAAGGCGATCGACTTCTACAAGGCCGCGTTCAACGCCGTCGAGAAGGGCCGCATGCCCGGACCTGACGGTCGCCTGATGCACGCCGCAGTGCAGATCGGCGATTCGACGCTGATGCTGGTCGACGAGATGCCCGAATACGGCGCCAAGAGCCCCAAGGCGCTCAACGGCTCGCCGGTCACACTGCACCTGTACGTGAAGGACGTCGATGCCACCATCGCGCAGGCGGTGTCTGCCGGCGCGAAGTCGACGATGCCGCCGTCCGACCAGTTCTGGGGCGACCGCTACGGTCAGCTCGAAGACCCGTTCGGCCACAAGTGGTCGATCGCCACCCACATGCGCGACGTCACGCCCGAAGAGATGAAGAAGGCGATGGAGCAGATGGCCACGAAGTGATGCGGCTGCGCCGCCCGTCGGGCCGCTGATCGCCTCGGCCCGGCGCGCGGCGCCCATTTCCCCGGCGCGGCGTCGCCCGCTGCCGCTGGAGTATCCCTAACTGCGGGTGCCCCGCGTGGGGACGCTCCGCGCTCGGACACGCACCGACTTTCGCGCCGCGCGCGGTCTCGATGCAATGGCGTCAAGCCATGACACCGCATCGAGACCGCGACCATGAACGCCACGACCCGCTCCGCATCGCCGGCCCTGCAGCCCGCGCTCGCGTGCGAGCCGTTCGCGATCGGAGCGCACCTGGTCACGCCGCGCCGCGGCTACAGCCACCATGGCATCTACGTCGGTGGCCATCGCGTCGTGCACTACGCCGGCTGGTCGCGCGCGGCGCTGACCTGCCGCCCGGTCGAAGAGGTGTCACTGGAGCAGTTCGCCGACGGCCGTGCGGTGACCGTGCGCGGCGACTCGCCGCAGCGGTTCGCGTCGGCCGAGGTGGTGGCGCGCGCCCGCTCGCGGCTGGGTGAAGACCGTTACCGCGTCGCCAGCAACAACTGCGAGCACTTCTGCCACTGGTGCCTGTCGGGCGAGAACCGCAGCGCGCAGGTCGACCGCCTGCTGGGCTGGATCGCAGCGTCGGCCAAGGCGCTCGAGCGCCTGGCAGGCAGCTTCTTCGGCGCGGACCTGAAGCCGCGCGCCGACGCCGGCCCCTGCTGAAAACCTCGTCGGTTTCCAACACGACTCGTTGTCTCGCTTGCGACACGCCGATCCCGGGCGTATAACGCAACCCCCACCCGGGCGTCATCACAAGAACCGCTCCAATCAATCCGCGCCCGGCGGGTCACCAAGAGGAGACAACATGAAGTTTCGTCAATCGGCGATGGCTGTCGGCGTCATCCTCGCGGCGGGCTGCGCCTCGCCGCTGCAAGCGGACGTCACGCACGATCGGCTGCTGAAGGCCGACAGCGAGCCCGGCAATTGGATGACGTACCACGGCAGCTATCGCTCGTGGCACTACAGTGGGCTGTCGGACATCAACGCCGGCAACGTCAAGAACTTGACCGAAGCCTGGTCGCACGTGGCCAGCCGCTCGGTGCGCGGCCTGCAGTCGTATCCGCTGGCCGTCGACGGCGTGCTGTACTACTCGGGCTCGTACAACCAGGTGTGGGCGCTAGACGGCGCCACCGGCGAGGTGCTGTGGGCCTACAAGCAGAAGCTCAACGAAGACCTGGTCGCCAAGCAGACGCACTCGCCCTACAACCGCGGCATCGCCATCGGCTACGGCAACATCTACATGGGCACGCTCGATGGCAAGCTGGCGGCGATCGACATGAAGACCGGCAAGCTGGCGTGGGAGACCAAGCTCGTCAACTCCGAGAAGCTGACGGTCGGCTTCACCGGCGCGCCGCTGCTGGTGAAGGACAAGATCATCATCGGCGCGCAGGGCGGCGAATGGCCCGACCGCGGCCCGATCTTCGGCGTCGACGCCAAGACCGGCAAGCAGCTGTGGCGCTTCTACACGGCTGGCGGCGAGGCCGACAACGGCGACGCGCGCAACACCTGGCTCAACGACTCGTGGAAGACCGGCGGTGGCGGCGGCTGGATGCCCGGCGGCTACGATCCCGAGACCAACACGGTGTGGTGGGGCACGGCCAACCCGGCGCCGCTATACGACTGGTCGGGGCCCGACTACAAGACCAAGGGCGCTCGACCGGGCGACAACCTGTACACCACGTCGGTGATCCTGCTCGATCCCGACACCGGCAAGCTGAAGGGCTACCACCAGGAGCTGCCGCACGACGCGTGGGACTTCGACTCGGCCACCGGCGAGTTCGTGATGGTCGAGAAGGACGGCAAGAAGTACACCGTGCACCCGAGCAAGAGCGGCTTCGTCTGGGTGTACGACCGCAACGGCAAGGTGCAGAACGTCTGGCGGCTGATCAAGAACATCAACTTCGTGCAGGACATCAAGCCCGATGGCACGCTGGTGGGCCGGCGCGACATGACCGAGGGCAAGCACAAGAACCTGTGCCCGTTCATCGCCGGCGGCATGAGCTGGAACATGGGTACCTACAACCCGAAGACCGGCATGCTGTACAAGGTCGGCAACGAGTGGTGCATGGACCTCGAGATCAAGAAGACCACGCCGATCCTCGAACCGATGGCGCAGCTGAACATCGGCGCCGACTTCAACATCGTCAACCCGCCTGACGGCAAGGCGCGCGGCCACGTGTCGGCTCGCGATCCGATCACCGGCGCGATGAAGTGGGAGATCCAGTTCCCCGAGCCCCCGCTGGCGAGCCTGCTGTCGACCGGCGGCAACCTGCTGTTCGTGCCCGATGCGCGCGGCTGGCTGCGCGCCTACGACGCCACCACCGGCGGCGAGCTCTGGAAGCACAACAATGGCCAGGGGCACAACGGCGGCATCATCACCTACTCGGCCAAGGGCAAGCAGTACGTGGCGGTGATGACCGGCTGGGGCGGCCTGGCGGGCGACGACTACGCGGAGTTCTTCAAGGGCACGTTCGCGCAAATGCCCAAGGACTCGGGCATCATCAAGGTGTTTGCATTGCCCTGAGCACGCGCTGAACACACCACAGGCGCCCGTGCAGGGCGCCTGTTTTTTTGACCACCGTGCCGACACCCAACCTTCAATCACCCCGCCCAAACGCGCGCGCCCACCTGCTGCTCGCCGCCGGCCTGTGGCTGTGCGCGCTCGCCGCGCCAGCACAAACGGCCAAGCCCGGTCCGATGCAATCGGGGCAGCACGCCGGCGCATCGGCGCCAACGGCCGCTGCAGCGCCTAGCGCCACCGCGGCGTCGGACGCGGCGTTCGACGCCAAGCAACTGTTCGCCAGCGTGTGCGGCTGGTGCCACTCCAGCGGCGGCCGCGAGGCCGGCAAAGGACCGAAGCTGATGAACAGCGCGCTGACCGACGGCGAGATCGTCTATCGCATCAAGATGGGCAAGACCGGACAGATGCCGGCCTTCGGCTCGGCGCTGAACGACCAGCAGATCGCCGCGGTGGTCGCCTACATCCGCAATCTGAAGCCCGAGGCTGCGCAGTGAGGCGCGCGTTCGCGCGCCGGTGCCATGCCGGTTGGCTCGCCGCGCTGCTCGTGTGCGGGTGCCCGTGGGTGGCGGCGCGCCCGCTCGACGAAGTGCAGACGAGCAAGCAATTGTCGTTGTGCGCCAACCCCAACGCGTTGCCGTATGCGGCCGAGCGTGGCGACCTGCCCGGCTTCCAGATCGAGATCGCGCGCGCTCTGGCGCAGCGCATGGGCCTGCAGTTGCAGGTGATGTGGATCGTGCCGCGCTACCGCGCCTCGACGGTCGACTGCGACATGCTGATGGACACTATCCTCAGCCCCGGGGTCGAGCAGCGCGGGCTGCGGCCGTCGATGCCGTACCAGGTGGGCGGCGTCGGCCTGGTGTTCGCGCCCGGGCAACCGACGGTGCCCGACTACAAGTCGCTGCGCGAAGGCATGCGCGTCGGCGTGATGATGAATTCGCTGGCCAGCCTGGTGGTCAGCCGCACGGCCGCTGCGATGGTGCCGTTCGGATTCGAAGAAGACATGATGGAGGCGGTGGCGCGCGGTGATGTCAACGCGGGTGCCGTGTCGCCGGCGTCGGCCGGCTACTACAACCTGCGCCACCCGGGCCAAGCGCTGACCGTGGTGCGCGCGCAGGACAACGAGCCCGAGTTGCGCTGGAACGTGGCGGTGGGCCTGCGCCGCGCCGACGACGCGCTGGTCGAGGCGGTCAACGTCGCGCTGAAGACCTTGCTCGACGACGGCACGATCCGCACCATCTACGCGCGCTACGGCATCGAGCACCGGCGACCGTGAACGTCAGGGCTTCCAGACGAACGGGAAGGCAAGCTGCTTCAGAAAGCCGTTGGGCACGTAGTCACCCAGCACGCCGTAGGCCTCGGGCCATTCGCGGTCTGACTTCACCGCGGTGCCGAACGCGTAGTCGATGAACGCGAAGTGCGCCGCGTAGTTGCGGTCGAGCGCTTCCTTGTCCTGCGAGTGGTGCCAGTGGTGGAAATTGGGCGTCACGATCACGTAGCCCAGCGGCCCGAGGCGCACGCTGACGTTGGCGTGGTTGAACACCGCCTGGAAGCCGACGATCACGATGTAGGCGTCGATCACGTCCTTGCTGAACCCGAGCACGTAGATCGGCGCCAGCACCAGCGTGCGCGTGATCAGCAGCTCGAGGAAATGCTGACGCGAGCCGGCCAGCCAGTCCATGCTCTTGACGCTG
>DASTZF010000154.1:0-5863 GCA_035764445.1 Burkholderiaceae bacterium
CGGACGCGAGATCGGCCAGTGTGACGTCGGTCTCGTGGCCGACGCCACAGACGATCGGCAACGGGCAGGCGGCGATCGCGCGCACCACGGCCTCGTCGTTGAAGGCCCAGAGGTCTTCGATCGAGCCGCCACCGCGGCAAAGAATCAACGCGTCGACCTCGGCGCGCTGCGCGGCGCGCTGCAGCGCCTGCACGAGCTGCGCAGGCGCCTCGGCGCCCTGCACCGCGCTCGGGTAGACGATCACGCACACATGCGGCGCGCGCCGTGCGAGCGTGGTCAGCACGTCGTGCAGCGCAGCGCCGGCGGTCGAGCTGATGATGCCCAGCGCGCGCGGGTGGGTCGGGATGGGTCGCTTGCCGGCGGAGTCGAACAGACCGTCGGCTTCGAGTTTGGCCTTCTGGCGCAAAAACAATTCGTAAAGCGAGCCGGAACCCAACGGCAGCATCGCCTCGACGATGCATTGCAGCTCGCCGCGCGGCTCGTAGATGCCGATGCGCCCGCGTACCTCGACCTGCTGCCCGTCGCGCGGTGCGAAGTCCAGCAAGGTGGCAGCGCGCCGAAACATCGCGCAACGCAAAACGGCGTTGGCACCGTCAGAATCCTTGAGCGCGAAGTAGCAGTGGCCACTCGCGGCTCTCGAGAAGCCCGACAGCTCGCCTCGCACCGCCACTGCACCGAGGCGAAACTGCAGTGCATCGCCCGCCGCCAGCAGCAAAGCCGCGACGCTCAGCGCTCGCGTCGGCGGCACCACCCGGCCGTCCCCGTTCATCGCACCACGCTCGCGCGCAGCGTCGGCGCGGCCACATCGCGCACCAGGTTCATCGTCATCTGCTCACTGCTCAAAACTCGGGCAATCCAGCGCGGAGCACGAAAACATGCGCCCCTGCGGCGCGCGCTGCTGGCTTGCCCACAAGCTTTTCCACAGAAGCAGTGGATTGTTCGGGCCGCGTCTGCGAATTCGTTCGCGGCCGCGCGCAGCAGCGCGTGCGCTCCGAGCAACGACACCGTTCAGCGGCGCTCACAAGGTCGGCCATAATCGCGCCTCGCTGCATCGCTCGAAACGCGACGCATCACCCCCTCGGGCACATCGGGTCAACTCTTGTTTTCGATCATACAAGCCGCCGGCTGGCCGATCTGGCCGTTGCTGATCTGTTCGGTGGTGGCGCTGGCGCTCGTGATCGAGCGCTTCGTGAGCCTGCGCGTCCCGCGCATCTCGCCACCGAAGCTCCTCGATGAGGTGTTGTCGGTGACCCGGCAAAGTTTGCCGGGCCCCGACGTGGTGACCAAGCTCGCTGCCAACTCGGAGCTCGGAACCGTGCTCGCCGCCGGGCTGCGCGCGGTGATGGGCGACCCGCGCATCCAGGAGGGCGCGTTGCGCCAGGCGTTCGAGATCGCGGGCCGTGGCGCCGTGCATCGGCTCGAGCGCTACCTGAACACGCTCGGCACGATCGCCGCCGCAGCACCGCTGCTGGGCCTGCTCGGCACCGTGATCGGCATGATCGAGATCTTCGGCTCGCAGGCGCCCACCGGCGGCTCCAACCCGACGATGCTCGCGCACGGCATCTCGGTCGCGCTGTACAACACCGCGTTCGGCCTGATCATCGCGATCCCATCGCTGATGTTTTACCGCTACTTCAGGCGCCTCATCGACGAGTACGCGCTCGGCATGGAGCAGGCCGCTGAGCGCATGGTGCCGCACCTGATGCGATTCGTCGTGCGGCCGGCCGCGTGATGACGGCCTGCTGCACCACGCGCGCGCGCGCTTCGATCGCGTCGTCGGCGAGGGCCCGCGACCACCACCCCGCAGCCTGACCCTATGCGATTTCGACGTCGCCGCTCCGAGGAGCCGGAGATCAACCTGATCCCGTTCATCGACGTGCTGTTGGTGATCCTGATCTTCCTGATGCTGTCGACCACCTACTCGAAGTATTCGGAGCTGCAGATCACGTTGCCGACCGCCGACGCTGAGCGGATCCGCGAGCGGCCAGCGGAGATCATCGTCAGCGTGTCGGCGCAGGGACAGTACCTGATCGACAAGAAGCCGGTCGAGGGTCGCAGCGTCGACATCCTGACGCTGGAGTTGCAGGCGGCAGCGGCCGGCAAGGCCGATCCGATGGTGATCGTCTCGGCCGACGCGCTGACCGCGCACCAGGCAGTGATCAACGTGCTCGACGCGGCGCGCCGCGCCGGCCTCGGCCGCTTGAGCTTCGCGGCGCAGGTGCCGGGCGAGTCCTCGGGCCGCTGACGCATCGCCGATGAACGGCTGGGCCACGAGGCTGCTCGCATCGTGGCAGCGGCCGCGGCCAGACGCGCTGGCGCGAGCGCTGCAGCCGTTGTCGTGGCTCTATCGGGCGCTGTCGGGCGCGCAGCGGACGCTGTATCGCAGCGGTCTGCGCCCCAGCCAGCGAGCGCCGCGGCCACTGATCGTGGTAGGTAACCTGCTGGCGGGCGGCGTCGGCAAGACGCCCACGGTGATCGCCGTGGTGGAGCTGCTGCGCGCGCTCGGCTACAACCCCGGCGTGGTGTCGCGCGGCTATGGCCGCCGCGATGATGCGACGTGCATCGTCGATCCCAGCAGTCAGGCTGGCCAGGTGGGCGACGAGCCCCTGCTGATCCATCTGCGGACTCGGGCGCCGGTGGCGGTGGCCGCGCGCCGCATCGATGCGGCACGAGCGCTTTGCCAAGCGCACCCCGATGTCGATGTGCTGGTGGCCGACGACGGGCTGCAGCATCTCGCCCTGGCGCGCGATGTGCAACTGATCCTGTTCGACGAGCGCGGCGTCGGCAACGGTCTGCTGCTGCCTGCCGGGCCGCTGCGAGCGCCGCTGCCGCGAGAGGTGCCCGAACGCACGCTGGTGCTCTACAACGCACCGCAGCCGAGCACCATGCTGCCCGGCTACGTGATCGAGCGGTCGCTCCCCGGCGTGGTGATGCTGCCGCGCTGGTGGCGCGGCGAGCGCGGCGACGCCGAGAGCTGGCAAGCGCTGCGCGGGCGCCGCGTGGTCGCTTGCGCGGGCACGGCGGTGCCGCAGCGGTTCTTCGCGATGCTGCAGGCTCGCGGGCTCGCGTTCGATGCGCTCGCGTTGCCCGATCACGCGGACTATGCCGAACTGCCGTGGGCCAGCGACGCTGCCGACGTCGTGCTGACCGAGAAGGATGCGGTCAAGATCCACCCGGAGCGCGTGGGGCGCACGCAGGTCTGGGTCGTGCCGCTAGACTTCCACCTCGATGATGCGGTCGCCCAGATGTTGAAGCGCTGGCTGCCGCCACCTGCATGAACCTACGTGACACTGCTGCTTCGCTTGCTCCCTGCCCTGAACCTCGGTGTTCGCGCAGCCGCAATGAATCGACATGACGCTTGACCATCGATTGATCGAACTGCTGGTGTGTCCGCTCTGCAAAGGGCCGCTGCGCGCCGAACGCACCGCCGGCGAGCCGCTGCGCGAGTTGGTGTGTCCTGCCGACCGACTGGCGTTTCCGGTGCGCGACGGCATCGCGGTGATGCTCGAGAGCGAAGCGCGCACGTTGGATGCGGCAAGCTCGCCGTCGCCGCTGGAGTGACCCGCGAGCGGCCCGGGCGAGATCGTCGTCCTGAGCGCACGCGAGACCGTCCGCATGAGCTTCACCGTTCTGATCCCTGCGCGGCTGAAGTCGACGCGCCTGCCCGACAAGCCGCTGGCCGATCTGCACGGCGCACCGATGGTCGTACGCGTCGCGCAGCGCGCCGCACGCTCGGCTGCCACCCGCGTGGTGGTGGCAGCCGATGACGCCCGCATCGTCGCGGCTTGCCGCAGCCACGGCGTGGACGCGTTGTTGACACGAACCGACCATGCCAGCGGCAGCGACCGGCTGGCCGAGGCGTGCGAGCAACTCGGGCTCGACGGCGAGGCCATCGTCGTCAACGTGCAGGGCGACGAACCGCTGATCGCCACCGCGATGATCGATGCCTGCGCTGCGCTGCTGCGCGAACGCAGCGATTGCGTGATGGCCACCGTGGCACACGCGATCGACGATGAGCAGGAGTACGCCAATCCCAACGTGGTGAAGGTCGTGCTCGACGCCGCGGGGCGCGCGCTGTACTTCTCGCGCTCGCCGATCCCGCACTGGCGCGACCGCGCAACCGACAGCGCACTGCCCGCAGAGCCGCGCCCGCTGCGCCACGTCGGCCTCTACGCGTATCGGGCCGGCTTCCTGCGCCGTTTTGCCGGGTTGTCGGCCAGCGCGCTCGAAGCGATCGAGGCGCTCGAGCAGCTGCGCGTGCTGTGGCACGGCGAGCGCATTGCCGTGCACGTGAGCGACGAGCGCCCCGGCCCAGGCGTCGACACGCCGGCCGACCTCGAGCGGGTGCGCGCGCTGTGGCCCAGCCTCGGGTAGAGGTCTTCGTCGCGACCGGGCGCGCTGCGACACCTGTTGGCTGCGCCGAGCGGTCGGGGCCGCGTGCTAAGCTCGATTCACCTCACGACAAGGTGCCGAGGAGACCATGCGACTGATCCTCTTGGGCCCACCCGGCGCCGGCAAGGGCACGCAGGCAGCCACCATCTGCCAGCACTACGGCATTCCGCAGATCTCGACCGGCGACATGCTGCGCGCAGCCGTGAAGGCAGGCACCCCGCTCGGCCTGGCGGCCAAGAAGGTGATGGACGCCGGCAACCTGGTGAGCGACGACATCATCATCGGGCTCGTGCAAGAGCGCATCGCGCAACCCGACTGCGGCAATGGCTTCCTGTTCGACGGCTTTCCGCGCACGATCCCCCAGGCCGAGGCGATGAAGAGCGCCGGCGTGAAGCTCGACGTCGTGCTCGAGATCGACGTGCCCGACGACGCGATCATCGAGCGCATGAGCGGGCGCCGCACACATCCGGCGTCGGGCCGCACGTACCACATCAAGTTCAACCCGCCGAAGGTCGCCGGCAAGGACGACGTCACCGGCGAGCCGCTGATCCAGCGCGACGACGACAAGGAAGAGACCGTGCGCAACCGGCTCGCGGTGTACCAGAAGCAGACACGCCCGCTGGTCGCCTACTACTCGTCGTGGGCGTCGCGAGGCGACCCGGCGGCGCCGCGCTACCGCAACATCTCGGGCCTCGGCAGCGTCGAAGAGATCGGCGCTCGCGCTCTGGCTGCACTCGAAGGCTGACCCCGCATTCACGAAAGGTCGATCACTCATGGACATCGCTGGCAAGGTTTTCATCGTCACCGGCGGCGCGTCGGGCCTCGGCGAAGGCACCGCGCGCATGTTCGCGCGCGAGGGCGGCAAGGTCGTGATTGCCGATGTGCAGGCCGACAAGGGCGAGGCGCTGGCACGCGAGCTCGGGGCCGGCAAGGCCGCGTTCGTGCGCTGCGACGTCACGCAGGAGGCCGACGCCAAGGCAACGGTGTCGAAAGCGCTGTCGATGGGCAAACTGATGGGCCTGGTCAACTGCGCCGGCATCGGCCCCGCAGCCAAGACGGTCGGCAAGGACGGTGCGCATTCGCTCGACCTGTTCACCCGCACCATCACCATCAACCTGATCGGCAGCTTCAACATGATCCGGCTCGCTGCCGAGTCGATGAGCAAGAACGATCCCGAGTCCACCGGCGAGCGCGGCGTGATGATCTCCACCGCCAGCGTGGCCGCGTTCGACGGCCAGATCGGCCAGGCCGCCTACTCGGCGAGCAAGGGCGGTATCGTCGGCATGACGCTGCCGATCGCGCGCGATCTCGCGCGCAACGGCATCCGCAACATGACGATCGCGCCGGGCATCTTCGGCACGCCGATGCTGTTCTCGATGCCGCAGTCGGTGCAGGATGCGCTGGCCGCCAGCGTGCCGTTCCCGAGCCGGCTTGGAACGCCGGAAGACTACGCGAAGCTGGTGCACCAGAT